>JAGBVI010000100.1 GCA_017630395.1 Paludibacteraceae bacterium
GCGGACGGTATTTTGAGCATTTCGAAAAGCTTCGCGTTTGGATTGGTCTTTGCCGATCCAGTTGTTGTAGAACTCGGTCATCAGTAGTTGTGTGGCCTTGTCACTTACCTTCCACAGACTCATGATGATAGTTTGGACGCCAGCCATCTTGAAGGCACGTTGCAAGCCAAATACACCTTCGGAAGTGATGTCGCCTTTGGCGGTCTCACAAGCAGAAAGTACAACTAAGTTGGCATCACGCAAGTCCATTAAGGAGATCTCTTTGGCTGTTAATATACCATCTTGTACGCCCTCGGGGAGATTCTTGCTATTTCCTTGCAGCGCAATGTTTGCGCCAGCAAAAAGTAGTCCACAACGATTTAATGGGTCTATGGATGTATCATAGTGTTGCTCTTGTCCCATGAGTTGTACGCGTTGGGTAAAGAAGTCTTGCTTTTTAGCCACACTATCTGTCCATGTAAATCCGTGTGTACCGATGTGGAGTATATTGCTATGTTTACCGCTCAATGCCTTGAATGATTCCTCATTGGCTTTGGCAGTCATATATAGTTTGGCAGAGATATTGTTTTGTTTCAGTAGTAAATTGATACTTTCGGCTTCTTTCTTGGTACCAGGTAGATATTTAACATTGCCACGATTGAGCGTATCATTCTCAATGCTACGCGAAGCGAGGAGATTTTCTTTTGCGTAATTCTCACTTTCTGCAAGAAGGACATCTTCCTCTAAGTCATACGCAATACCGCCATAGATGGTTGCGGTAGTGTATTCTGTATTTTGTTTGTTCAAGACAATTTCTCTCGTGGAAGATAAGCGCACCATATTATATACATCAGACATGGTACTATTCTCATCATAAGGAAGATACTCTATAGCTAATTGGTGGAGTAAGCCTGACGGAGCAAAATAGATGGTTTCACCTTCTTTAACATTAGGAAGAATCTTGCTCCAAACGAGTTGAGAGATTGTTTTGCCATTACTATAAAAATCATAGGTCTGGTTTGTGATAGTACGACCACTAGAAGACATAAAAGAAGTGATTTCTTTTTGCTCAAAGAGTGGAATCATTTCTGGGTGTTCGCTATCGTGGCGGAGGAGTAACGCGCAATACATCGTGCTATCTTTTGATAAAGGTGCAGAGAAGTATTCAATTGCCACCTCGTTAGGAGATAAGTGATTGCGCACACTATCCCATGTGATTTGCCACATAGCTTGGTGCTCGCGAAAGGCTGCGCTGTTTTGTACAAGCAATTTCTCTAAAGAGTCTGCGCGTTGATTATAAAAAGATAGGTTCGCTATTTTGTTCTCCTTCAATTGCAAAATTGTTTGTTTAGTAGAAATTAATTCTTGCCATTGAGAAACTAAAATACTATCTTCACTTTCTAAAATAGAATTACGAACAATTACGGATGATGATAATAGCAGACCTTTTTGAAACAACTCGTTGTTATAGGAAAAGAAAGGAATATTAGGGTTAACAAAATAAGATCTATATGCATATATTGGTATTCCTTTATTAAACGGAGTCTGCATTGATTGCCAAAATAACGAACGCTGATGTTCCGTCATATAATTCAACGATGAAATATATCTCTCCACATATAACCGTTGCAACAAATATACATATTGTTCTGCCTTATTATAATCATTTTTGAGAACATACAAATCACACAAACGAACTAATAGATTATCATATATTTCATCAAATTGAAAATTATTTTTTGCCAAATTAAAAGCATCTAAATAATATTTTTCTGCTAAGTTCTCGTCTCCCTTAAGTTCATATGTTAAAGCTATGTTAATCATTATAGTCATATAATGCTTATCAATAATATTATTTAAATTATATATTCGCAAAGCCTCTACAAAATAAATTTCAGACTGATGATAGTCACCCTTAGAAAGATATAAACTCCCTATTCCATTTAATGACAATGCGTATTCTGTAGAGGAAGTTCCATATAGTTTATTAGACAAGGATAATTCCTCTAAAAGATATTTTTCTGTTAACTCAAGATCCCCAACTTTGTAATAAAACCATCCTAAATTATGCAATGTAGTTTTCATATAATAGGAAAGTGATAAATCATGTGTAGTCTCACCAATTTCTAATGCCTCTAGAAGGTATTGCTTTGCATCTTTATAGTTTCCCAATCTTATCTGCAACATCCCTAAAAGGTTTAACGATTTTATATATTGATTATGATTTTTGCCAAGAATAGATTTTCCTATATTCAATGCTTCCATAAGTTTTTTTTCTGCATCTTCATATCTACCCGAATTGTAATATATTGATCCTAACTCATTTAGTATCAATGTGTATTCTGGATAAAAATCCGTTATATTTTCCCTGATACAACATAGTGCTTCTAATAAATATTGTTCTGCCGAAGCATAGTCTTGTATTTCTTTATATATCCCTCCTAATGTTAGTAAAGTAACACCGTAGTTTATATCTAGCTGTTTTCCTTCTATTTCCAATATTTGTAAACATTCTAAATAATATGAAATAGCACTTTCCAAATTCCCCATCGTGTGATATACGATTGCCAAAGAAAAGGTTGAATTCCAACAATTGTTGATTACATCGCAATTTTCTAATGCTTTTAAATAATATTTTTCTGATTGTAAATAATTATTTGTCATTTGATATAGTTCAGCAATATTTTCCACTAAAATTATATAATTTTCATCAACATCATTCAATAGTTCTTTTAAGCATAATGCCAATTTATAATATTTTATGGATTCTTCATACTCGTTTCTTTTATAGTACTTCATTCCTATTGCCGACAAACTATCTATAACATGCTCAGAGATTGAATCTGTTATTTCTTTTTCAAAGCCTACCGAATCTATATATTGAATTGCAGGAATAATCGTCGCTGTATCTTGCAGGATCAGATTTGCTGCATTACTATATTCACCCCTATTGATTGCATCAATCATTTGGTACTTATGAAAGAGCGAATCGGTTTGTTGAGCCGATACAGATACGGATAATAGTAGCACTAAAAAAAATAACATGTGTTTCATAATATTGTATTTTTAATCTAACATAATAAATCCTGCCCAGTATTCGGGTTCTTCATATTTGTTTCGGACGGTGTTTTGGGCATTGCGGAAGGATTCGCGTTTGGATTGGTGCTTGCCGATCCAGTTGTTGTAGAACTCGGTCATGAGGAGTTGGGTAGCTTGGTCGTTGACTTTCCACAAACTCATGATGATGGTTTGTACGCCAGCCATCTTAAAGGCACGCTGCAAACCGAATACACCTTCGGAGGTGATGTCGCCTTTGGCGGTCTCGCATGCAGAAAGTACAACTAAGTTGGCATCGCGCAAGTCCATTAAGGAGATCTCTTTGGCGGTTAATATACCATCTTGCACACCTTCGGGGAGATTCTTGCTATTTCCTTGCAGAGCAATATTAGCGCCAGCAAAGAGTAGTCCGCAACGATTTAATGGGTCAATAGTAGGTGTGGTAAAACGATTACTACCATCCAATGCTTGTAATTGCATACATTGGGTAAAATAGTCTTGCTTTTTAGCTACGCTATCTGTCCATGTGAAACCATGGGTACCGATATGGAGGATGTTGCGATGCTTACCACTCAATGCTTTGAATGATTCCTCATTGGCTTTTGCAGTCGTGTATAGTTTGGCAGAGATATTGTTTTGCTTCAGTAGTAAGTTGATACTTTCTGCTTCTTTCTTTGTGCCTGGTAGATATTTGACATTGCCACGATTGAGGGTATCATTCTCAATGCTGCGTGAAGCGAGGAGGTTCTCAGTCGCATAATTCTCACTTTCTGCAAGAAGAACATCTTCCTCTAAGTCATACGCAATACCGCCATAGATGGTTGCGGTAGTGTATTCTGTATTTTGTTTGTTCAAGACAATTTCTCTCGTGGAAGATAAGCGCACCATATTATATACATCAGACATGGTACTATTCTCATCATAAGGAAGATACTCTATAGCTAATTGGTGGAGTAAGCCAGATGGGGCGAAATATATGGTTTCGCCCTCATTGATATATGGAAGAATCTTGCTCCAAACGAGTTGAGAGATTGTTTCGCCATTAGCATAGTAATCGTATGTTTGATTGGTAATGTTGCCTTTGGAGGTAGATAAGTATGATGAGACTTCTTTTTCCTCGAAGAGAGGAATAAGTTCGGGGTATTGGCTGTCGTGGCGGAGAAGAAGGGCGCAATACATAGTACTATCTTCGGATAGCGGTGCTGAGAAGTATTCAATAGCCACATCATTAGAAGAGAGATGATTCTGCACACTATCCCATGTGATTTGCCACATAGCTTGATTCTCACGGTAGGCAGCACTAGAGCGGGTAATCTGTTTCTCTAATCGCTCTGCTTCTTCTTGAATCTGTTTTAGATAATCAGATTGAGGTTCTTTCTCTTGTAGAACTTGTATTTGTTGTTTTTTTGTGGTGAGTTCATTCCATTGAGAAATGAGAGTTGTATCATTACTTTCAAGGATAGAGCGTTTAACAGATTCGGAAGAGTTGAGTAATAAACCTTTGACGAAAAGTTCGTTGTCGTAGGCGAAAGTGGAAATAGAAGGTTTTAATGAATAGAAATTGTACGCGTAGATTGGATAAATATATTCATAATAAAAATTATAATTATCCCACAACTTGTTACGCTGATTTTCAGATAACTCAAGACCAGAAGAAGTGAATATGTTTCTATATATATGTTCTGCAGCCACAATGTTTTCCTCTATTAATTTAAAGTCATTTATTTGGATACAGCAATAAACCAGACCTGATAAACATTCCGCACGAAGTTCAAGATATTCAGTTATTTCTAATGCTTCTAAATAATATTTAATGGCATCACTATATTGTTTTTTTTGAAAATACACATTTGCCAAATTATATAGACATGTAGCACTTTTATCTTTCATTAGAGACTCATGAAAGATATTTTCAGCTTTATCATATTCTTCCATGTCACAATATAACAGTCCTAAATTATTTAAATAAGAAGCATGCTCTTCTGTTGAAATAGTTTCTCTTGAGTCGGCTATTTTCAATACTTTCTCAAAACATTTTAACGCGTATTCATAATTTTCTAATTTTTGAAAAACCCATCCTACTTCATTAAAAAAGTTTATACTTTCAATAGAGCTATTTTCTAATTCTTGAGATTTCTTTGCAGACTCTATGTAATATTTTGCAGCCGAGTCAAAATCATTCATCTTTAAATAAAATCTTCCCAATTTGCATAACAAATTCCAGTTGATGGAATCTATTTCATGTGCTCTAGATAATTCTGTTGCTTCCAATAAATATTTTTCAGAATGATGATACTCTCCGATTTCAAGATATAAATCACTGATATCTTGTAATAAATTAATAATGCCAATGATACATTCTGTGTTGGTTCGAAATCCCTTTAATATTTCCCATGCTTTTAAGTAATAAGTTTCTGCTTGTTTATAGTCTAATATATCCCAATATAATCGACCTAGTTTTGAAAAAAGGTCAGCTAAAAATAGATGTGATCCATCATGAATTAATTGTATATTATCAATTACAGATAAATAATATTGTTCTGCAGACTTATAATCGTTTAAAAAAGTATACATGTCACCTATAATTTTCAAACAGGTAACAGTCTGAGGATGGTGTACACCTAATGTTACTATAAAAACATCAAGTGCCTTTAAATAGAAATTTTTAGCAGCAAGATACTCGCTTTGATTAGCAAATATTTCTCCTAAATGATATGAATAATTTCCGTAATCAAAATGAGACATGTGTGATTTCAACTCACATTGTTCCACTGCTTTTAGGAAATTTATTTTTGCTAAGTCAATATCACCACTTTTATAATAGGTATATCCAAGATTACCAATTATTGTTATATAAGAATGATCTATCGTATCTCCTAATTGTTCTTTTCTCTCTAATGCATCGGTAAAATATTTTTGTGCATCTGAATACATGCGCAATTCTATATATTGACAACCTACATCCACTAAAGAATTTATATACCGTTCATGAGATGTACCTAAGTGTTTTTTATTAGTTTTTAGTATTTTTAAAGAATACTTAAGGGCTTTTTGATGTTCATTTTTAAGTGTATATATTTGCTTAAGGTTATTTAAAGAATATGTATATTCAAAGTTGGATTTTTGTAGGGTTATTTTACACATTCTCATTGCTTTTAAGTAATATTCCTCAGCAATTTCAAGATTTTCTAGATATAAATACAAATCACCAATATTATTAAGTAAACTGATGTAGTTTATATTTAAAAAAAGCATAGAATTTGAAAATACATCTTTAGCCATCATAAAATATTTCATAGCTTCTGTATATTCACTATGATCCATATAAAAACCTCCTAAATTATTTAAAGAAATTGCATAGTTTATATGAAATAAGCCATATTTTTCCTTGTCAAATTCAAGAACTTCCTTAAGTAATACTTCGCCTTGTTCGTAGTTTCCCATATGACTATATATACACCCTAAAGCATTCTTGATTATAGCATAATGGGGATGATGAACCATCATTGTTGACTTATAAGTATCTAATGATGCTAAATAATATTTTTCAGCGAGTGAATTACTATCTATTTCTTCATAATAATATCCCAAGTTATACATTACTCCTGCATAATGCAGATTATCTACTCCTAAATATTTCTCACACCATGTTTTTTGTTGCATGTATATATCTATTGCACTTTCAAAATCGTCAGTTTCAAAAAACGCATCACCAACAATTCCTAATTCAGTCGTAACATACGCATATAGACTATCCCTTGTTGGCATAGGTATGTTAGCAGTATCTACAGCTTGTAGGAATGATACTATAGAATCTGGTTCAAGATAAAAATCGACATCCCAATCAGTAACTAAATATAGTTCTTCAGCAGCTTGTTCAAAATCTCCACGATTGATGGCATCAATAAAGTGTTCTTTATGAGATAGTGTTTTAGTAGAACACGCCGATAGAGAAAGAATTATGAAGAATAAGATCTGTTTCATGATTGGTCGACAAGTTTTTTTACTAGTTAGTATAAATACTTTGAAAATGTTCTTTTATTCGCATACATATAGATTTATTTTTAGATGGATATAGAATATTCCATATTTGATTATATGTTTCTAAAAAAGATACATAACCTTTTTTGTAGAAAATCACATTTTGAAATATTTCACCATACCCAATATTATTCAATCGCTGTATTTCTTCTTTATTTAGCGGAAATTTATTACTATCACTATCTACAAATACAGACCATTCTGGGGTAAAAACTTTTTGGATCTTGCTGATAATGCATTCAGAATCTTTATACTCGTCAGTCATTGTGACATTATCGGTATAATAATCAACAATTAATGCAATATTATTAGGGTTGCTATGTAAAAAAATTTTTAATAATCTATTAAAATGTTCATCTGAAAACGAATAACCTATAATTATAATTTTATCACTACTCATAATGTCTTTTGCCATACGCTGGTAATATGCAGCAAAAGGCTCGTTATTCAAACTATCGTCCTTACATTGTCCCGTTGTAATAAATGTATTGAAATTATATGCAAATACCGCAGGATGGTGTGTGATAGTTTTATTGATAGAGTCAAATAGGAAACTCCATCGGTGTTCATCTGCAGTCTCCGCACAATGATAATATTCTGTGTAATTATTGCGAGGGTGAAGGGTTAAATGACCATGAGGAAATAGAATAATTTTTTTTTCATTAAGAATAGATTTAACATCTTGTATAAAACCATCATCTTGGTCAAATTTATTGCAAAAATTAAAATTAGTATGCCTTGCACTCTTTATAATGCATTCATCATAGTTTAATGATACAATTGTTACATCCTCATCAACCTTGCAAATCGAATCAAGAAATTTCTCTTGCATTTGTTGTAAATTGTCATAATCCTCAACTTTGCAATCACTTTGATAATGAAGAATTTGGTCTGCTATTATTTCTCTGAAAAGGAATGGTACATCCCTCCAGCGTTCATCACTAGTTGGTATTTGACAGTTAGACTGCGTATTTATTATGTGAATCAGCGCAGATAGAACTGTTTCTTTTGGGTCGATATCTATCTTTATAGAGCAATACTTATCAACAATTTCTGCAATTTGTTCAAAATGATAGGACGGGTATAATTTGTCAATAGAAAGAATTAATTCCATTATTTCATCTATTGATGGTGCTTCACGCATATCCTCTTTATCGCACAAAACACTGTTGTATTTTTCGAGAATATTTTCCCAATTAGTCCTATCTTTAACAGCATTTGTTAATGATGTTGTGGTTAGTCGTGGATTGAAAAAAGGTACAGATGCCCCAGCTCCTAACAAAATAGTTGTCATATCAGTTGTTTAATAATTATAATGCCCACCTGTGACAGCCGTTGCTATCAGAGGTAGGCATTGGAGGTAGAATATTAATTCTACAATAGATTAGTTAGTAACAATAACATAGTTGTTGTAAACACCGCCACGGTTAACAATCTTAATGGCGAAGGTACCAGTCCAAGCTGGAACGAAGCTAACATAACAATCATCGCTATAGTCGGTGTCAGAATCAATAAGATTACCATTCTCGTCGTAAACATAAAGATCCAGATCGGTATCACCATCACCTGAAACAGCTACTTCAGCTATTTCGTTTGCCCAGAATTGGCAGTAGTAATAAGTGTAACTGCGTGCATTAACTCTTCCGTATGCATATTTAGGACCACCTACGGCTCCACGAATTCCTTCTGCTTGTGCAGCTAGTTTGGTTTCTGCTTGTGCAGCTAGTTTGGTTTCTACTTTAGCAATCATACCAAGAAGAACCTCATCGTCGTAAGCAAACTCTTTTGCAGCTGCTAATAATGCTTTTGGACAAAATGACTTCTCTTGTGTTTTAGCGATTTCATTTTCGGTTTCCTCTCCTTCTTTTGGCTCTACGCCTAAATCTTGTGTTGGAATACCAGCTAAAATGTTAGCAGCTTCAATCAATGCTGAAGCAGACGCTACCTCATAACCATACTTAGCCAAGTCATTAGCTGTACGGATTGCGCTAATTTCTTGAGAAGCAGGTTTAGTAATCTCTGCCTTCTCTTCAGTTGCCTGTGCAGGTTTGTTGCACGATACCATTACTGCACCTAGTGCGATAATGGAGAAAAATAAGATTTTTTTCATACATTAAAAATTTTAATGGTTGTTATTGATGTTGATTAGAATAGACTTTGTTGTGTCCCTTCTACAGATGCCTCCAATACGGGTGTCTGCGTGAATGGAATGATATTAGCGATTGTAGAACGGATTGAGCGTTGTACTTGTTGCGCTGGGGTAGATGATAGATTTGCCTTTTGTTGTCCGAGTGCATAAGTAAGAGAGCCAGTGCCTTTGTACTCGTAGTTGCATTGATAGGACTTGCATGCTGAAATGAAAATCCAATCAATAGTACCTACTTCGCCGGAGAAGGGCTTGGTATTGCCTGGAATAACAAAAGCATCTGATGTGCCACGCACTACATACTTGGTTTCATCTTTATCACCACGCGAACCTCCACCGCTATGGCATGCGTCTGCTACGACAGTGATCTTGCCAGTAGCACCGACCTTGGAACGGAGTTGTGAGAGCCATTGATTGAGTTGGTCATCAACAATATGGTTTTCGCCCTCGTACTTACCTTTGGCATAGGAGAATTGTGCATCAATAGGAATCCATGCCTCATCAAAACCATCTTCTTCATCGCCATGAAGGTCCGTGATTTGTTGACCATGACCAGAGAAATGGATGTAGATGACATCCCCCTTGGCAGCCTTGCCAACGAGGGCATCTAATGCCTTGCGGATAGCATCGGCTGTAGCAGACTCGTTTTTGAGTTCAACGATGTCCTTGGATTGAAAGCCATTAGCGAGCAACATATCTCTTACGATAGGCAGATCTTTGTCGCCATTGATTTTAGCCCAACCACTTGCTTCAGGATAGTTGCCAATACCGATAACAAGTGCACGCTTGGTGGCATGGGAAAGATTGTATGAAGCCGCAATCAATAGGATAATGCAAATAAATTTCTTCATAGGTGTGTATAATGGGGAAGATTAATACTCTTTTAATGAAATGCCATAGAACTTCCAATCGCTTTCGCCTGGTTCTATTAGGTCGAATGAGGTGGAAGACTTAGGAATAGCAGGGAAAATGAGTTTGAAATTCTTAGTTTCTCCTGGTTTGGAGTAGTTGGTTTTGTTGGGAGCAATAGCAATACCCTCGGCACGGGTGAGCTGATATTCCTTGCCATCTACAACGATGTATGTTGCTTTGTCAATGTTAATCCATTGGAAATACCCACCTTGTGTGAGGTTGTTGCATGAGAACTCAAGTATTGTTTCCTTGTCAGTGATAGTGACTTTTTTGATGCGTGCGTTGGCATCGTGGCAGAAGTCCACATAAGGCATTTCTAC
>JAGBVI010000013.1 GCA_017630395.1 Paludibacteraceae bacterium
ACAATTGGAGATGACCAATATGGTACTATGCACAAAGAATACACAGAGAAAACCCATGTTGGTATCAGGGAAATAACTATGCACAGGATGTTCATATTCCCAAAAATATTTTTTATCTTGAGACTTAGCCCAACTATCAAAACGTATACGAACATCCTCTGAAGATGTAAAGCCTTGCTTTTCTAACATCTTTCTAACCCATCTACATCTATCATACAAAAAAGCATACTGATACTTAATCGGAGAGGTAATTATATCTCCTACTGCATTATATAAAATATGCAATTCCCATAACATTAAGGCACAATAGTACGTAATAATATTTTCCTTTTTCATAATTTTCAAGGTATTAAATCATATCCATTTTCAAAAAGCCATTCACCTCCAAGTCCACCGGCTACTCCGCCTACAAATCCACCTACTATCGTTCCCCATGGAGGACAAATAGGAGTACAAAATCCTGCACAATATTTTGCACCCAATGTTGCTCCTGCCCAACTGCCAACTGACTTAACTGCAGCACGTTGGGTGTTTTCGCCTATTTGGTTTCCATCTTCAACAAATCCTATTCCAATATTAGTTGCAGAAGAAACAATTGTTCCAGCAACACCTACATTCTTAGCCACGCTACCCAGATGTTTCAACTGATACGTTTTTACATACTGATTGCCATAAAATCCATTACCTTTGTATCTCTCTTGGGGTTTGTAATAGTTAAAAGAACGTGATTTACTCGTCAGTCCCACAGAGCCACCTTGGTCTATCATAGGATTGGCTGTTCCTCCAATACCATTGGTGGTGTTTCCTAAAATAATCATCTAACAAGACTTATAAAGTGTGAAATTTACTAAATCAAACGCCCCAACTGTCTCGGAAAAGGTCGAAAATGACAAGTGGAAAAAACATTCCTATAGCTATAAAAAGCATAAAATAAAAAACTTTCCACTTTGGATAATTTTTATACAACTCCATATATTTTAAGTATTTCTTCTTGTAAAGAAATAGAAAATAATAAAATATGGCAGGAGGGACTGCATGCAAAAAAACATACAACAAACCAACTAATCTACCTTCCGGAGAAAAATAAGCTCCGCAAAAAAAAGGAATAATTAACATGTTATTAATAACAAAGAAAACCATACCTGTAGGAAATGAAAATGCACAAAACCAAACCAATAAAACATAATTTTCTTTGATAAATGAATCTCCGTTTACGCTACTATTATAAAAACAGAGTCCTCCTATTTTTTTAAGATAATCTATACACATATTGCTAATCTTTAGTATTCATCACTCAAATCATAAATCATTGTCCCTACTCCATAGACAGCAGTAACACCCAAAATTGACCATCCAACAGGATTTGAAATTAAACCAGCAGTCATACCAATAGTAGTAAATAATGAGGTACTCCCTACTACAAAATCAATAGAACCCCTAATTTTACTTCCTTCTTTCCAATTATCTACTCCACTTTTGATAGTCAATCCAGAAGATATAACTGATACTCCAGTACCTGTCACTCCAAACGCTCTACCTGCTTTCCCTAACCCATCAGTGATTTTTGAACCTGTTCCACACTCTATCAATGCATTCATACCTGTTCCCACTGCATCAAATGAGGTAACGGTTGCGGATGTAGCTGCTAAAAAATTTTCTGTTTTAGAAGTAGTTACTGATGATATTTCATTTATCATCGCATTGGTTGATGCCACTGCATTCTTTGCCGAAGCTACTGCATTTTGCGTGTTCTGTGAAATCGCCGCATAAACATTGTTGACTACAGACGGGTTGTAGCTTGATGTACAAGAAAAACGAATGTATTTATTACTGGAAACCATTCTGTTATCTTTATCAACTTAAAAACAACCACATTGTTAGTACTTGATACCCACATATTGCCACTATCAAACCAAATGCCAGCCACTGCATTCTCCTTCGTTTAGGTTGCTTCCATTTATCGAATTGCTTGAAAAGTTTTTTTGCTTTATCCTTACGAGATATGAAATAGTATTCAAAAACTAAAGCCACTGCAAATATTGCTAACAACCCATAAATTCCATAAGTTGGCCCAAAAAATTTAGGGGGATTAACTCCAAATATACAATTGGAGATGACCAATATGGTACTATGTATAAAGAATACGCAAAGAAAATACATGTTGCTATCGCAAAAATAGTCTTTATACGGATCCATGCTATCAACATAGTCTCCATACCTATTCATAATATCTTCAGAAGAGGTAAAACCTAACTTTTCAAAATGCTTCTTTACATAATCACTTTTTTTATACAAAAATACACTAAAACAAAGCATAGGATATCCTATGATATTACGAGAACATTTATACCAAATATTCATCGTCCACAACATCAATGCACTATAATAAGTTAAAAAATTATCCTTTTTCATAATGTTAAGGTTTTAAGTTATACATATTTTCAAAGAGATATTCGCCCCCTATACCTCCGGCAACTCCACCTACAAATCCTCCTACAATTGTGCAAACAGGAGGAAAACAGAAAGAACCTATATACGCGCCACCTTGAGCACCCAATGTTGCTCCTGCCCAACTGCCAACAGACTTAACTGCAGCTCGTTGGGTGTTTTCGCCTATTTGGTTTCCATCTGTAAGAAAATAGTTATTCACGCCAATTCTTTCCCTATATAGACTAATAATAATCATACAAGAAACTATTTACAAAGTGTTTTTAAATCTGACATTATTATAGTTGTTAGTATATAATTTGTAAAATTAAACAGACAACAACCATAAACAATCAAAAATACTCCGATGAGAACAAAAACAAATTCACCCAAAAATAATACAAATAACACAAATATCGTGATAAAAAAATACCAGAATAGACTAAATATTTTACAAGAAGTAGAAGTTTGAAATGTAATAATTAATTCCTGACTATTTTCAGTTGGTATCACAAAACTCAATGTTGGTTCTTGATGGAAATTTAATAGTGTTACTCTTCTTAATCTTAATATATTTCCCACCTTTGTTACATTATATTTCGTCTTATTAATAGTATATATTCCATCTCTTTCAAAATTTAGAAACTTGCTACCATCAACAAATATCACACGCTTCCATTTGAAAGGGAAAAGTATGCCTTTGATTTGATTTATCATGATTATAAATTATTATATGAATCAAGGAATTATTCTTGTATTTGTATTACTAAATGATACTCCGAAAGGCAGTCCTTTAGAATAACCTATATTAAAACTTGACCACGTTTTGTCTTGAGAAAAAGAATATCCAAAGTCTAATGGACCAACTCCTATGGACCACCCATTCCCTTCACCACCATAAGATTCAGCTGTCATCTGTTGTTCGCCCCAATAATTTGAGATTTTCAACCCACCTCCGCCCGATAAATCAAACCCTGTTCCAAAACTTGCTGAAGCAGCAACAAATCCTCCATACTGTTTCATGTGTCCCAATTCCGCAGAAAAAGTAACACCTACTCCCAAATAAGCAGAACCCGAAAAATAAATAGAATAAGCATCAGAACGGAACAAAAACGAACCAACAGAATACCCTATTCTATCTACACAATCGTCTGCATAAGATAAAGCATTTTGTACTGATGCCACTGCATTTTTTGCCGAAGCTACTGCATTTTGCGTGTTCTGTGAAATCGCTGCATAAACATTGTTGACTACAGACGGGTTGTAGGAATAATCTGCAGGCTCGTAGGAGGATGTATAGCCATAGGCGGTGGAACTTGCAGCCCCGGCTGCGGCACTCTGCGCAGATGCTACAGTCGTCTGAATGGAGATTGCCACACTCTCCAACATTTGCTGTATTCCTAAATAAATATTTGCCATCATCTCTGCATAATCAAACATCAAACCCAAGTAATAGTTACTAAACTCGCCACTCGGATCTGTTCGCCAAACCGGATTCTGCATACAATAGGCAAAACGGTTGTGTGAAAGCCAACTACCCGGACTCTGCACATAGGGATCCGGAGAGAGAAACTGATTGGTGCGCGCATTGTACATCCTGCCACCCATATCTATCAAGCCCAACTCCGGCAAATGCTCGTGCATACAATACCCACGACTGAAACGCCCTGCAACATCCATTGTCACATTCGTTGTCCAATTGCTCGCATTGCGCCTCATACCCCATGGCTTGTAAGAAAATTTCTCTATTTTATTGGTGGCTACATCCATAACGGCCGTTAAACTATTCTGGCGGTCTGTAACAGCAGCAAAAAGGGTATCCTTTCCGGCTGTTCGCACATAAATCGCCGCCAATCCATTTCCCCCACAAAGGTAATGGATTTCGCGAGATTTTCCATCTTTGGAGAGTTCTTTTTCGTAATCACCCAAATAATATTTGGTTCGTTGTAAAGTCCCCGACTTGTATAAACGAGACCTATAACGACGTCGGTCCGGCTTATAATCAATGGAGTAAGTCAGATTACCTTGTTTTATTTGCGTAGCCATCCGATAAGAGTCGAACGAAACTGTTTGAGCATTAGAGACAGAAGAAGAAGAGTATCCAACAGAAGAAACTTGGTGAGGCGGCATCCCATTGGCACCATATCCAATAGTATTCCAATAACCATCCCACGTTTTAGTCATATTCCCTTTTGCATCATACCGATGAGTACCCGACAATGATGACGAGCCTTTGGCTGCAGTAACCGTTGCCAAACGATTGGAAGAATCGTATGTATAAGACTCGGTATTCCCACTTATAGCATCAGCCTTCTTAACTAATCCCAAAGTTGTATAAGAATAACTTAAATCCTTCAATTTAGAACTACCCTTATAGGCTTTTTCAGAAGTCAATCTGCTCTTGCTGTCATACACATACGTTTGAATAACATCGCCTGCCAAGGTCTCCTCCACCACTCTACCTTGACTATCCAATTTATTAGGTTTCCAAATTGTTTTACCCGCACAAGAGACAGAGGTGAGATGTCCGAAATTGTTGTAAGTATTATTCACAACTACCCCCGAAGGATAAGTAGTAGTGGAAACATCACCATAATTATTGGCGTAAGCAAATTTTGTTGCAAAAGAGACACCATCCATCAACTCGTTTTTCAAGGTAACTCGATTAAATGCATCATAAGTATAAGCACAAGAATAGTTACCTCTGCACTCTTTTGTCAATTGTCCGCTTTCATTATAGGTAAAAGTTGTTTTATCAGTCCCGTCACTCTGTTCATACAATCTACCCTTTGAATCATACAGATAGTAAATTTCAGAACCATTCTCGGTTGTTGTTAATACCTTTCTTCCGTACGCATCATATTCCACCGAAACTATACCTACATCAGGGTCATTGATAGAGGTTCTATTCCCTGCAATATCGTAAGAAAACGTAGTAGTATGACTTCCGGAAGAAGAGAGCGCAGAAGATGAAGACGGCAAACCGTTCGGAGCGTACGTAAAAGTAACCATTTGTCCATTTTCGGTTCGTTCTATCAACTGTCCGGCAGAATTGCATTTTTCCACAACTGTCCCCAAAGGCGATGTGATGGTTCTTTTTAATTTGTCATAAGAATATTTTGTTACACCGGAAGGCGCACTAACTTGTATCAGGCGACCAAATTTATCGTAAGAGTATTGAGTAGAAGGATTTCCACTCGGAGTGCTACCTGTATTTCTCACATACTCATATTCAAGCCTGCCCGCATAATCATAACTATAAAATAAAATTCGCTCTTTTCCATCCAAATCATATTGTTTTTCTCTCATAACCCTTCCGGAAGCATCATACATAACTTCGCTATCCGAGCTGCCTGTCAAAGTTTTTGAAATAATATAATGAGAAGGACGAATATGCGAAAAGTAAGAAGAGGCAACAGTCTCTGTTCTACCATCCGAAAAAGTTTTTTTCAAACAATTGTTAAAGCCATCATATAAAGAATAATTGGTAGTAAAAGAAAGAGTTCCCATTGTTTCCACCATTTTTGTTGGTCGTCCTAATGCCTCATTATGGGTATAGGAGACAACAGAACCATCCTCTTGAGCAACAGAAGATAAGAAGCGACCGGAAGCAGTATAAGAATAAGATTTAATCCTACTTTCACACCCTTGCGCAGAAACTTTTTCTTTCAACAAATTACCATTAACGCCATAAGTAAATTCCCTTGTAATAGCTTTATCCGTCCCTTTTAACTCAATAATTTTAGAGGGTGAATATTGCGCATTATATACAAACTGAGAAGATGCAGTAACGCTCCCGGAACTGTTTTTCTTTGTTACATTTTTAAACAAAGGCAAAAACATATTATATTCACCGCCTGAGGTTACGCCGGGGTAGGATGTGGTTACTATCACACCACTGCCATAATTTTTTGTTTCATTAAGCGGATAACCCAAATGATAATTAGAGTAACTTGACGTATGAGAGACCCCATTCAAAGCATCATTCTCTACTTTTTTAGTCAATGCTAAATGAAAAGCCTTGCCACTATTTTCATCAGTAATAATTTTAGAATACGTATAATCAGTAGAAGCATAAATTTCTGAGCCTGCATATTTTGATTCTTTTTTCGGAAACAAAACAGCCGGAGAAGAACTAAGTTCAAACTCCGTTATCTCTGACGTTTCGCTCACCTCATCCTCCACCATCACCTTCTTAAACCCAAGAAAACCTTTCCCGGTAACATTTGCAATAGCATCTTCGTACGTATAGGTTTTGATAGAATTTTCAAAAAAAGCATTCTCTCCATAATCTGTCACAGTTCTCACCACCTTTAAAGGTGTATTTAGGTGCATTAAATTCAGACCATTAGAAAGAGTTGTGTTCTTCGAGCATATTTCCTTATCGGTCAACAACCCATAAGAAATAGAAATATCCTTCATCGGAGACAAAATTTTATTAATCAAACCATCTTCATTAGAGAAATTGGCCGTCGTTCGGTAAATACGAGCACTATTAATCTGACTACTTATCAATGAAGCACCAACAGAAAAAACCTCCGAACGACCAGTTCCATAGAGATCTCCAACAATAATTTTATCTCTGCTCAGGGTTCGATAGGCGGCATAGTTAGAAAAAGAAAGAGAAAAGGCGGAACCACTATATTGGTACCAATAAACATTTTTACCCCCATCTCTCACTACCACCAATTCCGATTTCCCATCTCCGTTCACATCTGCAGAAAAAGCAAAAGTATTGGACGAGAAAGTTGCGATTTGAGAAACCCCTATCGGTTCAAATATACAATTACTTCGTCCTAAATAGAGCGTATTAGAAGTGCTTGTAGCCTTAAAAAAGTCTCCAATTCCATCACCATTGAAATCACCAAATTCAAAAGCAAGATCTTCACTTTGATTAAATTTCATTCCATTTTTAAAATCAGAACTACCATTAGAAAAATTGCACGTTGCGTAACCGGTAGTTTGACCTTTGTTTTTTAACGTAAAATAACCTTTATCAGAAACTGCAACAATATCTTGAAGTCCATCACCATTCATATCAAAAATAGCTATACGCTGAATTGTCCCCTCTGCCGGAAATAAAACAGTAGATTTTACAGGATTCATTCCTGAAAAATTAGAAGAACTACCTCCATATATAATATGGGCTCGATGACGCCCTCTACATAAATTTCGTTCAATTATCACAATATCAGCATAACCATCCATATTAAAATCCGCACACGAATAAAGAGGTATATCATCATGCTCAGTTGACAATGTTATTGCATAATAATCAGTAATATTTTTTAAATTGATAAATTTTAAAATCGTTTTATTTTCAAGACAAGGCAAAATTATATCCTGATTAACTCTATTGGTAAAATAACAAGACAGAGTACCGGAATACGAACTGTATTTTGCCTCCGAATTTAACGTTGAAGATTTTTCATAACTAAAACCGCTTAAATCAGAAGATGTTCCGGCATTATTTTTAAAATACTGAAAATACAACCCGACTTTACCACTATTAACAACACAACTATTTGTTAATAAATCAGACTTTCCATCATTATTGTAATCGCCTATAAACCATTGCTTCCCGTAATAGGAAACATCAGAAGATTGCGATGCATATTGGGAGAAATAACTATCATGAAAAGAGTTTTCTGTTAAAGAAAAAGCATTCTTATTCCATGAAAAAATCAAATCGTCTAAATAATCGCCATTGTTTCCATACTTTTTTACGCGTTCAAGATATTTCCTACCCTGAAAATCATCAGAATAAGATAGCAAATATTTAGAATTAAGAGTTGAGTTGGCGTATGTCCGAACTTCACTAAGTAACTTGTGAATTGATTTTGTATAACCGCCCAATGCATATTGAAAAGGATATGTAAGAGACGATCCATAGAAAAATTCTACTTTACAAGTATGAGGCTTGTTCTCTTTTAAGTTCCCTCCATAAGAAATAGAACTCAACAAAACCGTTGATATATTGTATCCACTACTTGTAACACTATAATTATAGGAAATATAGTTCCCATACAAATCTTCTTCTTGCGTAACATGCCAGCCAAAGTTTCCTTCATAATAAGACGCACCTTCTTTTAATTGCTTATACGTTTTTTTTCGTCCATTAGTTGTATAAACCTCAAAATAGAAGTTTCCATTTTTACCAAGTCTGACAATTCTGTCATAATTATCATTTTCCGTCCTAAATTCAACCACGTCTTCATCAATCTCTTCATAAAAAATAAGACGTTGCCCATCCAAAGATAGATAATCTGCATTATTATCATTGTTAACCGGTAAAACCATATTGTCATAATAAGGTCTTGCTCCCTCTTTTGCAATTTCAGACGCTCCGACAATATTCCACCCGTATCCTGCATCTCCTATACCACTTTGACTATTATAATTCAAAAAAACTTTAGGAGACATACCATTGACACCTTGGGGTAATTCAATTGGAATCGAGTAAATTGCACCTCCGCTTGGTGATACACTAAACATTCCACCATAATCACCTACAACTAAATTAGCAGCAGATAAAGAAAAAATAAAAGAAAACCCACTTAAAATCAATAATAATAGTTTTGTTCGTTTCATTTTGTATTTTAGTATTTTTCAATTTTAATTGCACCTCCATTATTTATCACTAGCAAATAGACACCTTTTTCAAAAGTTGACATATCTATTTGTGAATAACCATTATTAAGAAATCCTTTTTTCAAGATTTTACCATGTAAACTACTTAATTCGAATGAAAAATTCTCTCCATTCCCTTTTATAAAAAGTATATTTGCAACCGGATTAGGATATACAAAAAAGTTTTCATGCAAACATTGAAAGTCAATCCCCTCGCAAGAATTAATCTCTTTATTTATTTGTCGAGAAGGACAAATAACTTTTAATTCTCTACTCTGACTATCCATAATGTAACTCAAAGCTGTTCTATCTTGCTCTTCTAAATTTTCAATCGTCCATGGTGTCAAACCTCTCTTATTGAACAATGATAATTTGGGTTCAATTCTACCATTAAATAAAACTACCGTGTCCCTTTGTAATGAAAGTCCGTTATTAAAATGATCTCGCCTATTAATCATCACATAATCAATTATTTTACCATCTTCATCAATCAATTGCAACGAATCACCACTCAAAAATCCAAACGGAAGTTCTTCAACCCAAACTGATTCTTCTCGAATTGTATCTACACTCAAAGATTTTTCATTTAAACCACATCTAAGCGTCCATTTACCGATATTAAATGAATCTGAAAATGAATTATAAAACTCCACATATGGAATGCCCAAGACATTTACTTCAGTTATATACACAACTGCATTTGCATGATATGCAAATAAAAAATAAACAAAAAGAAAAGTCAAACCTCTTTTAACCCTTTCTACCAATTTTGTCTTCATAATAAGTTTAAATTACTCCAAAAATTTTAGTATAAAAAAATTTTTCCACTACGTAGCTTTAGCTACTAATGGGGTGTTTAAGCGAATGAGTTTTTTTTGTGATAGCAAAAAAAAACTCATGTCTTTACAAAGATATGAGCGATTTTTTCAATTACTTCATCTATTTAATTAATTATCAATATTATGCAAACAAAATTAATTTTAAGAAGCTTTTTAAAAATTTTATTGAAAATTTATATATGTAAATTTAAATCATAACTTTCGGCATCTTAGTGATAGTTTTTAGTTTATTTTTATTCGTCATTTTTAATATTTCTCCGATAGATTAATTTTGAAAATTCAGAAAAATACAAATTTCTCTTCTCGTAAAGTAGAGTTCTTTAAACATTTTATTTAAATTCGCACTTATTAGTTGACCCTTTACCAAAAAATAATTAGTACTCATGGTGAAAAATTATCAAATTCCTTCGTTATTGAGCAGAGTGATGATATTACTCTTTCTATTCTCAGCCACTTCTGTAAAAGCTCAAAACATAGCAGTAATCTACGATAATTTCGACAATTTATCCTGTTGGGAAATAGAGGGTGAAAATGGATCTATTGTTGATGGACGTTGCTATATTCCTGCGGGAAGCGAGTCAAAATTATTCCAACATGTTCAAGTTCAAGAAGGCTATTATATGCTTACGGCAAAGGTATCAATCCCCAACTGCTATGGGAAATGTTATCTCTACGCAAAAGGGGAAGGATACTCTATGGTTTCAACCGAAATTCCAAAAACAAAAGATTCTCACAATTCATTAACTGTATATGTCAGAGGAATTCAAACCAATAACGGAGAGATTGAAATCGGTGTTTATAATGAGGGGAAACATGACCTATACATAGATGATGTCACATTAACCCAAACCGATGGTCCATACATATTTCTCCAAGGAGGAGATATAACCGAACTAAACTATGTTATCAATGCAGGTGGAAATTACTATAATTCTGATGGATCTCTCCTCTACTCTAACGATGCATCCAACATCGAAAAAGCTCAATCTGTTATCAATTTCTTAGCAGAAAAAGGAATGAATTTTGTTCGAATTAGAAATTCAAATTCACCCGGAAGAATGCACCCGGACAAAAGCAATAGTTACTATCTCCCGGACGGATTTCAAGACTCCAAAGACTGCCTAAAACTTGCAATTATGGCACACAATGCAAAAATGAAGATACAATACACTTTTAACTATTCAGACTACTGGTCTAACGGAGAGAGACAAGACATCCCTGCAGATTGGATGGATTCTATAAAAGGGATACATGACAACCAAAAAATTGTAGAAAAATTAGCTGATTGTATTTATAATTATACATTAGGTGTGATGAAAGAATTGGCAACAAATCAAATCTACCCCGAATATGTATCTTTGGGAAATGAGACAAATGGAGGTTTCTTATTCCCATACGGCTACTCCTACGATGTCACATGGGACAACACAGACATGCCAAGAGGTACTCAAAATTGGAATGCGATAGCCTCATTCATCAATGCCGGCTACAAGGCTGTCAAAGAGGTCTCCCCCCATAGTAAAATTGTAATTCATTTGGCAGATAACACAAATGATTTTATCAAATACAACTCGAATGTAAACTCATACACCTATTCATGGTATTTTGACAATCTATTAAAACACAATGCAAAATTTGATGTTATCGGTGCCTCCTACTATCCTGCTTGGAGCGAAGCTACTGTAGGCAACCTTGTAGAATATTGCAAAAACATCTCTCATCGTTACGAAAAAGAGATCTTGATAATGGAGTCTGGATACAATTTTCACCCTACTCGTAAAGATGGTTGGGAGGGGCAATTGACTGAAAATGCTGCTGAATACAAAGATTTTTATGATTTTTCGCCCGAAGGTCAAAAAAGCTTTGTTGCCGAATTATTGAACGCATTAAAAAGTATTGGAGCGACATCTAAATATGAGTGTGTCGGTTCACTCTACTGGGATCCGGTAATGATACATGTTGAAGATGAAAATGGAAATAATAAAACCGGATGGGCTCACAAAACTTCAACCAATCAACCAGATGTTAATGTAGTGGAAAATACAACTTTATTCGACTTTGATGGAGTTGCACTACCTGTATGGGAGGTGTATGAAGGAAATAAATACCCCAATATTGAAACAGAGAATCTTACAATCCAGATTTGCCATCCCTCTGATAAATCGTATCGCCTCTACTCATATTTTAATCGACTAACAATTAAAAGTTTGCAAGAAAACAATTTTACAATTATCAATAATTTAGGACAGCAAATCTGTAAGTTTACACTAAAAGAAAATGAATCAAGAGAAATTCAACTTTCATCTGGCATATATTATATCAACAACACAAAAGTTTTGATAAAATAAACATAGTCAAGTTACACATTTCCCATAATTTCGCTTATAGGGATATTTAATGCTTTTGCAACTCCTTTTCCATAATCTGGATCTGCTTTGTAACAATTTATTATATGTCTTACTTTTATAAATTGCTCTGCATCTCCCATGGCTCGTGCAGTATTTTCAAACAAAAGCTGTTTCTCCTCAATAGGCATCAAACGAAATAAATTTCCCGGTTGAGTATAATAATCCTCATCATACTCCCTTTCGTTATAATTGTAGGCTTCTCCTCGTAATTTTAATGGTGGCTCCTTCTTCTCGGGAGAATCTGCCCACTCTCCATAGCTATTGGGCTCATAACCTTTAGTGGCACCATAATTCCCATCCACTCGCATTGCTCCATCTCTATGATAGGAATGGAAAGGACATCGTGGCTTATTTACCGGTATTTGTTCCACATTAACGCCTAAACGATAGCGTTGTGCATCTCCATACGAAAACAATCTGCCTTGCAACATCTTATCCGGCGAAAATCCTATTCCATCAATGACATTCATCGGATTAAATGCTGATTGCTCTACCTCCGCAAAATAATTTTCAGGATTTCTGTTTAATTCTAAAATTCCTACATCATGTAAAGGGAAATCTCCATGTGGCCAAACCTTCGTCAAATCGAACGGATTAATTGGATAAGTCTCTGCTTGCTCCTCTGTCATTAGTTGTACTTGAAATAACCATCGTGGATAATCGCCCTTTTCTATGCTGTCAAATAGATCTCTCTGATGAGACTCTCTATCTTTAGCTATTATGGCTTCTGCTTCTTGGTCTGTCAAACATTTTATTCCTTGCAAAGTCCTAAGGTGAAACTTCACCCAGGTTCTCTTATTTTCTTCATTAATGAAACTATATGTGTGACTTCCAAAGCCATGCATGTGCCTGTATGAGTAAGGAATTCCTCTATTGCTCATCGTAATGGTTACTTGATGTAGTGCTTCAGGAAGTAATGTCCAAAAATCCCAATTATTATTGGCACTTCGCATATTGGTTTTTGGATCTCTTTTGATTGCATGGTTTAAATCTGGAAATTTTAATGGATCTCTTAAAAAAAATACGGGTGTATTATTCCCAACTAAATCCCAATTCCCTGTCTCTGTGTAAAATTTTATTGCAAATCCTCGGATATCTCTCTCTGCATCTGCGGCTCCTCTCTCCCCCGCTACCGTAGAAAATCGAACAAAACAATCGGTTTTCTTTCCTACTTCACTAAAGATACTCGCTCTTGTGTATTGGGTGATATCATGCGTAACGGTAAATGTTCCATAAGCTCCGGAACCTTTCGCATGCATTCTTCGCTCTGGAATCACCTCTCTATCAAAATGGCCTAATTTTTCTAAAAACCACGGATCTTGCAATAATACCGGACCTCTTTGACCTGCGGTTTGAATATTCTGGTTGTCTGCAATAAGACGACCATTGGCAGAAGTTAATTTTTTGTCTTTCATTGAAATTTTAATTTTATGATAATTTATATGAATCTCCCTATATAAAAGTTACCATATAACAAAAATTTCTTCTGTATAGTTCAAAAAAAATTGTGGTAAGTAACTATATAGCTACTTACCACAAAAAAACTTTAAAAAACAGTCTAACCCCTTTACAAACTAACCTAATTGTTAGTCATATACTGACATTATTTACTTTAATTTTATAGTTGATACTATATCCTGACACTTAGGATAGCTATCATCAAATTTTTCATCAGATGTAATAATTGTTACACCATAAGTTCTTGAATTATGGTAGAACAATATAACCTCTTCGTATCCATCTCCTACATTTATCCCTCTATCAGCCACAAATTTAACTCCGGAATACTCTCCTATCGTTGTATCTGAAACAGCTGAAACTTCATTATAATATGCTTCTAACATCTGATCATATACGTACATTTTGTACTCACTTGCAAAATTATCAAACTCAGATGGATCAATTTTTTTATGAAATCGCATAAAATACATTCCCGTTGGATACAGAGGAGCATCATCCTTCATAATAGTATCTGAATAGAGCCCTGTGTAAATGGCACTATATTGATAATTTTTATAAAAATCTGATTTGGGTAATGTATCTAAATAGGAATTAGACCACTCTCCTTTAGGGAACACGGCTGTAATTCCATATCTATCATCTAACAACACATGGTTCTCATCAATAATGTCTTGAGGCTCTCCTTCTAGTGTTCCTTCTTCATCCTTACATGAATAATGGAAGAATATTGGAAGAAGCAATAACAAAAGTTTTAAATTTGATTTCATAACTTACATGTTTTGTGCCCAAGATGAGACTCGAACTCACACGCCGAAACCGGCACTACCCCCTCAAAGTAGCGTGTCTACCAATTCCACCACCTGGGCAAAAAAGGATTGACTTAATAGTTAAGTCAATCCTTCCTATTTGACATTGAGCGAAAAACGGGGCTCGAACCCGCGACCCCAACCTTGGCAAGGTTGTGCTCTACCAACTGAGCTATTTTCGCATTTTTACTATTTCTTCCTTGCCAAGGTTGGATTTTAGCGTCTATCCCTTGGGGCAAGGTTGTGCTCTAACAACTGAGCTATTTTCGCATTATTTCTTTTTTCCTTTAACAGTAACGCCTTACTATTTCTGAAATGCTGTGCAAAAGTAATAGTAAATTTTCTTTTTTGCAAAATATTTCGGAAGATATTTATATTTTTTTTTTACAATTTCATCATAAATATTTTTAATACACAGAGTATTAATATATTATAAAAAAACTCCACCAGAAAACCCAACTATGCAAATATAGTTTAGTGTGTATTCGGCTTCCTTTTTCATCAATTATTTAGGGTAATATGGTCTTAACCTCAAATTTTATTGACTATTGAGCAATAAAACAGAACATTATTCTTAATTACAAACTCAGTATTTATATCTTTACTACTATTTTATACATCTTCTTCGGTATTAAATTCGGATATAAGTGGATCTCTGACCGTAATTATATCTACTACAACTACTGAAACCAACCAACTTAAAGATGTTTCGATATTTAGAAGTTGTTTAAATTTTATTTCGAGCATATTTGAGAGAGATTTTTAAGATTATTTTTATTATTTTTTTTGCAATTAATAGTGGACTATTATCAAAAAAGAATAATAAAAATAGCTTAAAAAGAATCTCAAAGATGCCGAAAATAAGAGAGTGAAACTCTAAGTATTTTTTTTTCAATAAAATTTAAACAGCTTCTTATATTCCATTCTCCATTCACTAACCACAAAACTTCACTATAAAATCGGGATATAACAACAGTTCTCCACCTCCCAATGTCATACATCCTCCCGTAGAAAGAAAGAGAGTCTGTCAACAGAGACCCATTGATACAGTTGCTCCGGAGAAACCTCTTTCACAACCTTTTTATTTTCCAAGAATGTGAATTTAAACAATATTTACATTTCAACGGATTGGCACAAAAGGAAAATAAAGTTGTAACACCGACTCCATCTGAACCTATTCTAAGTCGTTCTCATTATAGTAGGAGCCATTTTCATATTTTCTATTTGCATTAAATTTATTAATCTCTACCCTCAATCCTATCATTCTCAACACAACCTTGCGTCTCTGGAAATTTTGACAAAATATTTTTTCGCAACTGCCTGATTTTATCCCAAATAACAGATTTACTTGTCTCGTTTCCAATCGGATTAGAGTCCTCTTCATTGCCTCCATTATACTCGACTTCACCCATTAAAACCACTTGCTCTTCAACATTCATGTCATTATTATTTATTGACGAAGAATCACGAATAAATTCCTCCTCAAAAATTGGTAAAAAAAGTGAGTTATCGAGCAACCCTCTTTTTGTCAATTCTTCCGCTAAATATTTAACCTCTTGTACGCATTTAGGACAGGTTCCTTTACACTCTCCTTTGAAAGAACACTCATCAGAAGTATAGGAAATATCATAACGCAAAGCTATCTCCTTACGTATATTTTTAAGCAACTCACATTTTTTCTTTCCTACACTCATAATAATTAACTAATGTATTACTGATAGTAAAACAAAGGTATAAAAATTTTAAATATCTTTGCAAACAAATTGATATATATGGCAAAACAAGATTACATACAAGCAAATAGAGATTGGCTCACAGAGAAATCGCGAGAGAGTGGAGTTAAAGAAATTGCAAAAGGAATTTTCTATAAAGTTATCAAAAAAGGAAAAAATGATGGTCGTCATCCTAATTTAAGCAGTGTTGTTACCGTTCACTATACCGGTTGGACAATCAATGGCAAAAAGTTTGATTCTTCAAGAGGAGGCGTTGCTCCGGCTTTTAGACTACGAGGATTGATTGAGGGTTGGACAATTGCTCTGCAACAAATGTGTATTGGAGACAAATGGGAACTATACATACCTGCTGAAAGAGGTTATGGCAGATTCTCTCAACCCGGAATTCCGGGAGGCTCAACACTTATCTTTGAAGTTGAATTACTTGCTTTTGTTTAAGGTTGTTGGTCACAATACTCGCACTGTTCTCACCTTTACACAGTAATTTCTTCAAAAAAAAAATCAAAAAATCATCAATATGATTTGATAAAAGCCACCTAATTTTCAATACTAAAAGGTTGTAATTTAGCACATTTCAAAGAAATCACCCAAATTACAACCCAACATTTTTATGAATGAAAGGCAATTTTATGCCATTCTATCACGATAATCTTCGTAACCAAATTTACGCAACAATTTCATCTCATTATTTTGTGTCCACAAAACCAATGATGGATGAGAAACACCATTGAACATGGTTGTTTTAACTGTAGTATAATGAATCATATCGTTGAATATGATTTTGTCTCCTACTTGCAAGGGTTTATCAAAGGTCCAATCGCCATAAAAATCCCCGGACAAACAACTATTGCCACCCATACGATATGAATATTTACCATTTTCTACAGCTCCAATAATATCAGGTTTGTATGGCATTTCAAGACAATCCGGCATGTGACATGCAAAAGAGACATTCAAAACTGCTGTTCTAATCCCTTTATTTTCAACAATATCCACTACAGTAGAGACCAACTCTCCTGTCCGCCATGCGAAAGCACTACCCGGCTCCATTATAACTTCCAACCAAGGATAACGCGATTTAAATTGCTTCAGTAAAGAAATTAGATGTTCAACATCATAATCCGCTCTCGTCATCAAATGTCCTCCTCCAAAATTAATCCACTTAATTTGAGAAAAATATTTAGCAAAACGCTCCTCAACCTTGACTAATGTACGCTCTAAATCGAACGAAGTTGATTCACACAATGTATGAAAATGCAATCCTTCAATCCCCTCCGGCAACTTATCTCCTAATAACTCTGCAACCACTCCCAAACGAGAGCCGGGTGCGCAAGGATTATACAAATCAGTTTCTACATCAGAGAACTCAGGATTAATTCTAAGTCCGCACGAAATTTTTCGTTCTGCAAACCTTTTAACTTGAGGATAAAATCGTTCGAACTGAGACAAAGAATTAAAGGTTATATGGCTACTACACTTGATAATTTCCGGGAATTCCTCCTCTGAATAGGCTGGAGAATAAGTATGAGCAAGATTCCCAAACTCCTCCACAGCCAACCTTGCTTCTGAATAAGAACTTGCCGTTGAAAATGGAATGTACTCTCGAATAATCGGAAATACTTTCCACAAGGCAAAAGCTTTAAATGCCAAGATAATCTCTACACCGGCACTATCTTTTACCCTTTTTATCAACTCTAAATTATTTCTTAATCGTGCTTCATCTATTACGTAAGATGGAGATGGAATTTTTGAATAATCAATCATTATATTCTAATTTCAAAAATTAATATTGCGGCACAAAAATAAAGATTATTTTACATCTTCACAAGAAGAAATAAATATCACTTGACACACCTTTAAATTTAAACTATCTTTGTAAGGTCACTTTATTTCAGAAATATCAGATATACAAAATAGATGGAAAGTATTTTAAGTCAACTCAATGAATCTCAAAAAGAAGCAGTTAAATACAACGATGGTCCCTCTTTGGTTGTAGCCGGAGCCGGTTCTGGGAAAACACGAGTCTTAACTTATAAGATTGCAGCTTTATTAAAATTGGGATATGAACCATTCAATATTTTAGCTTTAACATTCACCAACAAAGCGGCTCGAGAGATGAGAGACAGGATAGCGAAAATAGTTGGAGAGAAAACCGCATCCTATCTTTGGATGGGAACTTTCCACTCTATTTTTGCAAAAATTCTTAGACGGGAATGCCAATACATAGAATTCAACAAAGATTTCACTATATACGATACCAATGACTCAAAGAATCTAATCAAAACCATCATTAAGGAGATGGACTTAGACGATAAAGTATATCTTCCCAAAAAGGTTTGTTCCAGAATTTCTGCACTCAAAAACAATCTTATTACACCATCTATGCATGTAAAAAACAGAGAGGAGTTGGATTACGATAATTATTTAAGGATACCGAGACTAAAAGAGATTTATAGTACTTATATGCGCAGATGCAAAGTGGCAAATGCAATGGATTTTGATGACTTATTGTTATATACTAACATTTTGTTTCGTGACAACGAAGATGTTTTAAAGAGATATCAAGAACTTTTTAAATTTATATTAGTTGATGAGTATCAAGATACAAACTTTTCTCAACACCTTATTATAAAGAAATTAGCTGAAGCACATCAACACATCAGTGTGGTGGGTGATGATGCACAAAGTATCTATTCATTCCGGGGGGCAAATATCGAGAACATCTTACAATTTCAAAAGAACTACCCTACTGCCAAAATTTTCAAATTGGAACAAAACTATCGCTCTACACCCAATATTGTCAATGTAGCTAATAGTTTAATTGAAAAAAACAGAGGGCAAATAAAAAAGAATGTCTATTCGAAAAATGATGAGGGCTCAAAGGTTAAAGTTTTAAGTTCTTATTCCGATAGAGATGAAAGTGAAATGGTGGGTAACATCGTCCAAGCCATGTCCAAAAAATTTGAGTACAAAGACTTTGCCATTCTTTATCGTACAAATGCTCAATCACGCCTGTTTGAAGAGGCTTTTCGTTCTCGAGCTATTCCCTACCAAATCAAAGGTGGTCACTCCTTTTATCAACGCAAAGAAATCAAAGACGTCTTGAACTATTTTCGCCTGATTATCAACATGAATGATGAAGAGGCTCTTAAACGTGCTTTTAAATTCCCAAGTAAAGGAATTGGAGACACCACAATTCAAAAAATTGCAGATTGTGCTAACATACAAGGGGTTTCCTATTGGACAATTATTAGCGACCCATTACAATACAATTTAGGCATCAATGCCGGTATAAGTACAAAATTAGCAAACTTTAGGTCTCTAATAGAGAATCTTTCTCAAAAGGTAGAAACGTGTGATGCTTATGAAATGGCACAACTAGTTCTAAGTGACTGTAATATCTTGAGCGAATTGAGAAAGGATATGTCTCCGGAGGGTATTAGTAGATTAGAGAATGTTGATGAACTATTAAATGGAATTAATGAATTTTGCGAACAACGAAGAGAACAAGATGGAACAGAGATAAGTACCATTTCAGAATTTCTCCAAGTAGTATCATTAGCAACTGATCAAGACGAGGAAAATGGAGATGATAACAACAAGGTAACACTAATGACGGTTCATGCCTCAAAAGGTCTTGAATTTAAAAATGTAATTGTGGTTGGTCTAGAAGAAGAGTTATTCCCATCTGATATGAACATGCAATCACAAAATAACCTAGAAGAGGAACGAAGACTTTTTTATGTTGCCATTACACGAGCAGAGTGCAATTGTATTATCACTTACGCAAAATCCAGATTTAGAAACGGGAACACAACTTATACTATTCCAAGTCGATTCTTAAAGGATATTGATGCTTCTTTGTTAGATTTACCGAGTGAACTTCAACTATCAATAACAAACACTCAACCCAAGGAAAATCTTTCTTTTCAGGTATCAACAGGTACATTGGGGAATGGCAACTACGCAAGCAAATGGAGTGACAAAACAATTTCGACATCCGATGCTAATCACTACTCTCAATCCAACAATTATTCACCTTCTCGACGTCTAAAGCGAATAGAAAATGTTGCACCAATTAATAAAGAAGTGTCAAATACAGCTACCACTTCAACTTATCATGTTGGAATGACAGTAATTCATAGTAAATTTGGGCAAGGAATTATAAAAAATATTGAAGGAAGCGGAGCGGGAGAAAAACTTATTATAGATTTTGAGAACATCGGAGAAAAGAAAATTTTATCTTTGTATGCAAGATTAAATTTAATTCAATAAACGATGAATATGGACAATAAGATAATTAATTTCCTCAAAAAATATGTACTTAATAAGTATGTAATACTTATCATATTTGGAGCATTATGGTTGCTATTTTTTGATTCTTATTCAATGATGGACAGATTAGAATACGGACAGAAATGTATTCATTTAAAGGAAGAAATAAAATATTATAAAAATGAAATCAAGCAAAGCCAACGCAAAATGAATGAATTGGAAAGCAACAAAGATGGATTGGAACGCTTTGCAAGAGAACAATACCTAATGAAAAAAGAGGAAGAAGATATTTTTATTTTTGAGGAGAAATGACAAAATTTCACTCATAATCAGATAAAATATTTAAGAAGGGGGCAACCTTCATTTCATAGAGTAGATTAACCTAATGACATAAAGAAATTCCCTCTTTAGCAGAAGCACTTTGAGGTTGTATTAAGAGAGCCTGATTAAAAAGGAGTTTAGCCTTATCGTAGCGCTTCAGAAAATAAGAATTCCAGGCTGATAAAATAACAATATCATAATCAAAAGGATACATTTGTTCCACTCGATCAAAATAGGGTTCTGCTTTACTATATTCGCCTACGTTGTAAAACATCAATCCCCTATAGTAATTAGCCTTGGAATTTTGAGGATCTAACTTAAGTATCGCATCATATTGTGATGCCACATTTTTCCACATTTTCAGCTTTGCTGCTGGAAGAATATAACCAAATCTAGCCTCAATTGCAGTTGGTCTTAATTGTATCGCTTTTGTATAATAGACAACTGATTCTTTGTAATTAGCATTTAAATAAAACAACCATCCAATCCTCAAATTAACAGCGTAACTATTAACTTTCAATTGTTTAAGGGTTGAAACAGCTGCAAGATATTGTTTATCCGCCTCCAATTCATAACTTTTTGAGAATGCAGCAACATTATTTTGAGCGAAAGAAATAGTCATAAATAGCATCGCAATTAGCGTAAAAAGAGTTTTTTTTAGTACTTCCATAATAATCCAACTGTTAGAGAATGTCCTATTGTTTTATTTTGTAACACTATCCAATTATAATTTTGCAAACTATAATAATCCTTTTTCATTGAAAATAAACGATATGACAAATTAATCGAAAAGTTATCTTTTATTGGTAATATATTCAACCATGATACCCTAAACTTCGGATCACATCCAAACAAATATATTGAATGAGTATCAACCTCATTGTAATAACGCATATTACCATGTAAATATGATAGTTCCATCCACCAGACAGGCAGAACTTTATAACCAATAAGAGCCTCTGCCAAAGGATTGTGACTTGCCGTTTCTGCTTGTAACTGAACGTTTCTCCAAAGATAATAAAATTTAAGTTTAAAATATAAATTTAAATTTCCTAATGGATAATAGATCCCATTTACTCCAAATTGGAAACTATTTCCGTCTGCATAGTTCAAATAAGAGAATTCTCCATCTACTTGAAATTGTAAAAAACTATAAGAAACAGAACTTCCTATCAAAAAATCATAAGAAGACTCTTCGCTTATAGAGACTTTAAAATCCTCCTGAAAATTACTATCTTCCTGGAAATCAGGAGGAATTTCCCAAAAATGCTCATTCTTTTCACCCCATGGACGTTCCCAATACGGACTTTCCCCTCGCTCCCTATATCGGTCATGATCATGATATTCCGGATGATATCGATTATAAACAATCTCTCCTCCTTCTACTCCCTGATAATTTTCATACATAAAATGACCATAAAGAGAAAAAGATAATGCACGATTTTTCCAAAACGAAAGAGACGGAGAATAGCAAAAGAGTTTGTATCTCTCACTATAAGTTTCAACACTACCGGAAGAAGTACGTAACTCAATATCTCCACTTTGAAAATTAGCAATCAATTTATGATTTATGAGCCATCTATTTTTAAGGTTTTGAGATAAACTCACATTAATATTCACCCCTTTTTCATTTAAATTTCTGCTATTCCAATTATAGAAATCGTCATCCTTATTCCTAATATAACCAACTTCATAACAGGAAGAAAAAATCGGTTTAGGGGATTGAATAAAAAATTGCTCCTTAGATGATTGCGCTAATTCAGAATACAATGAATTTTTCTCAAAACATCGATTCATATATTTATATGAAAAATAGAGGTATGAATTTAAGATTGAATCACCTTGAAAATAGTGATGAGCTTGTTCTAAGTATTTGATTGCTTTTAAATAATTAGCTTGTTCGAACCACGAAATTCCAATACGGCTATTTTCGCAGAACGAAAGAGAATCGATATTCAGTGCATTCGAATGAACGAAATGACTAAATACGAAAACGGCAATTATAAGCAAACGTTTTATCATAAATTAATTTTAATGGACCACTCTTCTCCACTCTCTTTAATATTCAATCTAATATTATTGGTTGTTGTCCAAATAGTTTCAAAATTGAGTTGCTCTACTAATCTACCAAAAATCTCTTTTTGAAAAGAAGAATAAAAAACCAAATTTTCTGAATGCAAATGCATATCCGGCAATACAGCATGGAATTTAAATCTAATAAAAGTAACAAAAGGAGCTAAAATATCTTGCAACCATTTTAAGCAACCCATATTGCAATTAATTGCCGGGAATTGCTCTTTCACAATCCAATTTTGCCCTGATGATTTAAGGACTCTGAAGTTAGATAAGTAAAAATAGTATAAAGCACACTTCTTGTTGCCAACAAATCGTTGAAAATAAAAGCTTTTACTATCATTGACGAACCAAGCTTTAGCTCCATTATCCGATTGAAGGAAATATCCTCCTAAATAAGAATGAACACTCCATGATTCCAGTCCAAATAGAGTTGAATTTACATCTATTTTATTCCCTTCACAGAAGAGATAATTACCTACTTTAAAATTATTTACAGACAGATTAGTTACAACCTCGTCTAATTTAGGCACACCAGAAGCAACCCATTCAAAATTATTTGTTACAGATAAATAGTAAGTGAAAGGACAATTTTGAGTAGGAGCACCTACGTAGGGCAATTCTTGAAACTGAAAATGCAAATGAGGGTAAGGAGAATAACCGGAATTTCCGCAAAGTGCCAATTCTTGTCCAAGAGAAATAATATCACCCGGAGCACATTTGATGGAATCGATTTTCAGATGAGCTAAGAGAGAAAAACAACCCTCAAAATGTTTTAAAACAATATAATTTCCCCAATTATTTTTCCTGTTAACCTGTCCTACTAAATTATCTTCTATACCATCGCAAACAGAAATTACAATAGCAGCAGCCGGAGCCAAAACCGGTTTATCATAACAATAATAATCCTCAACCCTCTCCCCGTTTCCTTTAAATTGCTTATTATCCACTTCTACCACAAAATCCCAAGCATACTTCCATTCATCTTTATGCGTATATTCACCATCGTAACCTTGCTTAACAGTCCATTCGCCTAAAAAAGGAAGAGAAAAAGGGAAATAAGAGAGATACTTAAATCGCTTATTATTGACATTATCATAGTAAAAATTTTCCTCCGGAGTATTTTCTATAATAAAGGGGAAACGGAGAGAATTACTATTTTCTCGTAACTGCAACACATATAGATATAAAATACTTACCAAACAAAAAGAGAAAGAAAACGATGGTAAGAAAAGATAAGACAAAAATCTCGTAGAAGAGAAAGCTACAATGAACAATGTTGGTAATAATAAAAAAAGTCCCAAGATAGAAGAAAATGAAGGAACAATATAACAACCCCCGACAGCAATTGCAGTGAATATAAAATTAAATCCAAAAAACAGAAAAGGGATGTGAAATAATTCAGCTCCTAAAAAATTGTAACAAAAATAGCCAGAGAGAAAAAATCCCAAAGCATAACAAAAAGAGAGACGGGAGACACAAAAGAGAGCAATTGAAATTAAAAGACCGGTCAACCTATCTGATTGAAAAAATAGCACACCAATACTTTTAAGAAAAAGGTCAAAATAAATTGGCATTTCAACATCATTCAACTTCTCTATTAAAGTATAGATAGAAAATTCACCAATAGCAAGATATTGAGGAGAAGTAAACAATAAAACATCAGTGCTAACCCCTGCATCCAATTGTTGTGACAACAAAAGAACAATCCACAGACAAGCTAAAAATGGGAATGCTAAAAATGGAAGATTATATTTCTTAAAAAATCCCTCCATCACAACAGTAAGCATCAACACCAATAACGATAAGGCAAAAATCAGAACTACCAATGTCTCACTATAAGGATAAATAGCACCTAAAGCAAGACCTATCATAATTGCATTAAAACCATATAATCCGGAACGAACCTTTTCCCTATTAAGCGATAACGACAGAGATATAGCATTCACCAACATACAACAAAATAATCCGCAAACACCTTGTAACGGATAAAGCATTGTGATACAACACAAAACACAACCGAACCATTTGTTTTGCGTAAAAAAAATGGATGAATAACTAAATAACAGACTATCAAAAAATAACCTTATTTCACTCTTCATAATGCTCTTTACATGTTACATATTCGAAGTCATCAGCACCTCGAATAATTTTTGCATGACTATTTTTATCTAACAACACAACAGCAGGTCTATATGAGATAAATTGCATAGATTGCGTAACATTATATGCCCCGACATTGTGAACGACCAAAACATCCCCTTTATTCAACAACGGTAATGCGACTCGCTCTCTTAGCACATCAACATTCATACAAAGAGGACCGTACAAAGTGCTATCTTCCCAATGAGACGAGCGAAACTCAGTGGCAGAAATTTTATGGTTGTACCAGAAAGAGGTAAATAATATATTCACACCGGCATCAACAATAGTATTTAATCTCCCATCAGGATTTCTTTTATTTGCAACAACAGATGTAAGTAAAAAACCGGCATCATCAATTAAAGCTCGTCCTGTTTCCAATAATAACAAAGGTGTAAACTTGGCAACATAACTATTCTCTTTCAATTCATCCGTTATCACCCTTGCATAATCACTGATAGAAGGGGAACAATCCTCACCGCTTAAGTAAGAACCTTTGAGCGTATTCTTTGACGCAAATCCTCCACCTAAATCCAAGTAGGCAATCGAGTGATGCAATTCATTATATATCTTTTCAGCTAATGCTGCCATTTTTTTTGCTTGAACTTTATAGGCATTTAAAGATAAAATAAAAGTTCCAATATGACAATGTAATCCTTTTAAATTCAATTTTTTTTCTTGAATGATTTTAGTAACCATTCTCCAAGCCTCACCATTTTCCAAATTAAAGCCAAAACGACTCCAAGCAGGAGAGATTCCGGCATCTAAATTTACTCTAATAGCAACATTTACAATTTTGTTGCATCTCTCAGATAAATGAGAGAGCAATATCAATTCTTGCAAATTATCAATATGAATAAGCGACTCATTATCAATTGCTAACAATAAATCTTCTTCACTTTTATTAGGGCCATTAAAAATGATATTTGTTCCACGTACTCCATTTTGGAGAGCCTTTTTATACTCAAATCCGGAAACCACTTCAGCCCAAGCGCCCTCTTCATGAAAAATTTTACATATTGCATTCAAGTAGTTGGTTTTATAGGACCATGCAAAACAAACATTAGGATACCGATTTAGGAAATTGCTTTGGGCTTCTTTAAAATTGTTTCTTAGCGTAGATTCCGAAAACAAGAAAAGAGGAGAACCAAATTTCTTCAACAAAGAAGAAGGTGTATGTCCATCTATCTCAGCAACAAGAGGTAGCGAAACATTATTGCCTGATTTCCCGGGCATAGTTGCAACTATTGGTTTAATCAACGGCCTTTCATATACTTTTTTCTTCTTCATAATTCAGCTTTTGATGAAAATTTACCAAACTCAGAAAAGTCTACAATCAAATCCCAAGAACAACGAACAAACATTTTCCCCACTTCGTATTCCAAATTTGCACTAATCTTCTCCTTTTTAATCAATTTAACAATAAGTTCCGGAATGTTTTGTCCGGATGCAGTAGCCAAATAGACCCAAGCCGGAATCCTTGGATTTACTTCAATCAAATAAAATTTTCCTTCATCACTACGAATCCATTCCAATTCAAATGGACCTTTCCATGAGGTTTTTTGAACAAAAGTACGAGTTAAATCTAACAAATTTTCATCATTGATTGTAACTCCAGCCCAAGCTTTACCTTTATCTGTGATATATTGTTTTCGCATGGCAACATAAGAGAGTAATCTCCCCTCGCCATCAGACAATCCAATAACATTAAACTCAGCTCCGGAAACAAAACGTTGAACAATAATCGGCACCCCCCATCGACAAGAAATATCATTGAACGCAGAAAAAAGTTGCTCCTGATTTCTTGTGATGACAGCTTCGTAGAATTGCCCCTTCACAACAAGAGGAAATTCCCAATCTAAATTCATTAAGTCATTATATGAAAAACAATTTCGACTATCCGGAATATCAATTCCTGTTAGAGATGACAATTTTGGCAAATTACATTTCTGCCTTAATTCAAACTGCTCTAAAGAAGGAAGATAGGTTCCAATATTCAACAATCCAAGTCGAGATTGCAATAAAATAAAAGAATTTAATTCTGCATCTAAATTAGGAATTATCACATCTATATTCTCTTTTTGTTGAATATAAGCAAGACGCGAAAAAAGGAGTTCTGATCCTTCCGTTGGATTGGGCAATTGATAGGCAACATCTATTAAATCTCGCATATAGTTTCCGGGTTCCAACGATCCATAGCTAAGACCCACTATTCTGCAATCTTGGTATTCGGATTGACGTAAACTACGAGCAACAGAAATACCGGCACTTGGATTATCTGTTGCGTTCATTCCACTAATGGCTATCGTTAACCTCTTCATCAATCTTCAACCAATCTATATCTTACACAAAGAGCAATAAAATCTTCTAAATCAGTATCTAACACTACTTCTGAAACATCATATTGCTCTAAAATTTTTTGTTTAATTATATCCATAGTATCCCCGGACTTTATCCAAGACAGAATCGTTTGTCCTAATGAATTCAGAGTATAACACTCTCCACTTTTAGGACAAAAAACAAAACCATCTTGTTCTAAATTTATAGTTTTATCTACCTTCATTTGCAAAAAATCATTGAACAACATTCACTCTCATAGGTACTGAAGTTGCTATTATTAATTACAAAAGTAATAAAAAAGAGAAAACATTTGAGTATATTTCAACAAACACAACAAACATTACAACGAAAATAGATTATAAGTAAGCATACTCCAAAAAAAAGTATCAACATACTCACATCTCTAATAGTTATTGAATCAAATCAACTTCCATCTAATTCTCAAAACACCATCAGAATAACTATGGGTAAGGAGTTTAAATATCCCAATCTCCATGGTATGTTCCACATGTGTACCAATACACAAACATTGGTCATAATCCCCAATACTTACCACTCTTAATGTATCGGAAGTACCCTTTGGAAGACGATTTATATCAAAACGCTCTTTTGCCTCTTCTTCTGGAATATAAGTAATGATGATGGGTAAATCCAGTGAAATAATACGATTCACCTCCGATTCAAGTCGTTGTAAATCCTCTAAAGAGAGTTCTTTATCCATTTTAAAATCCAATTTACTCTTTTTCTTTTCGATATGAGCAGAAATGGCACGACCACAATCGAACAAACGAACCATAGTTTGATTAATAATATGCTCACAAGTATGAGATGGAGCTATAGAAAAATCTTGAAATTTAGCTTTACCTGCTTCGACTTCGTTCCTTAGATTATCTTCCATGATAGATTAATTTTTTATTTATAGGCAACTTCTATAAATTAAGATTTTAAATTTTCGGATATTAATTCAGTTTCGGATGCTTTTGAATTTATCTTACATATCTTATTTATAGAACTTATCCAAAATCAATTTAAGTCACTATTTTGAATTTTAAAGCAATAATTATAAAAATCATTCTACCTAATATAAAACTTAGCTTTAACAAGATAACAAAACAATGAACTAACTAAATTAAAATTTGTTTTTATTTGTATGAAAATTTTAATAAAAAATATTTTAATTCACATATTGTGTATATCTATTGGTTTTATACTATTTGTCTTAATGATGAATTACCTCTCAAAACCAAGCAATTTCCCTTTACATTTTAGTCCGTCCGAAGCTTTTGATGCCTACTATTTCTCCTTTGTCTATAGTTTAGGAACAATAGGATTCATCATTGGAACAATAATCTTACTAACCGCTCTATTTATCATCTTTCTATTCTCAAATTGGATTAGTACTCGATTAAATAAATAGTTCCAAACCATCAAAAGCAAGTTGTACATTGTTTGGGAGTTGTTCATTCACTTTCTGATGCAAACCAATTTCATGGCTCACATGTGTCAAAAAGGCTTGTTGGGGATTAATTTCATTCACCAATTCCAAAGCCTCTTCTACTGTAGCATGCGAAAAATGATCTTTATAACGAAGTGCATTGACAACAAGAGTTTTCACCCCTTTCAATTTTACTTTTTCTTCTCTATTAATTGTTTTAAAATCAGTTATATAAGCAAAATCACCAACTCTATAACAATGAATGGGCAATTTATAATGCAAAACTTCAATGGGAATAAACTCTGTACCAAAAATAGTAAATGGCTCATTGGTCAATTCATGCAAAACAAACTGTGGGATACCATGATAATTGTTATTAAAACAATAAGAAAAAACTCTGTATATAGCGTCACAAGTATTTTTATCTGCGTATATATCAACCTTACCAAATACCCGTAAATCATCCAAACCCATCATGTGATCAACATGTTCATGCGTAAGCAAAACCGCATCAACTTTTTTTATCCCGCTCTGTAAAGCCTGTTGTCTAAAATCCGGACCACAATCGATTAAGATATTTTTTCCATCAAACTCCAATAAAACAGAAGAACGTAATCGTTTGTCTTTCGAGTCTATCGATTGACAAACCTCGCACCCACAACCAATATAAGGAACACCTGAGGAGGTACCTGTACCTAAAAAAGTAATCTTCATACCCATATCATTTAATCAATTGCGAATATTCATTATAATCTGCTTCCATTCTTATTCTCCACTCTTGTGGATAGAGATTATTGCATCTGTTTCCCACGTTTTTTACCCAACCTAATGGAATACCATTATACAAAAGTAAGAGAACACCCTTAGGAGCATCATTAAAAAACAAATTTTCTCTACGTAAGAAAGTTATCGCCTCTTGCCAAGTTAACTCAATACAAGAAAAATTATCCCTATTTAATTCCCAAGAAAAAGCCAATGCCGCATCAGGAACAAAATCTTTCCCTTTAGAACTACCCAATGGAATACCAGCATACAAAGTACGCAATTTTTCGGACAAGAAAGATACTTTGTCAAACATCTCTTTATGAATTGCATAATAAGAACTACCATATTGCACAAATTCCACAGAAGATGTAACAAGATTAGATAGAGTTTTTATACTATTCTTATCTATAGTCAATTTATTTTTTACCTTTTTAAAATTACATCTCACACTATCGGATGTTACCTTTCTTAAAACAGCTAAGAAGAAGCCTTCACCTTTTGTTTTATGAGGATAGAAGTGATAACCATAATCAGATTCAGTAATACCCCACTCCTCTTTATGAGGTACAGAAAGAATATCTGCCCCCAACTCATCCACAATCCACTTTACGTTCTTCTCGTCCTCTTCTTCGTTGTAAGTACAAGTACTATAAACAAGTATCCCCCCCTCTTTCAGAGCAGGAAAAATATCTTTTAGAATCTGTTGTTGACGCTCGGCACAAAAATGTACATTATCTACAGACCATTCTTTAATCGCCACATCATCTTTTCTAAACATACCTTCACCAGAACAAGGGGCATCAACAATAATCATATCAAAAAAGGAAGAAAATCTACCCAATTCACTAGGAGAATTACTAGTTACCATAACATTGGGAGCCCCCCATTTTTGCATATTTTCAGCAAGAATATTAACCCGAGATTTTGTTATTTCGTTAGAAACCAACCACCCGTTTCCATTCATCAGAGAAGCCAAATGAGTAGATTTTCCACCTGGTGCGGCGCATAAATCCAATACCCAAGGAGAATCACTATCAACAAATTGAGAATAGATATGCCCCAAAAACATTGAGGATGCTTCTTGAACATAATAAGCACCGGCATGAAAAAGTGGGTCCATCGTAAATTTAGGGCGAAAAGGTAAATAATATGCTTCCGATTTAGCCCAAGGAACAAGAGGAAACTCCCCTTTAAAATTTGATTTCCTACTATTCAAACGAATACTCACTTGAGGTTCAGTTTCCAAAGAATTTCGAAATGCCTCATACTCATCGAGCAAGATATGTTGCATTTGGACTTCAAAATCAACGTGAAGTTCCATATCTTTTATATTAATGAATGCTCTAAATTATGTGATTAAAAACACAATAACCAATTTTCAAAATAAATAGAGAGACTCTCTACCTATAAAAACATAAAAAGTGTGTTATCATGAATAGAAGCAGTATGCGAATAAACATTATAACACACTTTAAACAGAGTCTTTTCTATATAGAAAAAACTATAATGAAATTAAGTTCTTTCCTGTCATTTCAGCAGGTTGTTCAATACCTAATAAAGCACAAATGGAAGGGGCCACATCCGCCAAGATTCCAGACTCAACTTTTGCATTTTTGTCATTACTGATATAAACAAAAGGAACAGGATTCAATGAGTGAGCAGTATTAGGAGTTCCATCTGAATTCACAGCATTATCTGCGTTACCATGGTCAGCAATAATAATAACATCGTAATCATTTTTCTTAGCAGATTCAACAACTTTTTCTACACACGAATCAATTGTCACAACAGCCTTTTCTATAGCTTCATATACACCGGTATGACCAACCATGTCGCCATTTGCAAAATTAAGAGCAATAAATTCATACTCTTTTTTATTCAATTCAGCCACCAAAGCATCTGCCACCTCAGGAGCACTCATTTCCGGTTTAAGATCATAGGTTGCCACTTTAGGCGAAGGAATCAAAATACGATCTTCCTTATCAAACTCCTGCTCTCTACCACCAGAGAAGAAGAAAGTAACATGAGCAAATTTTTCAGTTTCAGCAATACGCAATTGTTTTTTTCCTGCCTTAGAAACAACCTCACCCAAAGTATTTGCAACGTTTTCCTTATTAAACAAAATGTAAACACCTTTGAAAGAAGAATCATAAGGAGTCATGCAGAAATATTGAAGGTTTGGAATTGTTTTCATTCCTTGAGCTTCCATATCCTCTTGAGTTAAAACAATTGTCAACTCTTTAGCACGGTCATTTCTGTAGTTGAAAAAGATTACCACATCACCTTCACCAATGGTAGCCAAAGGTTTTCCATCAGAATCCACATGAACAATAGGTTTAACGAACTCATCTGTAACACCTTCTGCATAAGACTCTTCCATAGCCTTAACCATATCAGTAGAAGCTTTACCAACACCATTTACCAACAAGTCATAGGCCTCTTTTACGCGTTCCCAACGTTTATCCCTATCCATGGCATAAAAACGCCCAATGATAGAAGCGATTTTACCTGTATTAGCAGCCAATTGTTTTTCCAATGCCTCTATGAAACCTTTACCGCTCTTAGGGTCTGTATCACGACCATCCATAAAGCAATGAACATAGGTATCATCTAAACCATACTCTTTAGAAATCTCAATTAATTTAAACAAATGGTCCAATGAAGAGTGTACCCCACCATCAGATACTAATCCCATAAAGTGGATTTTTTTATTATTCTCTTTGGCATAACCAAAAGCACGTTTAATTTCGGCATTCTCCAAGATTGTATTTTCACGACAAGCGATATTGATTTTTACCAAGTCTTGGTAAACAACACGTCCTGCACCAATATTCAAGTGTCCAACTTCTGAGTTACCCATTTGACCATCAGGCAATCCAACAAATTCACCGGACGCTTGCAATTGAGAATAAGGATAATCTTTCAAAAGAGAGTCCCAATAAGGAGTAGGAGTAACAGAAATAACGTCAGATTTAGACTTATTTCCAAATCCCCATCCATCCAAAATCATTAATAAAACTTTTCTGTTCATATATCAAACTTTTAAAATTTATTTCACTTCTTCATAATCAACACTTTCTGCCGATTCTTTAAAAATTTTCATCCGTTTTTCACCCTCTTCACTTCTAACCAAATCATCATCATCATACTCTTTTTTTGAAGTATGGCTATAAGAATCTCCACGATGAGATTTTCTATTATCTGTAGATTTGGAAGAATTAGAGCGGAATAGATTTATAATACCACTCAACAAGTTACTCACAAAAGAAAAAGCGATAACAACAATTAAAATTAGTATAATAAAAAATATTCCAAAAATCGACATAGTATAACATTTAATAATTAATACACTCTTTTTGCGACCTCACAAACGCTTTTTGCGCCATTAATAGAATAGAAATGGATACTTGGAACACCCTTAGACATCAGGTCAGCAGCTTGTTGCGAACACCATTCAACCCCAACGATTCTAGCCTCTTCATCTGTCTTACATTTTCTCAATTCAAGAGCCAATGCTTCGGGAATATCCAAATGAAACGTTTTAGGGATTACAGTCAATTGCTTCATAGAAACAATTGGTTTCAATCCTGGTATGATTGGGACTGAAATACCGGCTTCTCGACAACGTTTTACAAAATCAAAATACTTTTCATTATCAAAAAACATTTGAGTAACAACATAATCAGCACCCACATCAATCTTTCTTTTTAACCAATAAATATCAGAATCCAAATTTGGGGCTTCTTCATGTTTTTCAGGATACCCTGCCACTCCGTAAGAAAATTTATTAATCTTCTCTTGACGTTGTTTTGTTCCATCTACAAAGTATCCCTCATTAAAACGATTAATCTGGTGTTGAAGTTCAATCGCATGAGAATAGCCATCTGCAGAAGGGACAAAAGAAGAATCATGTTTCGCTTTATCGCCTCGCAATAACAATAAATCATGAATTCCCAAAAAATCTAAATCAATCAAAACATACTCCGTCTCTTCACGAGAAAATCCGCTACACAAAATATGAGGGACAACATCAATACCATATTTATTCTTGATAGCAGCTGCAATTGCCACTGTACCAGGGCGTTGACGTTCAACAACACACTGAAACAAGCCATTCTCTTGCGTTTTGTAAGAAATCTGACTTCTATGAGTTGTAATATTAATATATTGAGGGTCAAACTCTCTTAACAAGTCAATCGTAGAATAAACAGACTCTATTCCATTTCCCTTTAATGGAGGTAAAATTTCAAACGAAAAGGCTGTTTTTTTTCTATTTAAAATTAAATCCTTTACACTCATATATTTTCCACTAATTTACCATTTTCACAGGTAATAATTCTACCTTTTATATTTTCGGTCCACTTTAAATTATGAGTTGTCATAATTACTGCTGTACCTTCAGAAGCAATTTTTGTAAATAGATCCATCAACTCCTCTCCCGTTTGTGGATCTAAATTTCCGGTTGGTTCATCTGCCAACAAAATCTTAGGACGATTTAATAAAGCCCTTGCAATTACAATACGTTGTTGCTCTCCTCCAGACAATTCATGCGGCATTCTATAGCCCTTATTAGACATACCAACATAACGAAGAACCTCTTCTATTCTCTTTTTAATCTCTTCATTAGTTCTTTTCCCGGTAGCTTTTAAAACAAACTCTAAATTAGATTCAACATCTCTATCCATCAACAATTGAAAATCTTGAAACACAACACCCAAACATCTTCTTAGATAGGGAATTTGTCTCTTTTTAATAGTTGTCAAATCAAAATCCAATACTTTTGCATATCCCTCCTCTATTGGAGCCTCACAATACAAAGACTTCAGAAATGTACTTTTACCACTTCCTACACGTCCCAAAAGGAAAACAAAATCCTTCTCCTCAACAGAGATATTGACATTCCGTAGTATCGTCTGTTCTTGACGAGTAATTCTTACGTCTTTGTATTCAATTAATGCCATCTGCAAATATAAATTTAATATTCTATAGAATCGTCTATTTCTTAACGTTCTTTAGAGTTTATTTAGAAGCTATAATTAAAGGTAATTTCCATAAAAATAAGTTTATCATCAACAATAAACATAAAGAATCATCTCTACCTTAAATTCAAGAAAATTACAAAACAAAATTGAAAAATCACTTATTCTCTTCGCCCCAACAAGTATCTGTACCGGTATGACATACAGGTCCTACAGGATTAACTTTAATGAGCAATGTGTCGTGATCACAATCTTCTAAAACAGAAACCACATGAAGAAAATTCCCACTTGTTTCCCCTTTGGTCCATAAACGTTGTTTGGTGCGACTAAAAAAAGTTACTTTTTTAGTTTCCAACGTCTTCTCCAACGCCTCTTCGTTCATAAATCCAAGCATTAAAACAACTCTAGTTTTGTCATCTTGAATTATTGCCGGAACAAGTCCATCCATCTTTTTAAAATCCAAATTCATACCTTCAATATTTTATAGTGCGAATTTACAAAAAGTTATGATAAAAAGGAACTTAATTCATTTAATTTAATTTTCCCTTCATAAATTGCCTTTCCGGTGATTACCGCTGGTACATTAGCTTCTTGCAATTGTTCTATATCATTCATAGAACTAACTCCACCACTTGCAATTAAATATAAATCAGGAAATTCTTGCAAAATTTCTTTATAAAGATCTATAGATGGACCTGCTAACATTCCATCTTTACTTATATCTGTACAAATAATCTTATTAATTCCCTCTTCTTTATATTTTTCAACAAAGGGCAAAAGATCTATATTAGTTGTTTCCAACCAACCGCTAACAGCAATTTTCTTGTCTTTAACATCTGCACCTAAAATAATTCTTTCAGAACCAAATTTTTCAATCCAAGATAGGAATGTTTCTCGATCTTTCACAGCAACACTACCGCCTGTAACCATCATGGCACCGCACTCAAATGCGATGCGTAGATCATCATCACTTTTTAATCCTCCTCCAAAATCAATCGTCAATGTGGTATTAGTAGCAATACGTTCCAAAACCTTATAATTAACTATATGTTTAGCCTTTGCGCCATCTAAATCCACTAAATGCAGACGTTTGATACCTACAGACTCAAACATTTTTGCAACTTCCAATGGATTTTCATTATAGACCTTTTTTTGGTCATAATCACCCTGTGAAAGACGAACACATTTTCCGTCTATAATATCTATTGCAGGAATTATTTCTATCATTATTTATTATTTAAAAAATTTATCAGTAAACCTTCATTAAAAGTTGTATTATTCATTTTCCCTACAACCTCACCATTTTTCAACAACAACAATAAGGGCATTTTCCCTTTGGATATATCCAATAAAGTTATAGGATTAATTAATTGATATGGCAATGGAGTCACCTCATTTTCTTTAAAAAATTTAGCAACTCCTTCGTCTGTTCCCCAAATGTACAAATGAATATTCTCTGTCGGATAGGGATATTTTTTCAAAATAATATCCAATCTCTTTGCAGCTAATTTGCAATACTTACATTTGGTACTAAGAAAAAACACCAAATCTTCTCCATCTGATAAACCTCCATACAATGAATCTTGCTCCAAGAACTGAACAAACTTATCTGAATCCAATGGAGTCTCTTTATATAGTCCCCAAGGATAAGGGGGACGAATGGCAAAGGATACTATCAAAGCTGCAATTGAAATTAAAATTGGAAGTTTGTTTTTGAATGGAAAATTGAAGTTCCTACTTTTTAATGCAAAAAAATAAAGAACTATTAGTACAATATTTTTAACTAATGATTCTAAAGGGGAAAACTCAAAAGCATCTCCAAAACAATGACAATTTCCATCTATTCCGGCTATGATAAGGTAGATAAGAAACAAAGAGAATCCACCCAACAATCCTCCACAAAAGAGGTCAATCCACCTATTGCGAAGCGTAAAGAGAAAAATTCCTCCGACAAAGTATTCAGCCAATATAACCAAACGAGCTAAATAGGTTGACACTCCAAAATTGAACCACTCATAACCAAAAATGTAAAGTTCGAATGCATCGATAGAAATCAATTTTAAAGTAGCTGATACTATAAAAATAATACCCAATAAAATCCGACATCCCAAACACACCCAATCTTTACAACTCAATTTTTCCATCTATACACCGATTATTCACAAAAAATAAATTCTCCTTGAGTTTGATTCTCATTCAATTCAGCACAATTACCTTCATAGTCACGATGAATAATCTCTTGTCGAACTCCATCCTTTTCTATGATACATTTGCAATCGTTAATATCAGAGCAAGATGCAAGGAGAGACAATAACAATAAAAGAACTAAACATTTTCGAATCATACTATTTCTTAAATCATAGAAAGAAGTGTCACAATACGCCAGCAGCATTCTGACACTCTTTCTAAATTAATATTCCAACTATATTAGAAGCCAATTCTATGATTTACCCGAAATAGATTCAAAAATTTACCCGAAATAAATTTATAGAATCCAGCTCCATAAAATAACTTCAATAATATATGATTACATCATTAAAAATTTTAAGCGAACAAAGCCATTAATTTATCCATGGCACTATTCAAACCATCCAACTTCTTACCTCCGGCCTGAGCGAAGAAAGGTTGTCCACCACCTCCACCTTGAATTTCTTTAGCAGCGTCACGGACGATTTGAGTTGCATTCATACCCCTCTCAACCAACTCATCAGACAACAAAACTGTCAAAGATGGCTTTCTATCTTGCGAGTATGTTGCTCCCAATACAGCCAATGGTTCAGAAGAGACGTTTTTAATTTGGAAAGCAACAGACTTAACCATATCTGCGGAAAATTCACCTTTGATCACCACCAACTTAACGCCATTAACAACATTTGCCTGAGCAAGCAAATGATCTCTCATGCTCAAAATTTTCTCTTGATAGTAAGATTCAACCTGTTTCTTCAAATCAGCATTCTCCTCAATCGTCTTTTTCACAGAAACTAACAAGTTAGGAGTGTTATTGAAGAAGTTTTTCATATCTCTCAACAAATCTTCCTTTGCATACAAAAGTTCTTCAGCCTGAGCAGCAGAAACAGCTTCGATACGACGAATACCCGCAGCAACAGAAGATTCTGAGATAATTCTTATAGTACCAATTTCACCTGTAGCTTGTACATGCGTACCTCCACAAAGTTCCATAGAAGGACCATATTGGATAACACGCACCGTGTCACCATATTTTTCACCAAAAAGAGCCATAGCTCCCATAGTACGAGCCTGTTCAATAGGAATATCACGATACTCCGTTAAAGGAATATTTTGACGAACCATTGAGTTAGCTAAACGCTCAACCTGACGTAATTCTTCATCAGTTACTTTTTGGAAGTGAGAGAAATCGAAACGCAAAACAGAAGAAGAGACCATAGACCCCTTTTGTTCTACATGAGTTCCCAACACAGAACGTAAAGCATAATCCAAGATATGAGTAGCAGTATGGTTACATGCCGTTTGCTGTCTCTTGTCCTTATCCACTACAGCATAAAAAATAGAAGAAACATCTTGCGGCATCGACTTCAATATATGAATACTCAAATTATTCTCCTTTTTTGTATCAATAATTTCATATCTCGCACCATTTGATTCGATGTAGCCAGAATCCCCCATTTGACCACCCATTTCTGCATAGAAAGGAGATTTATCAAAGACCACTTGATACAACTCTTGATTCTTTTGCTTAACCTTTCTATAACGTAAAATTTCCACATCAGATTCAAGCAAATCATACCCAACAAATTGAGGTTCACCCTCTTTAACCACAACCCAATCACCTGTTTCAACAGCAGCAGCATTACGAGCTCTCTCTTTTTGCGCAGTCATTGCCGTATCAAATTCGGCCAAGTTAAGCGTCAAATTATTTTCACGCAAAATCAACTCGGTCAAATCCAATGGGAACCCAAAAGTATCATAAAGAGTAAATCCATCATTTCCTGAAATTTCACTTTTGCCTGCAGCCTTTGTATCCGCCATAATTTTATCCAACAAACGAATACCAGTTTCCAAAGTTCTCAAGAAAGACTCTTCCTCCTCTTTAATAACCTTCTCCACCAAAGATTGCTGAGCAGATAATTCAGGATAAGCATCTCCCATCGTATCTATCAATGCGGGAATCAACTTATACATAAATGCACCCTTTTGGTTAAGGAAAGTATATCCATAACGAACGGCACGACGAAGAATGCGACGAATAACATAACCCGCCTTAGCATTAGAAGGCAATTGTCCATCTGTAATTGAAAACGCAATCGTTCTTATATGGTCTGCTATTACACGCATAGCGACATCCATCTCATCAGAATCGCCATAGGAGCACCCACAAATACGACCAATCTCTTTTATAATTGGTTGAAAAACATCAGTATCGTAGTTTGATTTTTTGCCTTGAATTGCCATACAGAGACGTTCAAATCCCATACCTGTATCAACATGTTTTGCCGGCAAAGCCTCCAAAGAACCATCAGCTTTTCGATTAAACTGCATAAACACATTATTCCAAATTTCGATTACTTGCGGATGATCTTTATTCACCAACTCGATACCGGGAACTTTAGCTCTCTCATCATCTTCACGCAAGTCGATATGAATTTCGGAACAAGGTCCACACGGACCTGTATCGCCCATTTCCCAAAAATTATCCTTTTTGCTACCATTGATAATTCGTTCTTTAGGTAAGAACTTAGCCCAATAGGCAGCAGCTTCATCATCTCGAGCCAATCCATCCTCTTCACTACCCTCAAAAACAGTAGCATAAAGACGATCCGGATCAATTTTCAAAACATCCACCAAATACTCCCAAGCCCAAGAAATAGCCTCTTCCTTAAAATAATCCCCAAAAGACCAATTTCCAAGCATTTCAAACATGGTGTGATGGTAAGTATCCAACCCAACCTCTTCCAAATCATTATGCTTACCACTAACTCTCAAGCACTTTTGAGAATCGGCGACACGCGGATATTTACGAGGTGTATTACCAAGGAAGATATCCTTAAACTGATTCATACCCGCATTTGTAAACATGAGGGTCGGGTCATTCTTTACAACCATTGGAGCGGAAGGAACTATCACATGCCCCTTCGACGCAAAAAAATCGGTAAACGATTTTCTAATTTCTTTTGCTGTTAACATTTTTTCTTAATTGTTCTTCGCGCAAAAATAATATTTTATTAGCAGTTTTCCATAAAAAAAACTATCTTTGTGAAGTTTTTTCGTAATTATCTTTATTTCAGACCAGGTATTTATGTCAAAAGCAAAATTTCAATTTAACCCCAAAACACTATCTTTCGAAAGGATAGATAACACAATAAGGCATAAACTTAGCAACTTTATGTCTCACATTTTCAGTGGCTTATTTATAGGTATAGTCTTTTTTGCCATTTTCTTTTTATTTTTACGTTCAAAGTTAGAAAGTAAAAATAATCAATTAGAAACACAATATCGAATTTTAAACTCTCAATTAGAGGAAGTTCAAGAGGTATTAACTGACATTCAGTTGAGAGATGATCAAATGTATAGAGTAATTCTTCAAGCTGAACCCATCGATAGTAAAATCAGACGTGGCAACTATCAATCCGGAAATTATATTGATTTGCAGGAACAAACCAATATGGAAATTGCAGTCAACACTACAAAGAAGATTGATGAAATAAAGAGGCAGCTCTATATTCAGTCTATTTCTTTCGACGAAGTTGTGAATATGATAAAAAACAAAGAAGAAATGTTGCAGTGTATCCCTGCGATTCAACCAGTTATGAATAAAGACCTGAGGAGAATGGCTTCCGGTTATGGTATGCGAATCGATCCTATATATAAAACACCCAAATTTCACGCTGGAATGGATTTTTCAGGTGATACCGGAACAGAAATTTTTGCAACCGGAGATGGTGTTGTGGAATTTCAAGGATGGCAACAAGGATATGGTAACACTGTTATTCTAAACCATGGATATGGATACAAGACATTGTATGCCCACCTTAATGGATTTGTAAGCAAACAACGTGTAGGAAAAAAAGTTAAAAGAGGTGATGTTATAGCCTATATGGGGAATACCGGAAAATCAACCGGTCCTCACCTACATTATGAAGTGCATTATCGAGGGAAAGTGACAGATCCACGAAACCACTACTACATGGATTTATCACCGGAACAATATGACGAAATGATTCAAATAACCTCAAATAGCGGTCAAGTTTTTGATTAAAACACGTTCCTAAAAATAGTGCAATTTGAAGGTTTATATATCATTCCCTATAAAATAGAGTCTATAGAATCGATTTAAATTTATGAACATCAATTGATGACAGAAAATAAAGTTTAAACCTTAGAGAGGCTATTTTAGTGCTATACTTACTACCCTTTATTTTATTGTTTGATATTGATTAAAATCCTATAATTAGCAACTTAAGTAAACGTCAGAGACAAACAAAAAATAAGTAGAATATATATCAAACAAAATATAAATTGGCAACAAAAGATTCATGTCAAAGAAAATATATTATACAACAAGTGAAGTATCTAAAATTTTGGAAATAGAGGCATCCACGATTCGATTTTGGGAGAAAGAATTTCCACAAATTTCCCCAAAACGAAGCGAAGGAAATCATAGACTATATACCCAAAATGAAATAGAACAAATAAAAGTGATAAAATATTTGTTACATGAACAAAAAATGAAAATTGAAGGCGCAAAGATACTTTTTGAAAAGAACTATGATGAAATAAGGAAAAGACAAATAATTACCAATAAATTAAGGAAAGTAAAAAAAGAAATATCCGAATTAAGGAAAACATTTAAAGAAAATGTACAAATAATTACAATGTCAGAAGAACAAACAGAGGCAATAGAATGATTTCATTTACAGATATACTAGAATACATAGGAACATTTGCGTTTGCAATAAGTGGGATTCGAATGGCAGCCAATAAACAATTTGATTTATTCGGAGCCTACATTGTAGGATTGGTTACAGCAATTGGAGGAGGAACAATCAGAGACCTTTGTTTAGGTATTACCCCATTTTGGATGTTAAATGCCAGCTATTTAATTTGGTCCGGTATAGCACTCCTGTTTGTTATTTTCTTTAGAGCACACCTATTCCGATTCAACAACACTTTTTTCATATTCGATACAATCGGATTGGCATTGTTCACAGTAGTTGGAATAGAAAAAACATTATCAATGGGATTTGACAATTGGGTTGCAATAATGATGGGAATGATTACCGGAGCTGCAGGAGGTGTAATTAGGGATATATTTATTAATCAGATACCGCTAATTTTTAGGAAAGACATCTATGCTATCGCTTGTATTATAGGAGGTATAGTCTATTTCACATGTTCTCACTTTGGAATAGGAAATGAATTGGCGCAAATTACCTGCGCAGTAAGTGTGGCAATGACACGTATCATAGCCATAAAATTTGGAATTGCACTTCCTAAAATCAAACCGGAAGAAAATCAAGACAAATAGAAAAATATCAAGGAATATTAATTTTATCATAATCAGTTTCTATTTTCGGCACCAAATAAGTTTCGGATGATTTTGAATTTGTTTCACTGAACTTAGTTATATTCTTTCTGTTACAACACCCGCATTGTTCCAATCACTTGCGTGTTTCTGTTCTCGCCATGGCAAAGCAGAAACAAGTTTCACTTTGCTCATTTAGCTAAACGGAAAGGTTCATGAATATAATCAACCTAAGCAAAATGTTCTTAAAAATTATCTCGACCTGATTTATAGAACCTGTTAAAAATCAAAATTTGCTAGGAAAAACTATTTCCAATAGATCAATTTCCATGGATATTTTGGCGAAATATTAGTCAACCAAACTCTAATTATAATCTAATATTCAGCAAATTAAGAAATTCACATAAAAAAATTGCGAATTTGTTGATAGCAATATGATTAATATACAAAAACTTTACTTATCTTTACAACGTTTAACAAAAAAAGGATCAACAATGAAAAAAACGTTTACACTGACAATTTTATTGACAATGTTAGCGAGTGTATCATTCGCTCAATGTCGTTTGACATACGATGCAAACGGATTGAGACCTGGTGATTATCGCAACATGAAGAAGATAGAGTATGTTTCACAAAGTGAAGCAGGTGGAAACTTAGTGTGGGATTTCTCTAAGTCCAAAGTCTTAAATGATATGTATATCAACCAAGAAAGTGATTTAACCAATAGTTCCGTAGAAGGTTACCGTTTAAGTTGCGACGAAGGAGGACAAAAAAATACACTATTTGAAATCACACCTTCTGAAAAAAGATATTTTGGATTGAAGTCAAAAAATACAACAATCAAGTTCGAAGAGCCAATTGTTGATTTGTTCTTCCCGATGTCTTACGGAGATTCTAAGTTAGGAGCAATGGTTGGAACTTATGAGACAGCTAATATCACAAGTTACATAGATGGAACTTACTCTACTAAGGCAGATGCTTATGGAACCTTGATATTGCCTAATGGCAATGTTTACTACAACACAATGCGTGTAAAAGTTGAGAAAAACTATGTGCAAGAGTTCAATAATACAAAATACACAATTCACACAGTTCGTTATCAATATTTTACAGATGGAGCAAGATACCCTGTAATTATTGCTGTAGAAAGTGAAGTTACTTCAGATTGCAATTGCAAATGCGGAAATAGTACATCTAAAGAGATGTTTATGGAAATTCCTGCTGTTTATGGAAACGATGCCATTAAGAACGTAACGGTAAGAGGTTCTAAAGAGAGCAATGACAATGCAGATTTCAACTATTTAGTTACACCAAATCCATTCACAGAGTATATTAACGTAGCATTAACCATTGAAAAAGATGCAGAAATCTCAATTGACATCTTAGATATGAATGGTAAAGTTATAAGAAAATTAATGTCTGAAAACATTTCTGCAGGACAACAAACTTATAACTTTAATGTATCTTCTTTAACTCCTGGAAAATATGCTTTACGTATTGTTGTTGATGGAAAAAGTTATACAAACAAATTGTTGAAAGCTGAAAGATAAGACAATCTAATACTCATTAAATACACAAAGGGGCGTTAATTAAAAAATTAACGCTCTTTTTTTTACATTGCAATATCAAAGATCTATTTTTTCATCAAACCAAAAATCTACAAAATTGTTATAAAGATGTAAAAAATAGAGACAATCATGGAACTTGTAGGAATAAGTAGAAGCAAACAATTTTCACCTAACCAAACAGGAAATGACACACAAATTTTTCATCTAACAATAGAAAAATTAATTGCAAAAGGATGTAAAATTAGAGAGTATTCAGAAGATGAGTTTATAACTAAAGAATTGCCCTATCAATACTATTTTGGAATGTATAGGGACAAACGCAGTGTGGCAAAAATGAAAATATTAGAACAAAAAGGATGCTTTAGTATCAACACTGCACGGGGCATAGAGAGTTGCTACCGAAATAATATGACACAAACATTAATTAAGCATAAAATCCCCTACCCTAAAAGTAAAATTGTATCAATCAACCAGGATGTAACAAAAGCAATAGATGAACTTGGAGGAGAAAATGTTTGGATTAAAAGAGGTGATTTCCATGCTGAGCAAGAAGAAGATGTGTCCTTCTGTAAAAATTCAAAAGAATGGAATACACTGCTCCGAAAATTCTCTCGTAGGAATATACAGAGTGTAACTATATCAGAACATATCGAAGGTGATTTAGTAAAATTTTATGGAGTTATGGGAACCAATTTTTTTTATTGGTTCTATCCCATCGATATGAACTATACAAAATTCAATCAAGAAATAATTAATGGTAAAACTCACCACTATCCATTTACCGAAAAAAAATTTCAATCTATCTGTCAAAAGGCAGCGTTCTCATTGGGCATTCAAATCTATGGAGGAGATGCCATTATCTCATCAACCGGAGCGATACACTTGATAGATTTGAATGATTGGCCGAGTTTTGCTCCATGTCGAGAAAAAGCATCAGAAGCAATAGCAGAATGTATCTATAGAAATTTCAAAACACTTAGTTATTATGGACAAAACAAATTATGCATCAACGCTGAAATCTGAAGATACAGAAGAGTGGTTTGATCTTCAATTTACTCGTCCCATAGGCTATTATTTAGCCTATGCCTACCAACGAATAAAAGTGTCACCCAATGGAGTAACTCTTATTAGCATTATATTGGGGATAGGCGCAGGGATTTGCTTCTACTCTTCACAGTTAGAGATCAATTTCATCGGAATGGCATTACTGATATTAGCCAATCTACATGATAGTGCAGATGGACAATTAGCAAGGCTAACAGGAAAAAGCACTCGAATAGGAAGAATATTAGATGGTATTGCAGGAGATTTATGGTTTATCACAATTTATATCTCACTATGTTTACGACTATCTCCGATGGACCCTACTATTTGGTTCATAGCCATCATTGCAGGTATTTCACACGTGATTCAAGCAGCTATGGCAGACTACCATAGAAACATTCACCTGCTATTTGTATATGGAAGAAATAGAAGTGAAATAGAGAGCAGTGATGATATCGAAAGAAAAATAAAAGAATTATCATTCAGCCAAGCACCGCTTTCAATTGTTGCCCTATATATTTATAAAAATTATACAAAACTGCAGGAATTCTTTTCTCCGCAGCTGCAGAAGTTACTAAAGCAGATAAAATTAGAATATGGAGAAACGATACCCCAACAGCTATCTACACTTTTCCGCATAAAAAACAGACATCTGATGAAATATACCAATATACTAACATTTAATACCCGAATGATTATACTATTCATCACCCTTCTAATAGAACAACCGAAGCTATACTTTTACTGCGAGATAACAATATTCAACCTGCTACTATTATACATGATATACAAACAAGAACAGATAAGTAAGTTCTTTTACAAAAGAGTAACCTACAATGCACAATAAATCAAAAATACAAAACCTATTTATGCTCATTGGGGCTATTGCATTTGTATTAATGATATACAAAATAGGAATCAGAACAATAACAGATAATCTACTAAAGATTGAATGGTGGATAATACCAATTCTTGCCTTATGGGTGTTAGTCTATCTTCTTAACACACTATCAGGACTAATGATTATCAATAACTTAGAAAATTTAAGACATATAGGATTTTTTCAACTATACAAAATCACTCTATCTACATTTGCTATTAACACAGCTACCCCCATGGGATTGATAGGAGGAGAGCCATACAAGATTATAGAATTAAGTCCCTATTTAGGTAGCAACAAAGCCACCTCATCGGTGATACTATTTTCCGCCATGCACTTTTTGGCTCACTTTATATTTTGGATGCTTTCCATTACACTAACATTGGTGATTATCCCATTAGATTTAACATGGAAGATAGCCTTATCTACATCATTCATTATCTGTTTACTACTATTCAATCTAACCCTAAAGGGATGCAATAAAGGGATAATAAATAGTGTTTTCAAGTGTGTAAAACGTCTACCTCCATTAGAACATATAGTAACAAAATTTATTGAAAAGAACAAAAATAACATTCAAATCATTGACAGCCAGATAAAGGGACTACAAAACAACAATCCCACCATATTTTATGCCACATTGATAATAGAGCTAGCAGCAAGGATTATAAGTTGCGCAGAACTCTACTTTTTATTTATTGCTTATCAAACACCAATTAAGTTTATAGATTGTATTCTGATAATGGCTTTTACATCTCTATTGGCAAATATTTTATTTTTTATGCCTTTACAAATTGGCACACGAGAGGCTGGGTTTATACTAAGCATGAAACTCCTTGGCCTATCCCCTACCTTAGCCATTACCATTAGCATAGTGACACGAATAAGAGAACTATTTTGGATGATTATAGGAATAATTCTGATAAAAATAAAATAAATAAAAATGATAAAAGGAATAATCTTTGATTTTGGTGGAACAATTGACACCAATGGCATTCATTGGGAAAAACTATTATTTAGCTTCTACAAAAAAGCAGGAGTAGAAATCAGCAACAATGAATTTCATTCCGTATATGTACAAGTAGAAAAAATGTTAGGAAACACTTCTATTATCCACTCGACAGATACTCTAAGTACAACATTACGAAAAAAAGTGGAGTTAGAACTACTACTGATATACTCATTATCGATAAAAAACGACAATAAGTCCATAAGAGAAGAATTAATAAATAAGATTGTCCACCCGGTACTATCTTTCGTAAAAAAGAATATTGAAAATAATATCCCTATATTAAATCAGCTAAAGCAAACCTATCAATTAGCAATGGTAACAAATTACTATGGGAATGTAGAGACGGTTTTAAAAGAATTAAATCTAATTGAACAATTTTCGGTAATAATAGAATCTCAAAAGAGAGGTGTCAGAAAACCCAATCCTGAAATATTTCAAATTGCGCTCGAGGAAATGTCTCTTCCCTCTGAGGAAGTATTGGTTGTGGGAGATTCCTACAAAAATGACATATTACCGGCACAATTTTGTGGATGTAAAACCTTATGGATAAATCCGGAAAAGAAAAAAAATAATGAAATAATAAATAGAATTAAGGAAGTACCCGACTTGATAATCTAAAATTATAAAATCTACTCAAAACAACATTTCTAGAGTATCAGAATAAAGGTCAGTTCTCTGAATTCACCATATAATAAGGAAAGTATAAAACGTAGGATAAATATTTCTATAAATTTTGAGCACACTCTCTACAATCGGCAATCGCGCTGCTATCTACCGAAAATAAATTCAAAAATACAGCAAAACGAATTTACAGAACCCACGTAAAATATAAAGACAACTATTATAAAATTCAAAAAAAAATTAGTTTCTTTGTTAAGAAAATTATTAACTAAGAAATTATACAAATTATGAAATGTTTCCGTAATCTATTAATGCAAGTTGCAATTGTTGCTTTATGTTTATCTTCATGTGGTGACAAAGCATCAACACAAGTTGGGAAAGAGTCTCAAAACGAGTGCAACAAGAGTGAATGTCCAAAATTTAATGCAACTGTTAACTTTGGAACCGGAGTAAACGTTAGCCATTGGCTATCACAATCCTCCTCAAGAGGCGAAGAGAGAGCTAATCAAATTTCAAAAAGGGATTTCGATTCTATTGCAGCCATGGGATTTGACCATGTACGAATTCCTGTTGATGAAGAGCATATTTTTGATGAACAAGGGAATCGTCTCGAAGATGGATTTCAACTATTGCATAAAGCTATTAATTGGGCATTAGAAAACAATTTAAAAGTATTGGTTGATTTGCATGTGATTCGTTCACATCATTTTAACAATGAAAATTCAACACCTAATACCCTATTTACAGATCCTCAATCACAAGATAAATTTATTCAGTTGTGGCTAGATATTCAAAAAGAATTAAAAGCTTATCCGAAAGATAAGGTTGCTTACGAAATCATGAATGAACCTGTTGCACCAAGTTGCAATGCATGGAATGAACTCATTGACAGATATATCAAAACAATTCGTGAAACAGAACCAGATAGAACATTAGTAATTGGTTCCAATATGTGGCAGGTTGTTCAAACGTTCGACTCTTTGGTGGTACCATCAGACGATAAAAATTTAATTTTAAGTTTTCATAGTTATGACCCGTTATTAGTTACGCATCATCAAGCTCCATGGACAGGATATGCTTACTACAAAGGAAAAGTAAATTACCCTGGTTTAATTATTGAAGACACAGCATTTTACAAAGAATTAGATGAAGATCAATTGGCTGCAATGCGAGGTCTAAATAAAGAATGGAACAAAGAAGTAATTGAACAAAACTTAATGAAAGCTATCAACGTTGCAGACTCTTTAGGCTTACAACTCTATTGTGGAGAATTTGGAGCATATCCATACTATGTTGATAAAGAGGTTCGTTTAAAATGGTATGATGATATTACAAGCATTTTCAGAACTCATAAAATTGGTAACGCACATTGGTGTTACAAAGGCGACTTCCCTATTGTTAATGAAGATGGATCTGCTAATGAACTTCCTGCAATTTTAACAAAAAAATAAATTTTCAAAAATCTACTTATAACCCAATAAGACAAAGGTGAAAAATTAAGGTAATTTCTATTCATGTTTAATTATCCTCTTAATTTTTCACCTTTAAAAAAAATAGTATTTATCAAACTCCTGTTAAAGAAATTTTTCAAAGAAAATCCGAATGAAAAGAGTTTATTTAAAAACAATATTATGCATTAGTATTTTGTTTTCATTAATTTCTTGTATCAAGAAAGATTCTAACCTACCTCCTTATAAACCAGAGAATTGCGAACCTATTATTAATTCCGAAGAAAGTAGTGTTAGTTACGCAACTATTGTCGCAGTTGGAGATATTATGGTTCATCGATGGCAAATGCAGAGAGCCTTAAATATCAAAGACTCTACGTACGATTTTTCACACTCATTCAAATATGTCAAATCCATTCTTGAAGATGCCGATTTTGCCGTCGGAAATTTGGAGACAACCTTTGCCGGAAAAAATCATGGAAGAAACAATGACATATATGGTTATAGCTGCTTTCCCTATTTCAATGCACCCGAAGCAATGGCAGACGAACTTAAAAATGCCGGTTTTGATCTATTTTCTACCGCCAATAACCATTCATTAGACTCCAAGCTTTCGGGGTTATATACTACTTTAGATATATTAGACTCTGTTGGTTTGTATCATGTTGGGACCTATAGAAACAAAGAAGAGAGCGATTCATTATCTATCATTTCTATTAATGACATAAAAGTGGGATTTATAGGTTGTACCCAAAGTCTAAATGGGAATAGACTAAAAAAATCAGATAATTTTTCAGTAGATGAATTTGTAAAACAAGATTCAGCAAAAATAGCAATATTGTGTGAGAAAATAAGGAAAATGAAAAGAAAAAAAGCTGACGTAGTCATTGCAATTGTCCATTTTGGGTCTGAGTATCAACTTACACCCAATCGAAGACAAAAGCAGATAGCAAAAGCATTTGCAGAAGCAGGGGCAGATGTAATTCTTGGTAGTCACCCACACATATTACAAAACATAGAGAAATACACAATCTACAAAGAGGGGAAAGAGAAGAATGTTATAGTTGCTTATTCACTAGGAAATTTTATATCCAGTCAGATTCAACGAGATAGTTTGCTAAAAGACATAGGAGCAATACTAAAATTCAGATTAAAAAAGAGTCAAAAAGGGATTTCAATCGACCAATTATCTGTGCTGCCCACCTATACCTATTGGACCAGACAAGAAATAGGAGTTGTACCTCTTATCAAAGCCTATCACAACCGGAAGATATATCCATTTCTTACACAAAGAGGAGTTCTAAACATCAAAAATTCAAAACAACAAACAATAGAAATTTTAACTACATCAATTGAGGAGAAATACGAAATAGACACCATTAGCGGATTCTTAAATTTTGAATTAGAACACCCCATACATTTGACTCCATAATTTGTCAATTATTAAGACAAGAAACTCACCTTTCAGAAATAATTCAATAGAAAGAAGGAAGAATATCAAATTAAAATTTCGTGCAAAAAATACGTTAAAATTTCAATAAAATTAAACTAAACCCATTTCCGATTGTTCGATTAACAACAAAACATTCTAAATAATGGGAAATAAAAACATTCAATCCGCTGACGGCAAATTAGGAGTATTAGTCGTTGGTATGTGTGGTGCCGTTTCAACAACATTTATAGCCGGCACACTATCTGTAAGAAAAAAATATTCTGAACCAATTGGCTCTTTAACACAATTAGGAACCATACGATTAGGGAAAAGAAATGAAAACAGATTTCCAAAGATTAAAGATGTAATACCATTAACCTCCTTAGAGGATATAGAATTTGGAGGTTGGGACATTCGAAATGAAAATCTGCATGAATCTTGCAAGATTGCTCAGGTTTTAAACGAAAAAGACATAGACCCTATACGCAAAGAATTAGAGCAACTACGTCCTATGCGAGGAGTATTCAACCAGGAATATGTAAAACGATTGGAAGGAGAATTTGTAAAAGAAGGTAAAAATCATTGGGAGAAGATGAATGAAGTAAGACATGACATTCAAGCCTTCATGAAAGCCAAAAATTGTCAACGAGCAGTAGTTGTATGGGCGGGAAGTACAGAAAGCTATTTAACACTCCATGACATTCATAAAGATTTGAATACATTTGAAAAAGCGATGCAAGAGAATCATAAAGCAATAGCCCCAAGTATGGTATATGCCTACGCAGCCTTATCGTTAGGAATTCCCTATATCAATGGAGCACCCAATTTAACGACAGACATACCGGCATTGCAAGAATTGGCCAAAATCAATAAAGCACCTATCATGGGAAAAGATTTCAAAACAGGTCAAACCATGATGAAAACAGTATTAGCACCAATGTTCAAAACACGAGTATTAGGACTAAGCGGATGGTTTTCGACCAATATATTAGGGAATAGAGATGGCGAAGTGTTAGACGACCCAGGCTCATTCAAAACCAAAGAAGAGAGCAAACTATCAGTAATTGACTCAATCTTACAACCACAACTATATCCCGAACTCTATTCCAACATCTACCATAAAGTAAGAATTAACTACTACCCACCAAGAAAAGACAACAAAGAAGGATGGGATAACATTGACCTATTTGGATGGATGAACTACCCAATGCAAATAAAAGTTGACTTTTTATGTCGCGATTCAATTCTTGCTGCCCCCTTGGTGTTAGATTTAGTGCTGTTCGCTGATTTTGCCAAACGTTGTGGCATGTACGGGATTCAAGGATGGTTATCCTTCTACTTCAAAAGTCCAATGCACAAAAAAGATGAAGTGCCTGAACACGATTTGTTCATTCAAAACACCAAATTAAAAAACACATTGCGCAAAATCATCCACGAAGAGACATTGGACTACTTAGAAGATGAGACTCCAATAGAAGCATACGAATATATCAATGATTCTATGCAAGAGGTTAATACAACCATGTAGAATTAACAAATAAAACATTGATTTCTAAGGTGTAAAAAAGAGTAGCATTATCCTCAAAAAAGATAATGTTACACTTTATACACCTTCCACTACAAAGAATAAAATAATGAACTTACTTCAAGAAAAATTGTCACAATACCAAGAGCCCCAAAAGATAAAAGCCAAAGGAGTATATCCCTACTTCAGAGTAATTGAGAGCGAACAAGATACAGAAGTAGTTATAAATGGGAGAAAAGTATTAATGTTTGGCTCCAATAGTTATTTAGGATTAACCAACCATCACAAGATAAAAGAAGCAGCCATAGCAGCAATGAAAAAGTATGGCTCAGGATGTGCAGGTTCAAGATTTTTAAATGGGACATTAGATATCCATATTGAATTAGAGAAGAAGTTGGCGGAATTTGTAGGGAAAGAAGACGCATTGGTATATTCAGCCGGATTTAATGTAAATATGGGAGTTGTATCATTAGTGACCAACAGAGACGATTACTTGATATTAGACGAACTTGACCACGCTTCTATAATGGTGGGCAAACAACTCTCATTTTCAAAAGTTATGAAGTATAAGCATAACGACATGAGTGCATTAGAGAAGCGACTTCAACAATGCGAACCCAATAAAGTGAAACTAATTGTTGTAGATGGAGTATTCAGTATGGAAGGGGATGTGGCAAATCTGCCTAAAATAGTTGAATTATGCAAAAAGTATAATGCCAGTGTATATGTAGATGAAGCACATAGTTTAGGTGTATTTGGGAGAGGCGGAAGAGGAATTTGTGATCATTACGGATTGACAGATGACGTTGATATCATCATGGGGACATTCAGTAAATCTTTAGCATCAATAGGAGGATTTGTGGCTGCAGACAAAAATATTATCAATTATCTACGTCATAATTCACGTCCCTACATATTCAGTGCAAGCATTACCCCAGCAGCAACAGCCTCTGCTTTAGCCGCATTAGAAATCATGCAACAAGAGCCTGAACGTATTGAGCATCTATGGGAAGTAACACGATTTGCTTTAAAAGGGTTTCGTGAATTAGGTTTTGAAATAGGTAAAACAGAAACCCCCATCATACCTCTTTTTATTAGAGACAATGAAAAGACCTTTATTTTCACCAAAATACTATTTGAAGAGGGTATTTTTGTCAATCCAGTAGTTAGTCCGGCAGTTCCTTCAAATGATACATTAGTTCGATTTTCATTAATGGCTACACATACCCTATGCCAAGTGGAATATGCCTTAGAAACAATCGGACGAGTAGGAAAACAATTAGGAATCATCCATTAAAATAATGACCTACATAAATATCATTTATTCCAAGCAAAAAGGATAAATAATACAATCAATAAAATAATCTAACTCTTTTTGATTTTTAATCGTAGTAACCTTATGACAATACCTCTTTAATACATCCTCATAACGTTGTTGCAGAATCTCTTTACGACCATCAAATAAGACCCTTTTAATAAATTCAAAGTCCAACTTCTCATTACATCCTTTTGCCATATCAGGACGAGAAGTACCTTTGAATTTAAAGTACCGTTTAATAACTCTCCATAATGAATTTAAAGGTGAAAAATGAAGCATTATTATATGGTCTGCTTGCTCCATACGCTCCCAATACATAAGTTTACCATAATTACCATCAATAACCCAAGAAGAGTTTTGATTCAAAAAATTTCTTACAATTTCAAGCTTTTTTGACAACTCTCTACTCTGCCACCCAGGTAAAAATTCAACAGTATCAAGATGCAAAACAGGAATGTCATAAAGTTCAGAAATCAACCTTGCCAAAGTAGATTTTCCTGAACCACTATAACCAATAATAGCAATTTTCATACCCTAAGCATCAATTATTACTATAAAAAAGAGGACGTAAAAAAACACATAGATTTACGTCCTCTCCATTCACCTATAAAATTAATTATTTTTTCAGCAATTTAAATGTCTCTCCATTAATTGACAAAATGAAGATACCACTATTCCAGTCCTCTCCAATAGAAGTATTACCATCAGAAACACCCTGTTCAATACAATTTCCAAGAAGATCCGTAACAACATACCTACCAGGAATAAGAATATTGAAAGAAGATTCAGAGAATGAAGGCGACACAACAATCAGATCATCCACACTCAAACTATTTTTAATATCCACCGTTGGATTGCAATCTGTATCATCAACAAAACATTTCCATTGAGTAGAAGTAGCGTTTTCAGCCAATTCACCATAAACAATACCCAAGCCAACAGTACTCATATAAAATCTACCATAAACATTCCAATCACCCACAATAAATGCACCATTACCAGGTCCACCAAACTGATTTTGGTCGTTATTGATACGTTTCCAATTTTCCCCCATATCTTCAGAGCAATAAATACCCATAGCATTACCATTAGCTTTACCCCAAATATAGATATTGTAGCTATTGTCTGTAATACCTTTACCGACACCAACTGCAGAACAAGAGGTAACCTTATTGATAGATGAGAAAGTGGCACCAAAATCAGTTGAAACTTTCAAACCAGAGACACCACAAGGAAGATAAATAAGACCCTCATGACCAGCAACAACTGTAACACGAGTTTTTTCTCCATTTTCCATAGATTTAGATTGGAAAGAAGCCCCATAATCAGAACTTACATAAAAGACGTTTTTACCCACCGCATAAACATACGCATCATTCACTGGATCCACATTAATTCCGGCAGCCGCAGAAGTACCGGATATCAAGGACCACGAAGCACCATTGTTATCAGAGTAATAAATACCACTTTTATGAGGTTCCGGAATTACGAAGAAACGAAGAGTACCATCTTTTTTAGTAATTGCACACTTACCTTCGATAGAAGGCATAGAAGAACCATTATACTGATTAACAGCAAGATGAGCAGTATTTTGCATTTTTTTCCATCCATCATGACCATCTGTTGTATAATAGAAACCTTCATTTGCCACTCGCATCATAACATTAGGATCTTTGCTATAATAATTTATACCACCGGAAGTACCCGGAGCAGGGTCGTGAATAGGAGCAAATTCATGAATATCCTTATGAATGAACCCTGTGTAATCTCCAATAACGGAGAGAGGATCCCCATCAGGAACACTCACCATATCCAAAGCGACAGTCTCTTCTAAACCATTCACGTCAAAATAAAATGTAGGAGAAGCTTCGCACCAAATATTATTAGAAGTAAAAATACCATTACCCGAAGCAAATGAAACTTTGTTATCATCATTAGGATCGAAACAGACAGAGCCACACCAGTGAATAGCATATCCTGGGATCCAAGTTACGCCATTATTAGTGATTACCATATCATTTTGCAAACTTCTCCAAGTTTTACCCCCATCAATAGAAGTATAAATGATATCACCATTTGCAGACATACCATTATCCCACTTTTGTGGAATCCATGTGTTATTAGTTGAAGCCACCAATTTATCAGGGTCTTTAGGAGAGACAGCCACATCACCAATTGCTTTATTATCCGGAGAGATGTCTGTAGCAACCTTAGTTGTTGGATTATATCTATAAACACCTCCATTAGAACCATTTACACAAAGGTTCGAATAAGCAATTAATAAATCTCCATTTCCATCAAATTTCATACGAAGAGGAATCATAGAAGTAGGGAGTCCGGCAACCTCCGACCAAGAACTACCTCCATCTTCAGACAGATAGACATTGGTAGCCCCCGTACGAGAAACACCAACAAAAATACGTCCGGTTGCACCATTTGCCATTTTTGAATTTTTATCAAAAACAATAGAGGTTATACCATTCTCATCAGGAGTTGTAGAATAAGAAGAAGAGCCCCAAGAAGGCCATTTAATAGATTTTGTATAAACAGTCGGGAAAGAAGACAATGCGCTCCATGTTTTTCCCCCATCAGTACTTTTAATAATAGGATTATTCACACGACCACCACACAAAATAATGTTGCCATCATTAGGATCGACAGCCAAACGTTCCCCACAATTTCTACCCTGACCATTACCATGCACATAAATCAAAGAAGAAACATCAGAAACAGAGAAGGTTTCTCCCCCATCTTTAGAACAAAGAACAGCCGTTTTTTGATTACTATAATATTGACAACCACCTAAAAGATAGATATTATTCTCATTAGCAGGATCGACAGCCAAAGCTTCGATACTAAGTAATCCTTGGTCTGCTTCTGAAATAAAGTTAGTTAAAGGAGTCCAAGAACAATCCGAGTTGTTCCATTTATACGCACCCCCAACATCGGTACGAGCAAATTTGGAATTACCAGAGGCAATAATTCCACTGACAAATCCACCTCCACCGATAGCGACACGACCATAAGAATAAGGAATCTCCATACCAGTTTCACCTTGTACACCCTCTAAATTATCCAAACAAACCAATTGAACATCATCGATATAAATTGTATTTTTTGCCCCAGTAAAAATTTGAATACTATTAGAAGATGGCGTTAATTTAGAAAAGTCAAAAGAAACCTTGGTCCACTTATTAGGTTCAAAAACAGAATAACTCAACTCAAAATTCTCTTCTGTTGCAGGATTATAAGCTTTAGCCTTAACTTCTCCAACACTCTCCATATAAACCATAAATGAAAGACCATAATTTGCATAATCGTACGAATCAAATTTAGCAATAGTCCCCCATGTTTCAGAAAAAGAAGCTTTCAAGCAATTTCCAGAACCTCCGGTAGGATCTGGAACTACTTCAGCCGTTAAATCCCAACCATCGCCCATTTGATTTGTACTTTCAAAATCCGCAATCAGTCGATTCTCTGCACAATCTGCTGCTCTAATAGCAATATGGCATGATATAATAAACCCTACCAATAAAAAAATTAATCGTCTTTCCATACATTAAAGTATTTGTAGTTATTTGTATTTAGTTCAAGGCACAAAATTATAAAAAATATGTTAAGAAAGAAGAATTCTGGAAAGAAAATCTAATGATTTGCAATAAGTTCTGCCGAAATCATTTCTGCTTGCTTAATCACAGTCTCTGTCGCTAATAACTGCATATCTGGTGGATATCCATATTTTCTTAACAAACGTTTCACCGCTACACGCATCTTGGCACGAACATTCTCTTTTATCTCCCAATCAATGGAAGTGTTATTGCGAATTGTTTCTGTCAATACTACTGCCAGCTCACGAAGTTTGTCTTTCCCCATCAGTTCCATTGCACTATTGTTATCTGCAACAGCTGAATAAAAAGCGAACTCATATTCCGATAATCCAAGATTTTTTGCTGCATCATCTTGTTCGACGATATGTTTACTCAAGCCAATCAACTCATCAATGACCTCAACTGCTGTAATGACTTTATTATGATACCTAGCTATGGAATTTTCCAACATCTCCATAAGAGTGCGTCCTTGAACAATATTTCTATTCATTCTGACTTTTATCTCGTCATTCAAAAGTTTTTTCAGAACTTCTAAAGCAATGTTTTTATGTTCCATATCTTTCAGTTCCATC
>JAGBVI010000101.1 GCA_017630395.1 Paludibacteraceae bacterium
AGAATAAAAATAGGTTTAAGGTGAGTTCTATAAATTCACCGTTTAAAATTTAAAAAGTGTAAATCGCAGATTGATAAACTTTTCGGTACTTTTTGATTTATTTTGGCAAATTGCTGCTTGTCAGTCGGTCACAGTGCTTGCACTGCTTCCTTCTTTCGCACAACAATTTACTCGAAATAAATTCAAAAATCCCTCGAAATGAATTTATAGAACCCACCTAAAAGAATCTCAAAGATGCCGAAAATAAGAGAGTGAAACTCTAAAATATTTTTTAATAATAAAATTTAAACAGCTTCTAAAATGGGAGAATTAACCTAAACTAACGAAAAGTAAAAATTATAAATAAAAAAAATCCGATGCAACCATCGGATTTTTTTTCCAACAAAACAATATTCAAGATAGGTTAGACTGGATATAGTATATTTATATAATAGGGTCAATTTTTGTTATTTCTCATACTGCAAATATACCGCTAACACTCCCTCTTAATGAGGAAAAATTGAAAAAATGTGTGGATAATTTTAAAATATTACACCTAAAAACCCTTTATTTATAAAAAATCCCCCTATTAACAAGAGAATACAAAAATAAATCCTAAATTCATACTATTTATTTATTCTATTCCCAAATCTTTCCAGAATTATGTCATAATATTGCAAAAGAAATTTAATTATTAACCCTATAATACTTACAATTATGAAAGCAAAGAGATTATTAATTGGTTTAGTATTGGCAGCTATGCCAATCGTAACAATGGCTGATGGTAGATTATCAAACAAACCTCTTCCAGAAACTATTTCTACATTTTTGACCACACACTTTGCAGATATAAAAGTGGCATTTCATAAAGAAAAAAATCGTTTAAGCGATGAGCGTTACAACATACATCTTATGAATGGCACCGATATCGAAATGGATAGAAATGGAAATTGGACAGAGATAGATGGTCATAAAAATGCATTGCCTTCTTCCGTAATTCCAGAAAAAATTCAAAAGTTTATCAGCGAAAATTATCCTAATCAAACAGTATTCAGTTTGGATAGAAAGGATAGAGGCAGAATCGAAGTAAAACTTAGCAATGGATGGGAACTTCTTTTTGATAAGAACTTTCAACTGATAAACATAGATGACTAAGAGGTAGAGATGAATTAATTTCAAATAATTACCAAGATATGTAAACATAGTCTTGTCTTGCTTCAAATTTTCTTCATCTAAGCAAGACAAGACTTAAGCTATTATAAGCCATATAGATTTTTTGTGTGATTCAAAGTGTTTTCTCCAACCAAATAAGCGTAACAAGAGACAGGGATAAATAAAAGCGTTTTTCCATCGATATTCAGTTTTCCACTTTTACTAATACTTGTCACCAAAGCTTGATCCATCTTATTTTGCTCCATAAAGTACTTCAACGAGACCAATTCATTAGGGCGATCATAGTAACGGTCTGTCCACTTTACCTCCACAACCCAATCAGGTTTCTGCTTTGCCAAACTTAATCCTACAATATCAACTTCTCCTTGTTGCTTTTTATTAAGTCGCCAATTTGCATAACATATTGACGAATTATTTCTTGGAATCCATTGTGCAAAAACGGCCGTTTCAACCATATCCCCCAATTCTTCATCATGCTCACTAATAGGTTGAAAAAGAGCGCAACGCAACGATGGATTAGTAAGGTAAATTTTAAACTGAGTTTCTCTCTGATAATGTTTTGCAGTATCATCTGTCCTTCTCAAAACCTTTATGAGAAACGCAGCTTCAAGGTAGCTGATATACTTTTTGAGTGTCTCTTTTTTTACACCGGAACTTTTTGACAATGATTCGTATGAAAATTGACCTCCGGAATGATAAGCAATCATGGTAAATAACGAATTTAATTCTTGAACATCACTAATTCCATAGAGACTTGGTAAATCACACAACAATACTTTATCGATAATATCATGTCTGATAAATTGTCCGGGATTTTCTCTAATCTTTTCTGAAAATACAACTTCAGGATAACCGCCATAATTGATATAATCAAGAAACAGTTCATTGAGACGTTGCTGATCCAACGCTTTATATACCTTTGCATCATTCCCATGCCATTGAATAACATCAGGAATCATTATATTGGAATATCCCTTTAAATGAATGTACTCGTAAAATGTTAAAGGAGGTAAACTAAAATCAGTAAATCTACCTGCTCCACTTTCATTACTACGTTTTTTTAACTCTGCAGAGGCAGAACCGGAAGCAACAAACTTTGCATTACGATAGGTATCCACCAACGATTTTAAATTTACTTCCCACTCTTTCAAGTACTGAATCTCATCATAAAATACGTACATATTATCCTTCATAGGGTCTTTCCCCAACACTTGACATACCAAAAGAAACAATTGTTCTAAGTAAATTTTATTATAGATAGGAGTCTCCACCGATATGTATATAATATTTTGAGGAGAGATGCCACTATCAATAAGTCTTTGTATCGAATGAAACATCATCACAGTTTTTCCAACCCTGCGTGGTCCCATCAATATCAATGCTCTCCTAAAATCAATTGATTGAAGCAGTGGCATAAAAATATTTAGATATAATCTTGGCGACATGCGTAAAAAGTAGTCTGGAATCACACCCTCTACCCACCATGAATTATCTACTTTTAACCTCCCAATAATTTGTTTTTCTAATAATTCAGTATATTCCATAATCACAATTACATAAGAAACATGGCAAATATAGTATATTTTGGCAAAATAAACATAGATTATAATGCTTATTTTTCTCTATTAGAACTATTTTAGCCTCTAAAAAACACTTTAACAAAAGAAACAAAATATCTATGCAAATTGAATAAAAAAATATTCAAAGCGATATATTGGAATATTTATAAAGGAGTGATATAAGCCTTGTAACTGAATATATAAAAGAAAGGTGTATAAAATTAATCTCCAAACAAACATAAAAGATAAATTGATTGCTCCAATTAATATAAGGATATAAAAAATAACATAGTCAGACATCCCAATAAGGAAGAGAGAGAAAAAATAAGTAAGAGAATAGCCTAAATCAATCAAACAAAAATTAATTATCCATTATAACCAACTGAAAAACAATTAAATAAACAACAATTTCCAAATAAACACATTTAAATATACTTATTTCACCCAATACGTAGAATATAAAAAGCAAACACAACTTTAAAAAAAATATATAAAGAACGATAAACGAACTATTTAGAAGTTGAATAATGCGTAAAACCATCAATACAAAATTAATTTTCCAATATAACCAACTGAAAAACAATTAAATAAACAACAATTTCCAAATAAACACATTTAAATATACTTATTTTACCCAATACGCAGCATATTAAAAAGCATATAGAACTAAAAAAAAGATATAAAGAACAACAAGCGAACTATTTAGAAGTTGAATAATGCGTAAAACCATCAACATAAAATTATTTTTCCAACATAACCAATTGAAAAACAAATAAATAAACAACAATTTCCAAATAAGCACATTTATACATGCTTATTTTTCCAATATACAACACATAAAAAACACGTACAACACAAAAATGATTAAGGTTTAACAAAGGGCTATTTAGAAGTAAAATAACAAATAAAACAATAAACACAAAATTATTTTTCCAATATAACCAATTGAAAAACAAATAAATAAACAATAATTTCCAAATAAGCACATTTATACATGCTTATTTTTCCATCCGATAAACATCCACAATATATTTCAGGGGAATGAATAGATTAATAAGTCTCAAAAAAAAACATTACACACTATTTTATTTTTGTTTCTATTTAGTATATTTGCAAAAACAGAACGAATAATTTATGTAAATCGGGCTCTTTTAGACGCTATTTTGAATTAGTATGCCATTCGAAGATTAGGTTTCAACACGATTCATCAAGCATTAAAAGCCCTTAAAATTTTAAAAGATATGCAATACGGACACTTTGACGACGAAAGAAAAGAGTACGTCGTTACTAACCCTGCTACTCCCAAATCTTGGAGTAACTACTTGGGAGATACACGTTATGGTGCTATCATCACAAACAACGCCGGAGGATATTCATTCTTCCGTTCTTCTGTACAAGGATGTTTCCTTCGTCTTAAATTCAACACAGTTCCATTAGATCAACCGGGACGTTACATCTATCTACACGATTGTGAGACTAAAGATTTTTGGTCTGGTTCTTGGCAACCGGTAGGCAAACCACTCGACCAATATAAGAGTGAGTGTCGCCATGGTTCTGCCTACACAATCATTAGTTCTGAATATAGTGGAATCAAGACAGAGACATTGTATTTTGTTCCTAAAGGACAAGAATTTGAAGTTTGGAACGTAAAAGTTACCAACTTGAGCGACAAGGTTCGTAAACTTCGTGCATTTACTTATGCTGAGTTCGCATCCAACTGGAATATGCACGATGATAGCAACAACCTTCAATACACTCAATATATTGTTAAAACAACGTACAAGAATGGGTTTATTGATCATGGTAACAATTTATACATGCCGGAAGAACCAGAAAACTTCCAAAATAAAGACCAAGCAAGACACTCTTTCATTGGAGTTGTTGGTCAAAAAGTAACCGGATACGATAGTGATAGAGACAAATTTATTGGTGCATACCATACATATGCAAATCCTCTATCAGTTGTCAATGGTAAGTGTGGAAATACAGTTACAGAAGGAGACAACGGATGTGGAACACTTCAGGTTGACCTTGAATTAGCTCCCGGCGAAACAAAAGAATTCTCCGTAGTATTAGGAATTGGTAAAGCTGCTGTTGAGGGTAAAAAGGCTGCTAAGATGGTATCAACCCCTGAAAAAGTTCAAGCAGAATACAAAAAAGTGGTTTCCTATTGGCATGGTCGTATCGAAGGTCTTAGCGCAAAAACTCCGGATGCTGCTTTCAATAGCATGATCAATATGTGGAATCCATTCAACAACTTAATTACGTATGCATGGAGCCGTGCCGCATCTTTGATTTATCGCGGTGAGCGTGATGGTATGGGATATCGCGATACAATTCAAGATATGTTGGGTGTTATTCACAATATTCCGGAAGAGGTTGTTGAGCGTCTTGAATTGATGTTGACCGGACAAAACTCTAATGGAGGAGCGATGCCGGTTGTTAAACCTTATGCCCATAATCCGGGCAACGAACCTCCAACTCCTGAAAATGAGTTCCGTTCTGACGACTGTATGTGGTTGTTCTGTACTGTTCCTACTTACGTTAAAGAAATTGGAGATATTCAATATTACAACAAGGTACTCCCTTACTCTGACAAAGGTGAGGGAACTGTCCTAGACCACTTAAAACGTGCTATCCAATTCAACTTGGATCGTTGCGGTAAGAATAATTTGCCTTGCGGTTTGAAAGCAGATTGGAACGACTGTTTGGTGTTGGGTGCAAAAGGTGAAACTGTATTTGTAGCTATGCAATTACGTTATGCATTAACAGTTTACATTGATATTTGTCGTCGTTTGGATTTACCAAAAGAGATCGAATGGGCAGAAAAACATCTTGCTCAATTAACAGAGGATATTGATAAAGTTGCATGGGATGGCGAATGGTATGTTCGTGCTATCAAAGAAGATGGATACGTATTTGGTACTAAAAATGATCCTAACAATGAAGGAAAGATTTGGTTGAATCCTCAATCATGGGCAATCATCTCCGGTCAAGCACAAGGAGAACGTGCAGAAACGGTTATGAACAGCGTAGAAAAACACCTTGCTATTAAATATGGCTTGGTACTTTGCGATCCTCCATATGAAAAAACTGAGGCTTCTGTGATTAAAGCGCCTCTATTCATTAAAGGTATGAAAGAGAATGCTGCTGTTTTCCAACATACTCAAGGTTGGGGTATTATGGCAGATTGTATCTTAGGTCATGGTAAGAGGGCGTTCAAAAACTACAAGAACTACTTACCTGCTACATACAATAAAATGGCAGAAGTTCGTCAAATCGAACCTTACGTATATGCTCAAACAACTTGTTCTACATACAACATGCGCGCAGGTCAAAGCCGTTGTCCTTGGTTGAGTGGAACTGCTTCTTGGGCATACTTCACAGCTGCTCAATATATCTTGGGAATCAGACCGGATTATGATGGCTTGATGATCGACCCTTGTATCCCTAATTGGAAAGGATTTACTGCTTCTCGCCGTTTCCGTGGTAAGAATGTAAATATCACTGTAAAAAACCCTAACAAGGTTGAAAAAGGTGTTGTTTCCATCACTTTAAATGGAAAAGAGATTGTAGGTAACGTTGTACCTTTCGACAAGATGAAGAAAGATAACGAGGTAGTTGTTATCATGGGATAATCTACACTCTCCGGCAACGGTGTCGTTACGGATTACCAGAAGTGCATTGACAAACCAAATCTGTCAGTGCACTTTTTTTATAAAAAAAATTTAAATTCACTCATGCTATTTTCCTTAAGAATTGAGTAAATTTGCAGAAAATTGAAGATTAATGAATAAACAATCGATATACATCGGAAACCTATTTCCGCAACTTTGGAAGGAAGTGGAAAATTATCGTGCCGAAAGCCTATTTATTTTGACCGATAATAACACCCATCGTCTCTGTCTTAATCATCTGAACGACCTGAATATTTTGCCGGAAAACATCATCAAAATCAAAGCAGGTGATGATAATAAAAACGTAGAAGCTTTAACTTCTGTTTGGCAACATTTGAGTAGTCATGGTGCCTCCCGCAAATCGTTACTTATCAATCTTGGAGGCGGAATGATCACCGATTTGGGAGGATTTGCAGCCTCAACATTCAAACGGGGAATGGAATACATCAACATCCCGACAACCCTGTTAGGTGCCATCGATGCTGCAGTTGGAGGTAAAACCGGTATTAACTTCAACGGACTAAAAAATGAAGTAGGGGTAATAAATCCGTCTCAAAGTGTATTGATTGATGTTCAATTTTTCAAAACCCTCGATCATGAAAACTTTCTATCAGGGTACGCAGAAATGATTAAACATGGACTTATCTCAAACAAAAAAGTTTGGAATCACATTCTTAATTTTAATTTGGACTCAATTGATTACACTATACTTCCGGAATTACTAAAAGAATCAATTGAGGTAAAGCAAGAAATAGTAAAGATTGACCCCACAGAAAAAGGAATACGTAAGGCTCTTAATTTTGGTCATACGATTGGTCATGCCTTCGAAAGTTATGCTCTTGAATGCGGTCAGCCCAAGCTACACGGATATGCAGTTGCATGGGGCATGATTTCTGAGTTATACTTATCATACAAAAAGTGTGGATTCGACAAAGATATTTTACGTCAAGCCGTTACCCTTATAAAAGAGAACTATGGAGCTTTGGAGATTACTTGCAAAGAGTATGATTTGTTATACGAACTAATGACACATGACAAAAAAAATGAAGGAGACGGCAGAATCTTATTTACTCTTTTAGGAGGAATTGGAGATGTTCGTATAAATACAGACGTAACAAAAAAAGAGATATTTGAATCGCTCGACTACTATCGCGATTCCGTTGGACTTTAATTCTTAAATAAGCTCACAGTGGATATAATCATACATCACGCACCGCAAGCGATTTCCGGAGAAATAGTGCTTCCTGCATCAAAAAGCATTAGCAACAGAGCTCTTATCATAAATGCGCTAAATGGTTCTAATAATCCTATAAAGAATCTTGCACATTGTGATGATACAGATGTATTGTTGAAGAGTCTCAATAGCAAAGATAATCACTTTGACATTGGAGCAGCAGGAACAGCTATGCGTTTCCTAACGGCTTATTTAGCCAACAAACCGGGGAATTGGCACATAACAGGGAGCGAACGAATGAAACAACGCCCCATCGGGATTTTAGTGGAAGCACTCAAAACTTTAGGAGCAGAAATAACCTATCCGGAGAGAGAAGGATTCCCCCCTCTATCCATAAAAGGGAAAGCGATAGAAGGAGGAGATTTGCAATTGGATGGTAGCGTGAGCAGCCAATTTATCTCAGCCCTTTTGATGATTGCTCCAACCCTAAAAAAAGGATTAAACCTTCACCTTCAAGGGAAACTTGTTTCTCAACCTTATATCCGAATGACATTAGAGATGCTGCGCCAATACGGAGTAGAATCTGTATGGGAAGGGAACAATATTTCAATAGCTCCTCAAACTATTGAACCCACCATTTACAATGTAGAGTCAGACTGGTCCGCAGCCTCCTATTGGTATGCCATTGCAACCCTTAGCAACAATTGCAAGATACAACTTCCTCATTTATACGAAAACAGTTTACAAGGAGACTCTCAGTTAGCAAAAATCTATTCTAACTTAGGAGTGAAAACAGAATTTAAAGGCGGAGGAGTAATTCTATCACAAAGCGAGAAAAACAGTTCACAATTTATCTACAATTTTGAGTCAGAACCAGACATAGCACAAACCGTTGTTGTCACATGTTGTGCTTTGAATAAACCATTCAGGTTTAGAGGATTGCAAACATTAAAGATAAAAGAGACAAACAGAATTGAAGCGTTAATCAATGAGTGCAAGAAAATAGGATTTCTCCTTTATGAACCTTGCGAAGGAGAGTTAGCGTGGGATGGAGAACGATGTCCGAAAGATAGTTTACCCGAGATAGCCACCTACAAAGACCACCGAATGGCAATGGCCTTTGCACCCGCATCATTGGTATTGGGTTCCCTCAAAATTAAAGATGCAGGAGTAGTTTCTAAGTCTTATCCCCTATTTTGGGACGATTTAAAAAGCGTTGGGTTTGAATTTAAAGATTCTCAGTAATATAAAAAAACTGCACAAATAGCCCTTAAAATTTTATTGAAGAAGATTAATACTCAGCAAAGAAAAAATCTATCATTAGAGGGTGCGTATTCACAAATTATCATTAAATTTGTGATAATACGTCCCAAAAGAATATAAAAGTATGAAAGACTATATAAAAATTGGAATAGAGAAGGGATTAATTTCTTTTAATGACGACATGTCTCGTATTACATACGTACATCAAAAGAAAGAACGTAATTATAACAATCCAGAGGAAAAGGTACAAGCGGAGACTTTCCTGCGTCTAATACTCGACTATAATTATCCCGTCAATCGTATTAAGCAATTCGTTCCTGTTCCAATGGGAAGTGAGACTAAAGAAGCTGATATTGTAGTTTATAAAGATGACATATGTTTAGTCCCCTATATTCTTGTGGAATGTAAGAAACAAGAGGTAAGTGAAGCAGAGTTTCAGCAAGCGATAGGTCAGGCATATAGCTATGCCTTTGCAATGGCAGGTGAAGTAAAGTATGTCTGGGTGACTTCGGGTATCAAGTCAGATTTCTTCGAAGTGGATC
>JAGBVI010000102.1 GCA_017630395.1 Paludibacteraceae bacterium
CATGTACCAACTCAAAATAATCGTATATTACACTTGGTAACAACAATTTTAACGGATCTTCTATCTTCTTTTTACGCTGTTCCATACCACAAAGATAGTATATTTTCAAATCTTTCCCACCGAAATTTTACGGTGATCCCTTCTTTTTCTTGAAAATTTAAAAACTATCTGTGAAATATTTTATATATTTGTGCAAGAATTAGAATTTTTAAACTTTAATTAGTTATAACAAATGGTTAATTACAAAGATTTAGGCTTGGTTAACACTAAGGAGATGTTTGCCAACGCAATCAAAGGTGGATATGCTATTCCGGCATTCAACTTTAACAACATGGAGCAACTTCAAGCTATTATCAAAGCTGCTTCTGAAACAAAATCACCAGTTATTCTTCAAGTGTCTAAGGGAGCTCGCCAATATGCTAATGCAACTCTTCTTCGTTACATGGCTCAAGGTGCTGTAGCTTATGCAAAGGAACTTGGTTGGTCTAATCCTCAAATCGTTCTTCACTTAGACCATGGTGATAGCTTTGAATTGTGCAAAGATTGTATCGATTGCGGTTTCTCTTCTGTAATGATTGATGGTTCTCACCTTCCTTATGAAGAGAATGTTGCTTTGACTAAAAAAGTTTGTGACTATGCTCACCAATACGATGTTACTGTTGAAGGTGAATTAGGTGTCCTTGCAGGTGTAGAAGATGAGGTTTCTAGCGACCATCACACTTATACTGATCCTGAAGAGGTTATCGATTTCGCTACTCGTACAGGTTGTGATAGCTTGGCTATCTCTATTGGTACTTCTCACGGAGCTTATAAATTTACTCCTGAACAATGTACTAAAGACGCTAACGGTAAATTGGTTCCTCCTCCATTGGCTTTTGATGTATTGAAAGCTGTTGAGGAAAAACTTCCTGGTTTCCCTATCGTTCTTCACGGTTCTTCTTCTGTTCCACAAGATGAAGTTGAAACTATTAACAAATTTGGTGGCGCATTGAAAGCTGCTATTGGTATTCCTGAAGAGTGGTTGCGTGAAGCTGCTAAGAGTGCTGTTTGTAAGATTAATATCGACTCAGATAGCCGTTTGGCAATGACTGCTGCTGTTCGTCAAGTATTCGCTGAAAAACCAGCTGAGTTCGACCCTCGTAAATACTTAGGTCCTGCTCGTGATAACATGGAAAAACTTTACAAACATAAAATTATCAACGTTCTTGGTAGTGATGGTAAAGCGTGCTAATTTAGTTTAGCTACCCCATATAATGAGAGTGTGTCTTGATGGATGCACTCTCTTTTTTTTTGCTTCCGTTGATTTTATCATTCAACTATGTTATTGATTGTTTCTGTTTTCTTATTGGTCTTCTTTTCAGACTATTTATCCTTTGTTTGCTAAAGACTTGCTTTTATTCACAATGACTACGCCGGCTATCACCGCAATTGCTGCGAGAATCTTTGGGTATGATAGGGTGTCTAATCCCAAATAGATACTCATTATTGTTGCTATTATGGGTTGAACGTATGAATACATTCCTACAAGTGTAGGACGAATCTTTTTTTGACTTAAAGGAATTAAAAAGTAGGCAATAAATGTTGAGAAGATAATAAGGTACATTAATTCCAAAATATATTGGACAGGTAGAGTTGTATAGCTAACCATTGAGAGCTCTTTCCCTGAAAAGGGAAGTGCTATTAATAATGAAAACAAAAACATCCACTTCATGAATGTAATAACTGAATATTTTGCAATAAGTGGACGAAAAATTCCTAAGTATAAAGAAAAACTTAATCCGTTTATTAACATTAGTATAATACCAATAGGCTCAGTAGTTCCACTCTCATTTCTGACCCCATTGTAGAGTAAAAATAATATTCCGAAAAAACTTAATAAAACACCGCAAACCTTTTGTGTTGTGATGGGTTCTTTTATAAAAATTGCCGCAACAAACATGGTGTAAATAGGGGTGAGTGTAGAGATGATTGAGCAGTCGAATGGTGTGATGTGAGCAATGGCTTCTAAGAACGTTGTTTGGGTGATAAATAATCCTAACAAAGATGCAAAAAAGATCTTGATATAATCTTTTTTGTCGATTTTTTCTGATGGTGTAAAGAGCGAGGCAAGCCAAAATAAAATCGTAGCCCCTAAGGCTCGTAAACAAAAAATCCCCATCGGGGAAGTGTAGTTGGATGTTGCAATATTTTTGCAGACGATGATGTTAAATCCAAAAATAGCGTAAGCGGAAAAGGCGGCTATGTGACCTAAATTTATTTTCATTATTGTTGTGTAATATCTATAGCAATTGATCATAGGTGATTTCTATAAATTCTCCGTTATAATTTAAGAAAATATAAATCAAGGGAGCGAATTTTTCGGTGCTTTATGATTTCTTGGCAATATGCTGTTTGTTTGTCACAATGCCTGCACTGCACTCATCATTCGCTATGCAATTTACTCGAAATAAAATTCAAAAATTCTGCAAAATGAATTTATAGAGCCAATTCAAAATTAATAAAATAGCGGTAAGGTGTGCAAATTCTTACAGCGTATTTATGGAGGTCAAAGTTACTGAATTTTTTTGTTATAGGGTGAATCCTTTAAAATTTTTGGAAGGAAGAAATTTTTGATAATTATTATGAAGTTGTTTAAATTTTATTTTGAGCCTATTTGAGTGAGAGATTTCTAAATTTATTTTTATTATCCTTTTGTAGAAAATAGTGGACTATTATCAAAAATGAATATCAAAGATGCTGAAAAAGAAGAGAGTGAAACTTAAAATAAATTTAAACGGCTTCTAAAATTATGTAATTATTGAGTTTGTTTTATGGAGGGTTCTATAAAAAGAGAAATGAATTTATAGGAGTTATCGTTATAGTAGGGCGGAGTTATAATAGGACAGAGAGATGTGCTTTAGGGTGATAATTTTATCTTTTTGGAAAATTTACATATAACAATAGGTTGAAATTCGCCTAAATTATTTACATTTGCCGTTACAAGATTACGTCTATGTTGCAACAAAAACTACAACAGAAGCTACAACAAAAATTATCTCCTCAACAAATTCAAGCCATGAGGCTGGTTGAGATTCCATCCATAGAGATGGAAGATAGGATTAAACAAGAGATAGAAGAAAACCCTGCCTTAGAAATGAGTGATGATTTTACTCGGTCTGAGGAGGGGATTGATTTGCAAGAATCAAGCTTTGATAACAATGATAATTTCTCGTTAGATGAGTATCAACAAGATGACGATATTCCTGATTATAAGTTAAATATACAAACTCAAAAAGATGAAGCACGCAATAATTATACTTATGCTGCTTCAACTACTTTATTCGATTTTTTGAAAGAACAATTGCAGATGAAATCGGTGAGTGGGACAATCAAAAAGTTGGCGGAATATGTGATTGGAAATATCGACCAGGATGGTTATCTAAGAAGAGATGTTGAGTCGATGGTGGATGATTTTTCCTTTCAATCAGGAGAGATTGTCGAAGATGATAAAATGAAGGCTGCATTAAAGTTGATTCAATCGTTTGACCCTTCCGGAGTGGGAGCATCCTCGTTGCAAGAGTGTCTGTTGATTCAATTAAAGCGGAAAAATGCAACCCCTGAAATTTTGGATGCGAGACGTATTGTAGAGATTTGTTTTGATGAGTTTTCACGTAAACATTATGACAAAATAGAGAGAAAGTTGGAACTCTCTAAGGAAGCTATTCGTTTAGCTATTGAGGAGATTGTTAAATTAAATCCTAAGCCGGGTAGTGAGTGGGAGTCTGACTTTACGATGAATAGCATGCAGATTATTCCAGATTTTATTTTGGAAAATCAAGACGGTGAGTTGGTGCTCTCTTTGACCAATCGTTTTGATCAGCAACTTCGCGTAAATAAGGAGTTTTCTGATATGGTTGAACAATATACAGGAGATAAAAAGAACCAATCTCGAGATTTGAAAAATGCTGTTTTTTTTGCAAAACAGAAATTGGATTCGGCTCGATGGTTTATCAATGCGGTGAAACAACGTGAAGAGACTTTGGAGAGAACCATGTCTGCTATCATTGAGTGGCAAAAGGAGTTCTTTTTAGATGGAGATGAAACAAAATTAAGACCTTTGGTTTTAAGAACAATAGCCGATTTGACCGGATATGATGTCTCTACTATTTCGAGGGTAAGCAATAGTAAATATATTCAAACAGAGTTTGGTGTTTATCCTGTGAAATATTTCTTTTTGGAGAAGATGCAGACGCAAGAGGGGGAGACTATAGCTTCTAACGAGGTGAAGATTATTTTGGATGAATGTATTAAGTCGGAAGATAAACAAAATCCGTTGACAGATGATAGATTGACAGAGATTTTGAAGTCAAAGGGGTATTCTATTGCTCGTAGAACAGTGGCAAAATACAGAGAGCAGTTGAATTATCCGGCGGCACGATTGCGGAAAGAGTTTATTTAGGTAATTTCTATAACTGTATGGATACAATTGCTAAAATTTTATCATTTTTGATGTTCCCATTATTTATGCCTTTGTATGGGGTGATTTTGTTATTTAATCTTGAAATATTCTCATTTTACCCTGCCTTTTATATGAAAGGAACTTTTTTGACTGTTGTGCTGCTTGGAATTTTAGTACCTATTTTTTCCTTATATATATTATGGCGTTTTGGAGTGATTTCTGATTTTAGAGTTTATAAAAGAGAAGACCGGGTTATTCCTTATATTTTTACTGCAATTGCCTATTTCTTTGTCTCTTACATGCTGTATAGGTTGGCAATGCCTTTGTATGTAGTAAATATTGCTATCGGGGTGGCTTTTGCTACATTGATTGATGCAATTGTTAGCTTAAAATGGAAGATAAGTGCTCATGCTACCGGTATTGGTGGATTGACTTCAGCAGTAGTCTCTATATGTTATTGGACTCATGCTAATGCAATAATGTTGATTGTTATTTTATTTTTAGCTGCCGGACTATTATGTGCGGCAAGGTTATGGTTAAATCGACATACGCCTGCCCAATTATTGCTCGGTTTCTTTAATGGTTTCTTTTCTGTTTTACTCTTCTCTTTTCTTAATTTTGGGCAATTCTTTCGTTATACGCTATAGAGTCAATCCCCGCTTCACACCCACCTTCGCCTAGGAAGGGGAAAACTCATCAGTCGTAGGTACAGCCCTCGGCATTGGCGCACACACTCACCGGCGGTGTAAAACCAATTTTTCGTAGGGATTTGTGGTGTTTGTCAAATGTATTATGCATTTCATTAAAAATAACTAAATTCTCGTTTTTTTGTTTCATGGGAAATAATATCCCCCTTTGCAAAATGAAATTAATGTGTTATTTTTGTCATATTAATAAACAAAATTTAAATCGATTACTATGTGCATACCTGGAACAGCGATGAGTCGCTACATAAATTTCTACACTGATTTCGCTTTCAAGAAGTTTTTCGGCACGGAGGCGAACAAGGAGTTTTTAATCAGTTTTTTA
>JAGBVI010000103.1 GCA_017630395.1 Paludibacteraceae bacterium
AGATTTTTAAATCTATTTTTAGTCTTCTTTTGCAGAAAATAGTGGACTATTATCAAAAAAGGAGAATAAAAATAGGTTAAAAAGAATCTCAAAGATGCCGAAAATAAGAGAGTGAAACTCTAAATTTTTCTTTAATAAAATTTAAACAGCTTCTAATTATGGCGAGCACATCGATAGATTTGTCATCTGTTGTGCTATGAATGATTTTTAAAACAGTTTCTTATTGGTAAAATTAGTAAAGAAAGGAGTAGTTTTTATTCCTTATGTTCAAACATAAAAGATATAATTTATATGGAACTAATCGAAAGCATCGTCAAGAGGGCGCAAGCAGATCCTCAGCGCATTATTCTTCCAGAGGGAACAGAAGAGAGAACGTTGAAAGCTGCAGACATTATTTTGGAGCAAAAGATTGCTGAAATTGTGTTGTTGGGTAACAAACAAGAAATTGAGAAAATTTCTGCTGAGTTGGGATTAAAGAATATTGACAAAGCTCAAATTATTGATCCGCAAGACAATCCAAATCATCAAAAATATGTGGATTTGTTATTCAAACTTCGCCAGCGTAAGGGTATGACTGAAGAGCAAGCGTATGAGCAAGCAAAAGACCCATTGTATCTTGCTTGTTTGATGATTAAGTCCGGAGATGCTGATGGAGAGGTTGCAGGAGCAAAGAACTATACAGGTAGTGTATTGCGTCCGGCTTTTCAAATTGTAAAAACAGCTCCTGGAATTGGAGTCGTTTCTGGTTGTTTCATCATGATTTTCAAAGATAAGAGCATTGGTCATAATGGATTGATGTTGTTTGCTGATTGTGCTGCAACGCCTAATCCATCTGCAGAGGAGTTGGCTCAAATTGCTGTTTGTAGTGGTAATACTGCAAAGAATGTATATGGTTTCGAAGACCCTCGTGTTGCTATTTTATCTTTCTCTACCAAAGGAAGTGCAAAGCATGAGATGGTGGATAAGGTAATTGAAGCAACAAGAATGGCAAAAGAGATGGACCCGGCGATGAAGTTGGATGGAGAGTTGCAAGTGGATGCTGCTATTGTTCCGTCTGTAGCTAAGAGCAAAGCACCAGATAGTGATGTTGCGGGTTCTGCTAATGTGTTGGTTTTCCCAACTTTGGATGCGGGTAATATTGGATACAAATTAGTACAACGTTTGGCAGGAGCAGAGGCTATCGGGCCAATGTTGCAAGGTTTGGCCGCTCCTATCAACGACTTATCGCGTGGTTGTTCTGTAGATGATATCGTAAAAATGATTGCTATTACTGCAGTGCAGGCGATTGAGGCAAAAAATTCTAGAAAATAATTTTATTGATTTCGGATTATGAAGATATTGGTTTTAAATTGCGGAAGTTCTTCAATCAAATATAAGTTGATTGATATGGATTCGCAAAATGTTATGGCGCAAGGTGGGGTTGAGAAGGTTGGTTTGGATGGAGCTTTCTTGAAATACACTAAGCCTAATGGAGAAAAGGAAATCATCGAAAAGGCGATTCCTGAACATACCGCAGGAATTGAGTTGATTTTCAGTGTGCTCACTGATCCTGCTAATGGGGCTATCTCTTCTTTGGATGAGATTGATGCTGTTGGTCATCGTGTTGTGCATGGTGGTGAGAAGTTTAATAAGAGTGTACTTATAGATGAAGAGGTAATTTCAAATATTGAAGATTGTATTAAGATAGCTCCTTTGCATAATCCGCCAAATTTAAAGGGTATTCGTGCAATTCAAAATCTTCTTCCTTCTGTTCCTCAGGTAGCTGTTTTTGATACTGCTTTCCATCAGTCTATGCCTCAAGAGGCTTATATGTATGCTCTTCCGTACGAGTTGTATGAGAATGATGGTGTACGTCGTTACGGATTCCACGGAACAAGTCATCGATATGTTTCTCAACGTGCGTTTGAAATGTTGAATATTCCGGTGAAAGGATCTAAGATGATTACTTGTCACATTGGTAATGGTGGTTCTATCACTGCTATCAAAGATGGTCATTCTGTTGATACTTCTATGGGAATGACACCATTGGAAGGTTTGGTGATGGGAACTCGTGCTGGAGATATAGATACCGGTGCTATCACCTATTTGATGGAGCGTGAACATTTTGATACTGCGGCTATTTCCAATATCTTGAATAAAAAGAGTGGATTGTTGGGTATCTCGGGTGTCTCTTCTGATATGAGAGACGTGCGCGCTGCTATTGCAGAGGGTAATCAACGTGCTAAGCTTGCTTTGGATATGTTCATCTATCGTGTTAAGAAGTATATCGGTTCTTATGTCGCTGTTTTAGGGGGTGTGGATGTGATTGTCTTTACCGGTGGTATCGGAGAGAATGTAGATGTTGTAAGACAGGCTATTTGTGCCGATATGGAGTGCTTTGGCGTTAAATTGAATGAGAGTTTAAATGCTGATGTGCATGGCGATGAGATGATTATCAGTACTCCGGACTCTGCTACTAAGGTGGTGGTTATTCCTACAGATGAGGAGTATATGATTGCTTCTGATACCTTGGATATTGTATCTAAATTGTAATTTGTTTGTCGTATTCAGGAATCTCTACTGAGTATTGATTTATAGAGAAGGTAGTAAATTGTTTGGAGGGCAGTGATGCCCTCCTTTTTTTGTTGTGGTGATGTTAAAATTGGGGTGTGAGTTGCATTGATAAATTCTGTAAGTAAATGCAAAATGCTTTCAAAATCATCTCTACCCAATAAGTCCCTTCTTGTAGATAATCATTTAAGCACTTTATGCCAATTCTCTCTGATTTTTACAAATAGAATCCCTCTGTTTTTTAGAGGAATTGTCATCTCAGAATCATCAATCTTGAGTTGTTTTATTACTCGTCCTGTTATGTCATATATCGATACTATTTCTCCTGCTTCATAGTTTTTCAACATGATTCCCTCCGCAACGGGGTAAATAGCAGGATACTCTATTTTAGGCGGTGGAATAGTATCTGTTGGAGAGATGTGTATATAGTCAAATTCATTTTCACTCGGAATAGTTAGGGTGAGTGTATCAAGCGCATAATAGATAGTGTCAGTTTTTTCAATATTTTGATAAATAGCTCTCCAACCTGCATGTTGAAGGGAGTCTTTCCCCTCTTTTTTCAAGGTTACTATCAGTTCTCTCTCTTCGAAATAATGTCCTTCATATTTTTCGGTTTTCAAATCGATATTGTTCACACTTAATTTTCTGTCCCTAAAAATACCTTTCTCTATTGAAAGAGAAAAAATGTCTCCTAATTGGTAAAACTCTTTCATCGCATATAAGTTGAGCATATTGCGTGTAGATGGAAAGTTTCGCATTATGTCTAACTCTTTATACCAATCTGCATGATCGTCTTTCCGATAGTCAGCATATTTTTCAAAGGTGTAAGGGTACTCGTATTCAATATTTTTAGCCAAACTATCTAATGTTTTAACAATATATTTTTCTTGCAAAAAATCCCCCATATAGATGGTGAATCTGTCTATTAATTTATTCTTGAACTCCTCTTTGTGCGCTAATTGTCTCATCAATCTTGTAGCAAATTCTAAATCCTCCCATGATTTTGATGTGGAGTCTATAGCGAGGTTAATTTCAAAAAAGTTCATGTGGAAAAAGCCTGCTTCCGGCGAGCGATCAAATCGGTAGTGCCAACCCATATCTAAATCTTTGGCAATCCATCTCCATTTAGCATTCTCTTTTTGTTCCCTCCACATAACTATATTATTGTCCGGGAAGTCTATATTTCCAAAGTAGGCTTCAAGGATGATAAGATGGATAAATTCGTCTATCTCCATCTCTTTTTCCAATTCTTGATACGTTACATCATTGCTTGAGAATTGCTCTACAAATTCCCAATACTTTCTTATGGAGCCGCTGTTAACTTTGAGCCAATTTTCTATCACATCAGCGTCAGAAATGTGGTGGTTTGATTCGATGAAATCGATGTTGCTACGTTCTCGAATATTGGTAATACCGAAATATTCTCCATTGATGAGTAGAATAGCTGGTTGATAGGCTTGCCAATCTATATCTTCGACATATTGACCAAAAAATGTTTGGCAAGCTCCATCCCTAAGGTGAGCATATAAAAAGTCGTTCCCGGCATTGCGCAAGAGTAGAGACGGCACTTCTTTTATCTCCGGTTTTGAGTTCCAAAACGGGTAGTTAAATGTTTCGCTTCCTAATCTTTTTTTTGCATAAACAATAAGTGATTTCATCGGGTGGGCGCGCGAGGTGGCACCGGCAATTCTTACTTCTCCTAATTGGTTGATCCGGGAGTTCCCCAATCTGTCAAAATACTCTATAGTTGTTGGACGGTGCCAATCATTTTCGAAGTTCTTATATAGGTTGTCTTTTTTACCATCTGTATAGATTCCTATTTCCTCATCATACAAAAATTTATCTTCGATGGAGAGTGATATAATGGGAAGAGTCACCTCTCTTCCTAAATTTATAAATGTTTGTGTTACCACCCGGCTTGGGATGGCGTTGGGGGCAAATGTTGAGGCTTTGAAAACTGTTGTTTTTGTTAGTTCAATGCTTTGTGGAGCAATTGGGCTATCCTCGGTGGGTTGACTGCCATCTGTGGTATAACGGATAACACTTTCTTGAGGATTTTTTTCTGGATTTCTAAGTTGAAGTATTACTTTATCGTCAAAAAAGGCTGTGTCGAAAGAAAAAAAAGGTGGAGAGAGCAGTGTTTCTGCAATGTTGCCATTTTGTGAAAGTGGAGTTGCACGTGGCAACCACCCCCTTTTTGTCGAGTCATTTGCATCTATTCCAAAAGCGAGTCCCGGACGCGGAGAAACAGGTACGATGATCTCATCAATCACTTCGTCATCAGGAGATAACAATGTTATCTTACATTTCTCGTTATAGGGAATTTTGAATGAAAGGTGAGGAAAGTATTTTTTTTCGTCTCCGTAGAAGAGTAGATAAGAGTGTGCCTTGAGAGAAAAATCTCTTTTGATTATGTACACATCCTCTTCTGTAGATATCTTTATTTTGTGATGAAGGAGAAGTGTATCTACCTCTTCCTCATTATATAGTTCTAACCAACTTTCAGGAAATTCATATTCTTCATCGATGGTTTCGAGGTTTATAGGCATTACCTCATTGATTCGAATTTTTGCTTCTATGGAAAGAGAAAAATTCAGAAATAAGATTATAGATAAAAGCCATCTTTTGAATTTCATGCAGAGGTTAAATTTGTGGATTAAAATTATAGATAAACTCTATAAATTTATTTATAGTCTTTCATATTCTTCACAAACATCGCTTGGACCAGTTAGCGGGCAAAGAATCAAATTAAAATCCTTTAGCTCGGTTATTTCATACACCCATTCATACGGATCTCCTTCGTAGAGAATAACCAAATCTCCGCTCTCTATATACCAATTCCCAAATAGGTAATATCCGCTGTTTTCAACCTCGTACATAAATGTGCCATCAGAACTAAATTCGTATGTTCCTAAATAATAGTTAGACCATACTCCTATTAGTTTTTCTCTTGTGGTTGGCTCTCCGTTGTCTATATATGCTTCTCCGCAAGAAAACAACAATAGAGCGAGTGTTCCCATTAATCCTAACTTTAAAAATAAATTTTGTATCATTTTTCTTGTTTTTTTGCAAAGGTAAGAGAAATATTTAAGTCAACTTCTATAAATTACGATTTTCTATTTACGGCTTGTAAATTTAGTTTCTGATGCTTTTGAATTTAGAAGCAGTTAATTTTATTGAAAGAAATATTTTTGAGTTTCACTCTCTTGTTTTCGGCATCTTTGAGATTCTTTTTAATCTCTCTCAAATATGCTCGAAATAAAAATTAAACAACTTCTTACAACACTCTTTATGTTTTTTTGTTTCTGCGAATGGGATTTTACAGTCTCCATAGAGTTGCTAAAAAATAGAGGGTATATCAATTTGATACACCCTCCAATATAATTTGACTATTACGAAATAATTATCTCTTTATCATCTTAGAGTTAAATATATTTCCATCTTTTGTTTGAACCTTGATAATGTATTGTCCGGCTTGAATATCTTCAACAGATATGGTGCTTTCTGCGCTCTCTTTGAGAGTGATACCTCTCATGTCAATTATTTTGACAGAGCTAATACCTTGCGCGCACTCAATATTAATTTCAGTTTCAGCAGGAGATGGATAAATCTTAATTTCGTCGGTAGTAACCTCGTTTAGTCCTGTTCCACTGCTAATGATGATGTTGATTTTTGTGCTAACGCAATCGATCATCTTACAAAGGGAGGTACTTTCTGTATATGTTACGCCATCGTATGTTACAGAAGTTGCGTCTTCCAACGTAATTTCATCTGTTTCCGGAGCTGGTTTCCAAATTTTAAATCGTCCGGAAGCATTTAGCATAGATAAGAAGTAAACCATTCCATTGTAGTAGCGCCATTGTCCTGAAGGCGGGTTGGTTTTCCATAATCTTTCTACGTACTCTTTTGCTAAACTTTCATCAGTTAATGCAAATGCACCTACGCCATTGGCACCAGCCATTCCTTCTGAGTAGTTACCCCCTTGAGCAGAACCGGAAACTGTGAAGTATCCATTTTTGTAGCCATCGTTTTTGAAGAAGGTAAGTAATTTTGTCATCATTGCAGTCTGACGGCTGTCTGAATTAAACCAATGGTAATCCATACCTACGTTCATTGCGCAACGAATTGCGTCATATTTGTAGTAGTCACTCTCATATCCAACCCAGTCTGGTTTGTAAGGAGCCCCATCAAAAGAGCTATAATCAGGGAATAGACCGGTTGTTGAGTGACTTGATTTATAAAGCAAGTCGCGAGATGCTGCAGCTGTTTTTGCCCAGAACTCTTTGTTGGTATCTGTCCATCTTGCCCACAACTCCAAGAATCCAGGAAGGTTGTAAGATGGGTCGGTAAACGCGTATGATGTTTCTCCGAAGGTGATTAAGTAATTATCCATATTGAAGATTGGAGAAACAGCTCCTGCTTGTCGATTTGGTTTGTCCAAAATCTCTTTAATCAAATATTGAGCCTCAGCTTCATAGTCTATTTCCCCATCATTTCCCCATCGGTGGGAAGCAAACCATAGAGCAGTCAAGAAGTAAGCTTCTCCATCCGGAGCGCAAGAACTACCCTTAATGGATCCGTTTGTTTCGCATTGCCATGCAAATAGTCCCTCTCTTTCATTACCTTGCTTGTATTGCATGTACTTTTCTGCCCAACGCCAAATTTTATCAAACTCTTCTTGTTTATCCAATTGAACACAAATCATCATTCCGTATGACATACCCTCTGTGCGAACGTCGCTGTTACCTGTGTCATAAATGTATGCCATGTTATCATTTGTTTCGTAATAAACCGTGTTGCTTCCGCCTCCAAAGAAGTGTTCCCAGATAGAGTTTAATTTTTTATCTACTTCCTCTTCTGTTACACCTAAATATTCTGTAAATAGGTTGCGATATATACCTGTGTGATAAGCACCTGTGCCCTCTGTATCACAACTTGGGCCGGTATAGCCATTCCCATCGTAGCAGCTGTTATCCGGTGTACTTGGAGTGCCCGGTGTACTTGGATTGCCCGGTGTATCTGGAGTGCCGGGTTCAATTGTTGTGTTGCAATCTTCAACGGTTACAATAGCTGATGCACCTAATGACCGACCGGATGCTTTTTTGATAGAAAGAGTACCACTTCCGGTAACTTCCGGTTTCCAAGTGTAGCTTCCATTTCCGGTAATACCCTCTTTAAGTTTCACAGAAGATGTTCCCTTCAATGCTATGTAGTTGATATTGGCACCCTCGCCACATTCGTGTATGTAGAAACGGACTTTGCTACTCTTGAAAGGTGCAAAAGTTGTAGAAAAATCATTTCCGATGGAAGTACCTTTGTAAGCTGTTGCCCAAGAGCCATCTTTATCGTATTGGATTTCGAAACTTGTTACGATTCCGTAGGTTGTGAACTCATCAATCACAACTCCGCCAACAGATTGTTCTGTGCCTAAGTCGAGGATTACATATTCATCACTTCCGCTCATTGAACCCCATCTGCTATTTTCACCATGAGCTCCGTCATCGCTTAAAATCTTATCAACAGTCCAGTAGGGACTATCAGCAGTTTCTCCCCACTCAGAAGATGCTGTTGCATTTTTTATGGTCAATGTTTCGTCAGAATCTTCTCCCCATACCAATGAATACTCTGCAGAAGCCTCTCCACTCATTGTCCATGAAATTGTGTAGGTAGAGTCTAAGCACCAATTTTGCGCTGTAGTAGGTTCTGTGAATTTAAATTCAGGGTCAGGAACAACAGACCCAAGTGATTTTACCAAAATGGTACCTCCATCAGGGACTGCGTCAAAGTAGATATAGTTTCCTTCAACTTTAGATTCTATTTCTTCATCATTTTGATATACAATCACGCCTTCATTCCATTCATTTGGCATAGGAGTTCTGATGGATAGAGGGTAATCGTAGATGCTATTGTCCAAATTGTCTGTCAATGAATAAGTAATTTCAGACGCTGTAGCACTTGTCTCTTTTAAAGTGGCGTTATCTCTCTCTTTGATGTATTTGATGGCATCTCTAAAAGTTGCGACCCAATAGGTACTTCTATTTTTGTCCAACCAAGAGAGGGTTTCGGTGAAAGCACTTTCACTTGTAGGGGAGTAACTTCCGGCTGCTTGTCTTTGTGAAAAACCATGAATCAAGAAAACAGTCCAACCATTGCTTCCGGCAGCACTTTGGCAAGTGGATTGAAATTGAGATGCACTATTTTTTCCTTGAGTTCCGCAAATATGACTATCCAAGCGTGCAAAATTATTGGGTGATTTTGAATTATTTTGTCCTCCACAAATTCGTCCTCCAATATAGTAACGCAATACTGTAGATTCTGTCGGAACTTGACAGTTTGGATAGGCTACAGTGAGACACTTTTGCCCTGTTAAGTTTTGGTTTATAGTGTTTTGTGAAGATGCTAATTCTCCGTCACTAGAACTATGAGAGTCGCTATGACTTCCTATTTCGTGCCCTTTTGCCACCAACGCTGAATAGGAACCATATCGGCCGCTTGCCCAATTGGTTACTAGGTAAAATGATCCGAGAAATCCATATTTTTCCAACTCTCCGGCTGCCCAAGTATGAGCAGACGACTCATTGGCTCCATCGTCAAAAGTCCATGTTACGGCAGCTTTAGTAAAACCTGCCCATGTCGCAATCTCCTGAGAAAATACTCCCAAGGTTGCAAATGCCATTGCGGCAATTAATGAGAATACTTTAGTTTTCATGTGTAATTATGGTATAAAATGTTTCTATATTATTGATTGAATTTTATTGTAAAGTTTTAAATAATTAGCGACTTTGTTATATTTTAAATACGCTATTGATTTTGCTTGTCTCCTTTTGCTATACGAACAATTTCAATAGTTTCTATCTCTCTTTTTATGATATTCCCAACACAAAATACTTTATTTCATAATCCAACGCGTTTGGCAAAAGTACAATTATTTTTTTGTTTTGCTAATTTTTTTTGAAAAAATCATAAAATTTATCTAAAACTATTTTTTTTGAGTAAGTCTAATCTTTAAACTCAATACTTCGGTAAATTTTCCGAAACTTTAAGAGTTAAACAATAGAACTAGCTAAAGCAGGTTCGAAAACATTAAAGAGATCAATGAAATATTGTCAATAACATGTGTTTAAGTACAACTCATAAGTGTGCTAAAAAACAAACTAATCAACTGATAATAAAGAAGAAAAGTATTGTATGATTCGTTTATTTTTAGTAAATTAGAATCTGGCGCATTAAAAAATGATGATACAAAGAACAAGGAATTGTTTCTGTTCTCAGGCATGCAACTCCCCGACATTTTCCCTGCCTGGAGGGCAGTACAGAGCGCATCGATGGTAGCCCGGGTCTACGCCTATCTTTTTAACCTCCTCACCGGTAAGTTTCTTTGCCAATGATACGCAATGCTTCAGCCTTGCACCTTCATAGAAAGCATTGAATGACAGTTTCTCAATAAATGTGATTCCGTCAATCATTATGTTGTTACACTTTGCTCCAAACTCTACAGTCTTGCGCTCCTTGCCTCTGACTATCTTTTTGTATCTTTGCCATGAGGTTTTCAACTTCATTTCCCCCGAATTTGTTCTTTTCTTGTGATTCGGGGGAATTTTTATTTCCATCCGCTAAGTTGCAAAATATTTATCATGTTGACAATCAATTTATTAGAGAATTTTCAACATTTCACGACTGCCCCTAATTTAATATGATAAAAAAAAGGAAGCATGAGGCTTCCTTTTTTTCAAAAACAACCAACTTCTCAGCTAATTGTTTCTTAGTGGTTTTCTAAAAGTCTTCTGATGTGATTTTATATTTCATTTCGGAAGAAGATTAACTTCTTCGTCTATGATATTCATTTTTGTTTCATCTTCCTTATCAACACGTGACAAAGGTAAAACTTTTGAGATTAACTTTTATGAAATATAAATTCATTTATGTGGAAAATAAATGCAAAACAACGTTTTTTTTCATTTAAAGGGATGAATTTACAATGAATTCATTATTTCATTCAGTAAAGTGGAAATTTGTTTTATTACAGTTGATCGTTGTCCCCCGAAATTAGAAACCATAATGCAGAATGCATACCATTTATCTCCTTTTTGAATATATCCGGCATAATTCTGAACACGTTCCATACTGCCACTTTTAACATGTGCTTTCCCTGCAAGAGGAGTGTTTTTCATAAAGTTTACAACTGTTCCTTTTTTTCCGGCTATCGGAATAGACTCTGTAAAAGCGCGAGAATGAGAACTTTTCTTTTGCATATATTCCAAAATATCCACGATATGTTTAGGTGAAATGGCATTTTTCATTGACATGCCAGACCCATCTACTTGAAAAAGATGTTTTGTATCAACTCCCTTTTCGCTCCAAAAGGAGGTTATGGCAATATGAGAGTTCCCATTTGTACATATTTTATTCTTTTCATTTTGCAATGATAGATACAAATAGATGTTTTCTGCATATAGATTGTTGCTTTGGTGATTGGTGATTTTAGCGATTTCAGACAAAGAAGTGGAGTTTTGAGTATATAATATTGTTCCACTCCATTTTTTTTGAGTCTGTCTGACACTGCAAGCAGTTGAATCAATGGTGATTCCCATTCTATTCATTAATCGTTGCAGCGAGTCTGCCAAGAAGATAGCAGGTTCAGGAATCTCGGTTTTGATCACCCGTTTTGTTCCGATAGGCAAATTACCTCGAATGGCAGGTTCCCACGAAAAATCCTGTTTTGAAACTCTCCATCCAATCTCACCTTCATTGTTAAGAAGCTCAATTTTGGGTTGATACAGAGGTGAGAACGGTTTGAGAGAATTCAGAGTAATACCGGCAGAATCACTGACAAGCGTAAATTGCAGAAGATTGTCATGTGCAGTCAGGGCTGATGGAGTAGGCGAATAGGACGAGCCAATGTCTTCTACCAACCAAAGGAACGGAGCTCCATCTTCTGCAAAGAGAGAGGCATCGCCAATCACCTTCCCGTTAATCTTTTTGATGCCGGCATTTTGGATAGCCTCTATCGAGTTGATATAAAAATTATTTGGGAGCGGATTATGTTTGGATTCCAGAGTAGGATCTCCACCGCCGATAATAAATAAATCCCCCTCTAAAACTGAGTCAGAAACAGTTCCCTCGTATCCCACCACAGTTTTAAATTTAAATGTATCGCCTAACATTTCAAACGCACTTGCCGTTGTAATCAATTTGGTGACGGAGGCGGGGTTGCGACAAGTTTGAGATTGATACTCTGCAATCACTTTACCACTATCCAACTCTTTCAATAAGAAACCGATGCTTGCAGATGCTAAATTGGGATGTTGAATAAATTGAGTTACAGCTTGATTCTGTGCATGCAATAAGAGAGAACTTAAAGATATAACTGAGAGAAGTAAGAAAATTTTAACGACTTTCATTATGTTGTAATGGGTTATTTATTTAGGGTTCGTTTGTCGAACCATTCAGGTTGCGAAGTTAGAGTTTTATTTTCACAGTCTCAAATTACTTTCAATAAATTTGTGATACCTCTTTTAATTAAGAGTTTTTATAGAATCTCTCAAATGATTCTCCATGCAGTGTAGGTGTATAAGGTAATGTGTTTGTTCATTTACTTTTACTGCAAAAAATAATGGTTTGTCTGGCGAATTTATTCTGCTGAGAACGTGATAAATTTCTATAAATTACCTGAAAAAAGAGTTCTAAGTGTTTCGTTATTTTTACTTTTACAAAAAAAGATTTACCTTTGTAGTTTGAAGAATAATATTAATTTTATAATGAAACAATTTAAACTGTACAACAACATTGTAGGTTGGGTTGTTTTTGCGATAGCGGCAACAACTTATTTGATGACAATGGAACCCACTGCGAGTTTTTGGGATTGTGGGGAATTTATTTCAACTGCGTATAAATTAGAGGTAGGGCATCCGCCGGGAGCACCTTTCTTTATGTTAACGGCACGTTTCTTTACCCTTTTCGCATCAGATCCATCACAGGTGGCGATGATGGTAAATGCCTTTTCTGCGTTATGTAGTGCATTTTGTATATTATTCCTTTTTTGGACGATTACTCATTTGTCCAGACGTTTGGTTGTAAAAGAGGGCGATGAAATTTCACTAGAAAAAACAATTGGTATATTAGGAGCCGGTGTTGTGGGTGCACTTGCTTATACTTTCTCTGATACGTTCTGGTTTTCGGCTGTCGAAGGAGAAGTTTATGCCTACTCGTCTCTCTTTACGGCGGTTGTCTTTTGGGCAATGTTGAAATGGGAGGATGTGGCAGATCAACCTTATGCCAATCGTTGGTTGATTTTGATTGCATATTTGATGGGATTATCTATTGGTGCTCACTTGTTGAACTTGTTGACTATCCCTGCCTTGGTTTTGATCTACTATTTCAGGAAATATGATACAACTGCGAAAGGAATCTTTACGGCTCTAGTAATCTCTTGTGTAATTTTGGCATTAATCCTTTATGGTATTGTGCCTGGATTTGTGGAGGTTGCAGGTTGGTTCGAATTGTTCTTTGTTAATACTTTAGGATTTGGATTTAACTCCGGAACTCTTTTCTATGCGTTGCTACTTATTGGTTGCTTGGTTTGGGGTATTTGGGAGAGTAGAGAGATGGAGGGAGAGCATAATCAACTTCGTTTGAATATAGCTTTCTTATTGTCTATTTTTCTTTTAGGTATTCCGTTCTTGGGCGGACGATTACCTATTTGGTTGGGAATTCTCTTGCTGGTAGGTTTAGGATTCTTCCTTTTCTCTAACAAGAAGTTTTTCAATGTTCCATTGTTAAACACTATCTTATTGTGTTGTACAGTCATTTTAATTGGATATTCAACCTATGCTACGATTATCATTCGTTCTGCTGCTAACACTCCTATGGATCAAAACTCACCGGACGATGTATTCTCTTTGAAGAGCTATTTGAATCGTGAACAATATGGTGATACTCCTTTGCTTTATGGCGAAACATATGCATCAGAAATTGCTCGCGTGAGAACAAGTCAAGGTTGGGAAGCTGATATTGACGAGGGGGCTCCTTTGTATGCGAAGAAAATTAAATCAACTCCGGAAGAGGCTGATAGTTACGTAAAATACGACACAAAGAAAAATTATAATTATGATCTTTGTATGCTCTTCCCTCGTATGCATAGTAAACAACCTAATCATGTGGCGGCATACAAACTTTGGGGTGGTTCTAAAGGGAAGAAGGTTACTTATCAAAGTATGGGTGAAACAAAGCGTAAAGTGGTACCTACTTTTGGTGAAAACTTGAAATTCTTCTTTACATATCAAGTAGGATTCATGTACTGGAGATATTTTATGTGGAATTTTGTGGGGCGCCAAAATGATATTCAAGGTCATGGCGAAATCACCAACGGAAATTGGATTAGTGGAATTCCATTTATTGATAATTTGATGTTGGGAGACCAATCATTATTGCCGGATGATTTGAAAAATAATAAGGGTAGAAATACCTATTACTTCTTGCCATTGTTGTTGGGTATCTTGGGAATAATGTTCCAATTCTCCCGAAAAGAGAAGGGGTCGCAGAGTTTTTGGTTGGTCTTTACCCTATTTTTCTTGACTGGTTTGGCAATTGTTCTATATTTGAACCAGACTCCATATCAGCCAAGAGAGCGTGACTATGCTTATGCCGGTTCGTTCTATGCGTTTGCTATTTGGATTGGATTGGGTGTTTTGTACGTTATTCAGTTATTGGAGAAGTGTTTGGCAAAAATGGATAAACGCTTAATTGCGACTGTGGCAACTTTACTTTGCTTGCCGGTTCCGGTGTTGATGGCATCTGAGAATTGGGATGACCATGATCGTTCCGGTCGTTATACAGCTCGTGATTTTGGACATAACTACTTGTTGTCGTTAGAGCCAAATGCAATCATTTTCACCAATGGCGATAATGATACTTTCCCTCTATGGTATAATCAAGAGGTGGAAGGTAATGGAACAGATGCGCGTGTAGCCAATTTGAGCTATTTACAAATGGGTTGGTACGTAGATCAGATGAAGAGACAGGCCTATCTTTCTGAACCGCTTCCTCTGTCGTTGAAAGCAGAAAACTATATGAACGGGAAATTAGATGTGGCTTATTTGTTTGATATGACCCCATCTATTGATGCAAATACTGCATTGGAGATATTGAAAAATCCGAAAAACTTTTCTCGTTTACATAACTATGGTGATGATATTGAGTTCTTACCTTCCAAGACAGTATACATTGACGTTGATAAGAAGGATGTGTTGGCATCTGGAATGGTAGATTCTTCAAATCTCTCTAAAGTGGCTGATAAGATTGAACTGAATCTTCGTTCTAAAACGTATATCGGAAAGCATGAGATCACCATTATGGACCTTTTGCAAAATAATAAGTGGAAACGTCCTATCTATTTTGCTGTAACTGTGGGTGCTGATAATTATGTAGGTTTGGATGATTATATGGAATTGGAGGGTATGGCTTATCGTATAACTCCAATTAAGTCGGATCCATTTGCAACAAGTGAACGCGTGAATACAGAAAAAATGTATGACAACATGATGCATAAGTTCAAATGGGGAGGAATTGCTGAAAATCCAGACATCTATATGGATGAGAACAACTTGCGAATGACATCTACATTCCGTTTTATGTTTGTTCGTTTGGCCGAAGCCATGCTTGATGAAGTTCGTCAAGAGCGATTAAAGCAAAATTATGGAGAGGCTCTTGCGGTTGTTTTGGATTACGGGTATGATTTGCCAAAATTGGATGCTCGCTCTATGTCTGCATTCAGAAATATGACCGCCAACTATTATGCTAATGAACGCTTGTTGAGTTCCAATAGTTTCTCAGATTCTCTAATCATTTCCAGAGCTCGTCCGATAGCAGAAAATATTTTGGGAATTAATGCCGAGGGTATGACAAACAATGAGTTGGCGTCAGCTATGAGAAATTATGCGAGAAATATTGATACTACAGCTGTTAATACTTTCGCAAGTGAGAAGGAACAAAGAGTGATAGAGGTGCTGGATTATGCGCAAAAGGTGATGCCGGAACCTCAAATCCCTTACAGCTCCGGTTCGTTGATGATGGCTCGTGTCTATGATCAATTGGACGAGGTGGAGAAAAGAGATAAGATTATCAACAAGATGGAGACAACAGCTCTACAATATTTGGATTGGATTGCCAATATGAATGAGAAAGATCAAAAGAGATGTTCGAGTGACTTCTCTCATCAGTTGTCCATCTATGCAGAGATCCTTCAGATGAAGTACGATATCAGAAATCTTCCTGCAGAGGAGGAGGCTAGATATGGTAACTATATTTCAATTTATAATCGTTTGAGATAAGATGTTTATAGAACAGACCCCGCGTTGCTTTCGGTATATAATGCCGAAGGCAGTGTGGAGGCTTCCGAAAAAGGAGAAAACGGTATTTCTGACTTTTGACGACGGACCAATTCCGGAGGTGACACCTTTCGTTTTGGATCTTTTGAGAGAGAAGAATATCAAAGCAACTTTTTTTTGCGTAGGGGACAATGTCAGAAAGTATCCGGAGGTTTTTAAACAAGTGGTGACAGAAGGTCATCAGATTGGGAATCATACCTTTAATCACCTGCAAGGGTTTAAAAATAGTTTGGATTATTATGCTGATAATGTAGAAAAGGCTGATGAGCTAATTAAAAGTCCTTTCTTCCGCCCTCCTCATGGACAGTTCTCCTTTTTTCATAAGTGGAAACTAAGGAAGAATTATTCGATAATATTGTGGGATTTAGTTACGAGGGATTACAATCGAAAATTGTCCGGAGAGAAAGTTTTTTCGATTGTTCAAAAATATGTTAGGAATGGATCTGTTATTGTTTTTCATGACTCTCTCAAGGCAGAGAAAAATTTGAGATATGCTCTGCCTAAAACGATTGATTTTTTAATCAAAGAGGGATATAAGTTTGAAGTGATAACGGAGGATACTATAAAACAAAAATCAATTATTTAGCGTATGAAGATATTATTATTGGGTTCAGGTGGTCGTGAGCATGCCTTAGCGTGGAAAATAGCTCAAAGTCCGAAAGTAGAGAAATTATTCATTGCTCCCGGAAACGGTGGAACATTAACCGTTGGAGAAAATGTTCAGATTGCAGCTACTGATTTCCCTGCTTTAAAAAGTTTCGTCTTGGAAAAAGGTGTAGATATGGTGGTAGTTGGTCCGGAAGATCCCTTGGTGAAAGGTGTGTATGACTTTTTTGAGAGCGATCCGGAGTTGACCTCTATACCTGTGATAGGACCTTCTAAAGAGGGAGCTAAATTGGAAGGCAGCAAAGACTTTGCGAAAGCTTTCATGTTACGTCATGGTATTCCTACTGCAAGATATAAGAGTTTTACTGCAGATACACTTGAAGATGCATACGCATTTTTGGAAGAGTTAGAAGCTCCTTATGTGTTGAAAGCAGACGGGTTGGCTGCCGGAAAGGGTGTGTTGATACTTTCTGATATTGAGGAGGCAAAACAAGAGTTGAGAAATATTGTGGGTGGTAAATTTGGTAGTGCAGGTGCTACTGTTTTGATTGAAGAGTTTTTGTCCGGTATTGAATGTTCTGTGTTTGTTTTGACAGATGGAGATAGCTACAAAATACTTCCTGTTGCAAAAGATTACAAGCGAATTGGCGAGGGCGATACCGGATTGAATACCGGAGGAATGGGAGCTGTATCTCCAGTGCCGTTTGCGGATGCTACTTTCATGAAGAAAGTGGAGGAACGAATTGTTATTCCAACAGTAGAAGGGTTGAAGAAAGAAAATATTTGTTATAAAGGCTTTATTTTCTTAGGCTTAATTAATGTGAAGAATGAGCCGATGGTTATTGAATATAATGTACGAATGGGAGATCCGGAGACGGAGGCTGTTATGCTTCGCATTAAGTCGGACTTGGTGGAGTTGTTCGAAGGAGTTGCAACAGGTACCTTGTCTTCTAAGAGTTTAGAGGAGGATGAAAGAGCTGCTGTTACCGTTATGATGGTTTCCGGTGGCTATCCTGAGGAGTATGAAAAAGGGAAAGAAATCACAGGATTGGATCAAGTGGAAGGCAGTATTGCATTTCATGCGGGAACAAAAATGGAGAATGGAAAGTTAGTTACAAGTGGAGGACGTGTTATCTCTGTTAGTTCTTATGGTAAAGATCGTGCAGAGGCATTGGCGCAATCCTTCAAAAATGTTCAGAAAATTAATTTCGACGGGAAGTATTTCCGTTCTGATATTGGAAAAGATTTAGGAGCACTATAATGGTGTTTTAAAAATGATATTATGCAATACGTAAGATTTAAAGATTATATTAAACCAGCGACATCCTCTATTATTTTGGGAGTGATTGTTGCATTAGTTTTGTGGTATGATCTTTATATCCCTGTCGGATTTACAGAATGTAATGGGGAGAATCTCTGCCTTGGAGATTCCCCCTTTATTGCTTTTCTTTGGGACTCCGTTTATATCCATTCGTGGCGAGGAATATTATTAAGTTTTCTGCTGTTGATAGGAATCTGTTTCTTGATGATAAGGCTCAATGAAGTGTTTTCTTTCATTAATATCCGTACAGTATTGCCTGCATACCTATTTGGAATCGTCTATTCTGTCTTCTATTTTCCGCATGGTTTCTCTATGTCACTAGTTGTTGCCCTCTTTATCCTTGGTGCGATATACTACTCCTTTATGATGGTGGATTTACCCTTGGAGGAGATGTCTAAATATGCATTTAATATCGGATTACTTTTGGCAGGTGCAACACTTATTTCTGTACCATGTCTCTTCTATATACTGCCGTTTTTTGCTTTCTTCTATGTTTTTAAAGCTCTCACGCTCAGAAATGTTTTAGCATTATTTTTTGGTCTTTTACTTCCTATCTTCTACTTAGTGATTTATCTAGTTTATACCAACTCAATAGATTCGCTAATACTATTTTTTGAGTCGTCGTTGACTTTAGGAGTATTCTCTTCATACGGCAGTTTAGAGTGGTGGGATTGGGGATATCTAATCTTTTTTTCCTTTCTGTTTCTATTAGGAATATTGAAATATCCGCAATGGCTAAATCAACTCAATGTAAAAAATCGGGAGGAACATTTTTTTATTTTGATTTATCTCCTTTTTACACTCTTTTTGGTTTTAGTTATGGCCATAGATGTTGAATTGTTGTTTCCGCTTATATTCCTTTTTGCTTCGTTCACCATTGGACAATACTTCTCAATGCAATTTACCCTATTTTCTAAGATTGTAGGGATATTGTTTTTGCTAGCTACACTTTCGTTGTTTTGTCATCGCACCATCAATTCTCTATGTTAGATTTTTTAGCGGAGTATGGTTATTGGGGTATGTTTCTGGCCTCTTTTTTAGCGGCAACCATTGTTCCGTTAAGTTCAGAAGCGGTTTTAAGTCTTTTAATTTATTCTGGGTCCTCCCCCTTATTATGTTGGGTGTCAGCTACTATGGGAAATGTGTTGGGCGCACTCACTTGTTATTGGATAGGACGATTAGGGAAAATAGAATGGATAGAAAAATATCTGAATATCTCCTACGACAAATTACAATCTGCCGTAGGATGGATGCATAAAAAGGGTACTGTATTGGCTCTATTTACTTTTCTTCCTGTTGTGGGAGATTTGATAGCGGTAGCTTTAGGTTATATGAGAAGCAATCTTTTCTGGGTTGTAATCTTTACGTTGATAGGTAAGGGGGTGCGTTATTGGGTTTGGCTGATGATGCATGATTTTGTGGTGAATATATTTTAGAAGTTGTTTAAATTTTATTTCGAGCATATTTGAGAGAGATTTTTAAATCTATTTTTAGTCTTCTTTTGCAGAAAATAGTGGACTATTATCAAAAAAGGAGAATAAAAATAGGTTTAAGGTGAGTACTATAAATTCACCG
>JAGBVI010000104.1 GCA_017630395.1 Paludibacteraceae bacterium
TGCGTTAGCAAATCAAAATTTGACCAAATTTTGCCGAGAAATGGGAATTTTAGGTTTCAAGTTTCAGGTTTGTTAGCGTAGGGGCGAATCGCATTCGCCCTGTTTTTTGTATTAGCGATATTTATCCTCGATAGTGTAATATGCATTTCAAGGTGCTGACGCAGGTATCATATTCAGGATTCAGGTTTCCTCCCTGCCCGGAAGGCAGTACTGAGCGAAGCGATGGTAGCCTGGGACGAAGTCTCAGGACCATAGCGATGGTAGCCTGGGACGTAGAAATAGTTGACAGATAACCCCATGTTGCCCTGCCTGGAAGGCAAAAAACAGAAACCTAAAACAATAGACAGATATTAACGCATTGCAAATACTGAGATTCAGAGGTGACAGATTGCGAATTTACCTGTTACTCAAACTCATTGAAAAAAGGCAAATCTACTTTTTTCAAATAAAACTCAAAGTGGGCATCATCAATATTCTCCTCTATGATATTAATATATTTATCTTCTATAGAGTTATCTTCACGAATTAATGCCATGGTTTGCTCTTTGTTTAAATAAAGACATAATCTCTCTGCCTTAAATTTAACAAACATAACAGGAGTATATGCTCCCGACAATAAGGTTGCATTCTCAAACTCAATGCGAGCCGGATTTTGATATACCTGATAATAACTTCCACGATAATACTCCAATGTACCATCCTCATATCGTTGAGCAAAATAAACAACAGAATCTTTAAAATAAAGCACTCCATTATGAAGTCGCTCTTGAACGTTTTCTAACAAAGACTCTTTTAAAGAAGGAAGAAGAATCGCCAACGGATTTGCAGTATTATAATTTAATTGGCACTCAAAATCTTCAAACTCCCAACCTCCATTCATTACATTTTGTGAAACTTCCTCGTCAGAAACACCTTCTACTTCATCACTATTACATGAAAATAGAAGTATAGCGAGACTAAAGCAAATAAACAAAAAATTCCATCTTTTCATTACCCTATCATTTTAATAGATAACTTCTATAAATTATACTTTACAATTTTGTAGTAAGTTACCAATAATTAATTTTACCAACATTTCTTACCGCGCAAATATATATCTTTTTTTCATATTTCAAATGATATGCTGAGAATTTCTGCGCTAAATATTTTTTCGCATCATGGTTTTAATCTTTTAATTTTTAAAGAAATAGCACATCTTGTTTAGCCGACCGGCAGGAATACAAATGGATGTTTCAAGTTTCAGCAGGGATCCAACTGAAACTTGAAACATAAGTGATTGCATTAGCACTTACCATCAGTCTAAGTTAAAGGTCTTGCCTTTGACCAACCAAGCTATACCAAACAAAATAAGTAATATAGCCTCGAAAATCATGGTAAAATAACCTGGTAAGGACTTGAATAATTCTGCCAACAAGAAAAATACCAGACAAACTATCATACCCCAACCACAAATCCTAAAAATTAGTTTCTTTGTGGCTCCGTTTCCTTTGGTGAATTGCATAAGTATATTAAGACTGAAAAAGAAAAAAAGAAGTCCTGCACATATACAATGTATGATGTGACTGGTGCCGGGATTTAGTTGAAACAAGCCAAACTGAGAATTTGGATCTAACCAAACTGTATTACAAGGAAAAAAAATCACTCCAAGTGCTAAAATTCCAGATATAATATTAATTATTTGATCACTTTTATCATAACCTTGATAAGTCATCAAAAATATGGCAGAACAGCTAAGCATCATAGTGAGCACAGGGGACAAATGATAGGTGGCACTCAAACTATAATACCACTCGTCCGGTCTCTCCTCTATGGATAGACAACTTAACAAACACAATACCGGCAATAAAATTCCAAGCCAGCCAATAACCTTTCTCTGAGTCAAATAAGACAATGTTAATGCATCAGACATAACTAAAAATTTAAAATGGTAACACAAAAGGTGAGTTTTATATTTTTCACCTACTTAATTAATAAAAGTATAAATTGTAATTGTATCACTTCTTGAAGTTAATTCACTTCCTTTATAATTTTTTACGTTTGCTTCGAATTCCTTATACCACAACAATTCATAATTAGGTGTTATCTTCATTATTGAACAAGTGAGCCTATTAGAATTATTCTGAACTTGCACATCAGGCATCTCTAATCTACTCGCATAACCAACTGATAGATATACATTCCCCCTCTTATCAAAACAAAAACAATTTATACTTGGAGTCCACTCTTCATCACATTTAAACTGTAACAACTTTTCCAATGCCAAACTTCTATCCCCCTTCGGAGATTAGGAATGTACTAAGCGTGTCATTAGAGAATATTCCCAAAAATGGGAAAGATAGCATCGCAAATAACAATGCTATCTTGAATATAACTTGTTTCATTTTACTACAAATGTTGATGAACATACTTTATTATAAACCACCATTAATTATCACTTCCTCCAAACTCCATTAAATAAGCCTTAATAAACTCATCAATATTTCCATCCATTACCGCTTGCACATTAGAAGTCTGATAATCAGTACGGTGATCCTTCACTCTCCTGTCATCAAACACATAACTTCTAATCTGAGAACCCCATTCAATTTTTTTCTTTCCTGCCTCAATTTTAGCAGTCTCAGCGCGTCTCTTTTCCAACTCTATTTCGTACAATTGAGAACGCAAAAGTCGTAATGCATTTTCTTTATTTTTAGGCTGGTCTCGAGTCTCAGTATTTTCAATAACAATTTCATCATCTTGGTCAGTAAGTACATTATGAAACTTATAGTGCAACCGCACTCCGGATTCAACTTTATTAACGTTCTGACCACCGGCACCACTCGACCTGAAAGTATCCCATGAGATTCCGGCCGGATTAATTTCAATTTCTATTGTATCATCCACCAACGGGACCACAAATACAGAGGTAAAAGATGTCATACGCTTCCCTTGCGCATTAAATGGCGATACTCTCACCAAACGATGCACACCATTTTCACTCTTCAGGTACCCATAGGCAAAATCACCTTCCACCTTAATGGTAACAGATTTTATTCCGGCCTCATCCCCATCCAAAATATGAGCAATTTCTGTTTTGTAACCTTTCGCCTCACACCATCTTAGATACATTCTCATTAACATTGAACCCCAATCTTGCGCTTCTGTTCCTCCCGCACCTGCTACAATTTTGACAACGGCACCCAATTTATCTTCTTCTTTCCTCAACATATTCATCAACTCCAAATCCTCTACCATCCTGATAGATTCAGAATAGGCACTATCCACCTCCGCTTCCGTTACAGCCTCTTCCTTAAAAAAGTCATAAGCCAATTGCAACTCATCACAAATTGCCTCCACCTTCTTGTAGCCTTCTACCCACTTTTTAAGTTCGCGGATTTTTTTCATTTGAGCTTCAGCTACTTTTTGGTCATCCCAAAAACCGGGTGCTTGGGTTCTTAACTCCTCTTCCTCAATCTGAATTAATTTTGCATCTACGTCAAAGATACCTCCTCAACGCATCCTTGCGTTCCAACACATTTTTAAGTTGGTCTATCGTAATCATAATTTTAAACTTAAAAAGTGTGCCTAACAATGCTCATCAGGCACACCGATTATTAAATATACATTTTTTCTATTTCATCGCGATAATGATCAAATATCACCTTACGTTTTAATTTTAACGTCAAAGTTAATTCGCCATTGTCAGAGGTAAACGGACGAGACAATAGGATGAATTTTTTCACTTGCTCATACGCTGCCAACTCTTTTTGATTTGATTTGATTCGGCCTTCATAGAACTCTATAATCTTTTCATTCTTAACCAAATCCTCTATGCTATCATACTTAATTTTTGCAGAATCTGCATAACTTTTCAACGCCTCATAGGCAGGGACAATCAATGCAGTAACAAACTTACGTTGATCACCAATTACAGCAGCTTGTTCTATATATTTGTCAACAATCAACTTACTCTCTACCTGCTGTGGAGCAATATATTTACCATTTGATGTTTTGTAAAGATCTTTGATACGTTCTCTTATCACCAAATTCCCGTTTTCCGACAAACTACCTGCATCTCCTGTTCTAAACCAACCATCAATAAAGGCATCTTTATTAACTTCGGGTTTGTTATAATAACCTTCAGTTATGGTTTTACCTCTCAACAAGACCTCATCATTCTCTCCGATTTTCACTTCAACCTCCGGCATTACATCACCTGCAGAAGAAATCACATAATCCCTATTATATGGATTGTAACAAGATACTGTTGCCGTAGATTCAGTTAATCCGTAACCAACGCAAATATTAAAACCTACACTATGTAGAAAAATATTAACATCATCGGATAATGCTGCTCCTGCCACAGGGAACAATCGACCTCTATCAAAACCAATCACCTTCTTAAGAATATGGAATAGAGTATGACTATAGAACCAATATTGACAAGCCAAAAGAGTTGGAACAGTTTTCCCATAACGGCGATATTCCAAATTTCTCTTTTTACCTATCTTTATTGCACGATGAGTAATCTTTTGCAAAATAGATGGGAATGATTCTATCTTCTCATTCACACCCATATAAACTTTTTCCCAAAAACGAGGAACGGCACACATTACAGTAGGGCGCACCTCCGGAATAAAAGCCTGAATCTCTTTTGGATTCTTACATACTGCCACCAAAATATTTTTCCATAAACAATAACTTGTCCATGCTCTCTCAAAAATGTGACTCAATGGCAAAAAACATACTGATACATCTTTGCTTGATACATTCGTTAAACGCATATCATGGATCTTCATGGCTTGAAGATAATTAGACTGACGAAGGATTACGCCCTTAGGTTCTCCTGTTGTTCCTGAAGTATAAATCAACGTGGTTAAATCATTTTCCGATAATCTGCTCATGCGATCTTCCAATTCTTGCTCTGCCGACGACTCCTCTCCATGACGCATAAAATCATCAAAAGATATAGCAGCCTCTTCTCCGCCTAACTTAATTGTTGGAGAAATTGCGACAATCTTTTTCAGAAACTTAGACCCTTTCAAAGCCTCAACAGAACAATCATATTGAAGTTGCTCTCCTGCGAAAATCAATTCAATCTCTGCATCGTTGATGATATAATCAATTTGCGAAACAGATGATGTCGCATACATCGGAACAATTGTAGCTCTAACTGCTTGACAAGCCAAATCTACAGCAATGATTTCTGCCATATTTTGAGAAAAAATAGCCACTCTATCTTCCTCTTTAACGCCTAATTCAATTAGAGATTTTGCAATAGTTCTCACCTGTTTTGCTAACTCACCCCAAGAGATGGTTTTCCACTCTCCGGTTACTTCCTCTTTAAATTTTAGGATCGCTCTGTCGGCATGTTTTTTTGCCCTCTCAAAGACCAATTTCCCAAAATGAATGTATTCCATATCAGTTATAATTTAAATTATTTATTTACCTCCTCCTCCAAATCTACATGTGTAATTCGATAAGATTCTGATTCAACAAACACCAATGCCTCTTCGGCAGCCTTCTGCTCAGACTCCCGCTTAGAATAACCTTCTCCCTCTCCAACAACCTTTCCTGCAACTAATACTTGAGAGCAGAAAATATTATTACAACAATCAACCTTTTTACAAGATTTCAACCGAAACTCCAACTTTTTTCGCTCCTTCTGAGACCACTCTACCAGTTTTGATTTATAATTAGACTCCTCTTTCGTCAATTTATTCAAGTCTAAATATTTTTTAAGAATCACTTCCTCAAAGAATTTTTTGCATGCAAGATAGCCTTTGTCCAAATAAACAGCCCCCATCAACGCTTCAAGAGCATTCCCATAAATATTCAAATTATGCGTTTTAAAATGAACCGAAACGTTCATCTGCTTATCCAAACCCATCTCCACAGCCAATTTGTTCAGCGTCTCTCTTTTAACAATCTTCGACCGAGTCTTAGTTAAAAAGCCCTCACCTGCGAGAGTAAATTTTTCATACAGTACATCAGAAACCACAGCTTCCCAAATGGCATCACCAAGAAACTCCAATCTTTCATTGCATAAGATATTCCCCTTTTCGTCCTTCACCATAGAGGACTTATGTAACAAAGCTAATTGATACAACTCTTCATTGGAAGGAATAAAACCTAACAACTCCTCCAACAAAAAACAAGGCTCCTTACGACGCGAAGTCAAGAGCCTAATTCGTCTTATAAATCTCTCAAATATCAAAACTTATTCATATCTTTTAAAGATAATCGTGGCATTATGCCCTCCGAACCCAAACGTATTGGAGATAGCAACACGAACACTCCTTTTTTGGCACTTATTGAACGTCAAATTCAATGAATAGTCAATTTCCGGATCACAATCGTCCTCGCCATGATTAATCGTAGGAGGCACAACACCATCCCTAATGGCAAGAATAGCAGCAATTGCTTCAATTGCTCCGGTGGCTCCCAACAAATGTCCTGTCATTGACTTAGTAGAACTGATATTAATATTTTTCGCATGATCACCAAAGAGTGCCTGAATCGCCTTTAGCTCCGAAACATCCCCATTCGGAGTTGACGTTCCGTGCGCATTAATGTAGTCAACCTCATCAACAGATATTTCCGCCTCTTTTAATGCATTTTTCATCACAGAAAAAGCCCCAAGCCCGTCAGGATGAGTCGCAGTTAGATGATATGCATCTGCTGTAGCAGCCACACCCTTCACCTCTGCATAGATTTTTGCACCTCTTGCCAACGCATGCTCCAACTCTTCAAATACCAAAGAACCGGCACCCTCACCCATCACAAAACCATCGCGAGATTTGCTAAACGGACGAGATGCAGTTGCATACTCATCATTTTTTGTTGACAAAGCATGCATAGAATTAAAACCTCCTATCCCTGAACGATTTATGGCAGCCTCTGCTCCTCCGGTAATCATAATGTCTGCTCGCCCTAAACGAATCTGATCCAAAGCTACTGCCATCGCATGTGTCGATGAAGCACAAGCAGAAACAACCCCAAAATTAGGGCCCCTGAAATTATACTTCATCGATATATGCCCTGAAGCCATATCGGCAATCATCCTCGTTATATAAAAAGGTGAAAATCTTTGCAAACCTTTCCCATCAGATAGAACGGCTTCCATCTCATTTTCCATAGAAGTAATTCCTCCTACCCCTGTGGCAAAAACAACCCCAACTCGATCAGGATCAATACTCTCAACATCCAACGCAGAATCAGCAATCGCTTCCCGCGTTGCCTTTAATGCAAATTGAACATATCTATCGTATTTCTTTAACTCCTTGCGGTCAAATTCTTCCTCAGGATTAAATCCCTTAACTTCACACGCAAAATGAGTCTTAAAGGCTGAACTATCGAAGAGCGTAATCGGGGCGGACCCTCCTACTCCATTAAGTAAATTGTCCCAATATGTTGGAACATCATTACCTATTGGAGTAACGGCCCCCAGCCCCGTTATTACTACCCTCCTAAATTTCATAAATCTTTTCGAAGATTATTTACTCAATTATTTAATCATTGATTCAATGTGAGCAATTGCTTCTCCAACTGTAGAAATCTTTTCAGCTTGATCTTCTGGAATTTGAATATCAAACTCTTTCTCAAAATCCATAATCAACTCTACTGTATCAAGAGAATCTGCTCCTAAATCATTAGTAAAACTTGCTTCTGGAATAACTTGAGATTCTTCTACTCCTAATTTGTCTACAATAATAGCTGTAACTTTTGATGCTACTTCTGACATAATCTTAATTTTTTAGTTAATAATTTAGTGTTATTTTTGTGACCGCAAAGGAACACATTTTTAACGATATTACAACAATTTTTTTGTAAGTATTTTTATAAATTTGCACAAAAATAAAGAAAAGTGCGTAATTTTAACCTTTGTTAATTTTTTTAATAATTATAACACGCTGAAAATTAAACAATTAAAATTATGATAAAAAAAGTAGCAATTTTTGCATCCGGTTCCGGATCTAACGCAGAAAACATAATTCGATTCTTTTCTGACGAAAAAAATGTAATTTTCCCATTCATTTTGTCAAATAAATCTGATGCTTTCGTAAAAAATCGCGCAGAAAAACTAAACATTCCGTTCATTTTTTTCACAAAAGAACAATGGATTAATGGAGAAATATTAAATTTGTTGAAAAATGAGGGAATTGATTTAATCGTTCTTGCAGGATTCCTCCTAAAAGTTCCTTCTGAACTTATCGAGGCATACCCAAAGAAGATTGTTAATATCCACCCTTCGCTTCTTCCTAAATACGGAGGGAAAGGAATGTATGGCATGAAGGTACACGAAGCTGTGGCTGCAGCTAACGAAAAAGAGAGTGGAATTACAATCCATTACGTCAACGAGAACTTAGACGAAGGTGAAATTATCTTTCAAGCAAAATGCGAACTTCTTCCTACCGAATCTCCGGAAGAGATTGCTGCTAAAGTTCATAAATTGGAGTATGAATTTTTCCCTAAAGTGATTGCTGAATTGTTGTAGTTTTTAACTTATTATAGATAATGAAAAAAAGAGTTGCAATTGTTGCCGGTGGAGACCAATCTGAATTGGAAGTCTCACTTCGTAGTGCCGCCGGACTTTATTCGTTTATCGATGCAAATAAATATGAGTGTCACATCGTTACCATTGTTGGAACAGAATGGAGTGTTGACTGCGAAGGTAAAAAATATGTTATTGACAAGAATGATTTTTCTTTTGTTATTGAATCCGGCAAACGCTTAAGCTTCGATTTTGCCTACATTACCATACATGGAGTCCCAGGCGAAGATGGAAAATTGCAAGGCTACTTTGACTTGATTAGAATGCCTTACTCTTGCTGCGGTGTTTTGCCGGCAGCTCTCACTTTTAATAAATTTTTCTGCAACCAATTTCTAAGTGGTTTCGGGATTCCTATCGCAAAATCTCTTCTCCTCCGTAAAGGGAAAAAAATGTCAACCGAAAGCATCATCGAAAAATTGGGACTACCTTGCTTTGTCAAGCCTAATGGCGGTGGCAGCAGTTATGGGACCTCAAAAGTAAAATGCAATGCAGAGATGGAACCGGCTATCGAAGCGGCTTTGGTGGAGAGCGACGAGGTTATCATCGAATCATTTATGGAGGGCACTGAGATTACTTGCGGTGTCTATAAAACTAAAGATAATTCAACCGTATTCCCTATCACTGAAGTGGTAAGCAAAAATGAATTTTTTGATACCGATGCCAAATATAATGGTTCTGTTGAAGAAATTACTCCTGCTCGATTGTCTCCCGAACTTACTGCTGAAGTGCAAGCTCTCACCTCTCGTATCTATGACATCATTGGTGCTAAAGGTATCATCCGAGTAGATTATATCATCACCCAAGGAGATAAAATCAATTTGTTGGAGGTTAATACAACTCCGGGAATGACTGCCACTAGTTTCATTCCACAACAAATTGCGGCTGCAGGATTAGAGATAAAAAAAGTGATGGAGGATATCATCGAAAATGAATTATCTAATGTATAGGCAATAAAAAAACTTTACATTGCTAATAACAAAGGAGAGTACTACAAATTCATCGTTAAAAATAAAAAAAGAAATGGCTATTTACCCTCAACTTATTATTGATGCTTTAAAGCATGTTAGATATCCCGGTACGGGAGAAGACATCGTCTCTGCCGAAATGATTGATGATAATATTCGCATCGACGGCAACAAAATTTCTTTTTCTCTACTTTTGGAAAAACCTAATGACCCATTCGCAAAGTCTTTGGTGAAAGCTTGCGAACAGGCTATTTTAACATACGTAAGCGAAGAGGCGGAAATCAAAGGAAATATCGATATAAGATACAAGACTCAACTCCCTCCACCTCCTGATAAATTATTACCTCAGGTGAAAAATATTATTGCAGTCTCCTCTGGGAAAGGTGGAGTCGGCAAATCAACAATATCATCAAATCTTGCCGTAGCCTTGGCTCAAAAAGGATACAAGGTAGGATTGTTGGATGCTGATATTTTCGGACCATCTATTCCTAAAATGTTTGGTTTAGAGGATGCACGCCCCTATTTGGAACCTGTAAACGGCCGAGAATTAATTCGTCCCGAAGAGAAGTTTGGAGTAAAAATGCTCTCTATTGGTTTTTTTGTCGATCCAGATAGTGCAGTACTTTGGAGAGGTGGAATGGCTAGTAATGCTCTTAAACAACTATTGTCGGATGCCAATTGGGGCGAATTAGATTATTTTGTCGTAGATCTACCTCCCGGAACAAGTGACATTCACCTAACCATGGTACAATCTGTAGCCATCACAGGGGCAATCGTAGTGACAACTCCGCAAGAAGTTGCTTTGGCAGACGCCAAAAAAGGTATCAGTATGTTTACCGGAGAAAAAGTAAATGTACCTATTTTAGGATTGGTTGAAAATATGTCTTGGTTCACACCTGCTGAATTACCGGAAAACAAATACTATCTATTCGGGAAAGAGGGAGGAAAACGATTGGCAGAAAAAATGGGAGTTCCTTTATTAGGACAAATTCCAATAGTACAAAGCATCTGCGAGGGTGGCGACAACGGCACACCTGTAGCATGTAATTCAGAATCTATCATGGGAAGCGCATTTGCTCAATTGGCTGATAACGTGATAAAGAGTGTTGACAACCGTAATGAACTTCTGCCGGAAACAAAAAAAGTGGAGGTAAAACATTAATGGCAACAACCATAAATTAATCCCTGGATTACATGGATAACAATTTGATGAAATAAATTTTTGCTTAAATTATTGACAGCAAATAAAATTTATTTTTATCTTTGCCCATGATATATCAAACTAATTATTAATATATAATAGGAGGTCATAAACATGAAACAATTTAAATTATTATTTGCAGTTTTAATCGCAGCCGTATGCTTAGGCTCTTGCAAAAAAGATGGTGGTGGAGAAGAAGAATTGTGTGCTCACAACAAATTAGGAGTAGAAAACTTTGTTGATGCAATGGGAAAAGAGAGCGCTCCACAAATTTTGGACTATCGCTCTGCAGAAGAGTATGCCAAAGGCCACATCCCGGGAGCTATCTCAATGCCGGTTGCTACCGCTAACTTAGTCAAAGACTCTGAGTACTTCCAAAACGTAAAAAAACAATTCTCAACAACTAAGAAAATTTTTATTTACGGAGGTTCTGACTCTTGGGGAGTTAACGGAAACGTCCTTCCAGGTATAATTGCTTGTGATTGGGGGAAAAATAATACAATCCTTTTGGACGGTGGATTTGGTGCGTGGGAGAAAGCTGGTTACCCTGTAGAATAAGAACATTCTTTTTAAACAATAATGGCTGTATCTTTTTGATATGGCCATTTTTTTATGGTTTCTACACGTTATTTCTGGAATTTTTGAATTTATTCCGAGTTCATACACGTACCTCTCTTTACAAGAAACCTAAAAATGAAAACATTCTATACCAATCTATCCATCATTTCGTTAATTATTCTTATCTTTGCAAGCGATATACAAAGAGGAAAAGTTATATCTGCATTACACGGATAAAAACGTTGTAGTGCCAACAGATTAAAGTTATAAAATTTTATCGTATGAATTTCAGTCAAGACGCTAACAAGATTTTTGATGCCGTGGTGAATGATTACCACAAGGTTGATGATGTAGATGCAGCTATTAATAACCCGTTTGCACCTATGACCATTGAAAATATTTTATACTTAAAAAATTGGATAGACACAGTACAATGGCACTTGGAGGACATTATCAGAAATCCGGAAATCGACCCGATTGAAGCATTGGCTATCAAAAGACGTATTGACAAATCTAACCAAGATAGAACAGACTTGGTGGAACGCATCGATAGTTACTTCCTTGAAAAATATAAGGATACGAAAATAAAACAATCAGCAGTTATCAATACGGAGAGTCCGGCATGGGCTATTGACCGACTCTCTATATTAGCATTGAAAATCTACCACATGCAAATTGAGGCAGAAAGAGAGGATGCAGACAAAGATCATAAAGCTGCTTGTCAAGAAAAATTAGCAGTCCTATTAGAACAAAGAACTGATCTTTCTACTGCTATCGACCAACTTTTAACCGATATAGAAAATGGTGATAGATATATGAAGGTGTACAAACAAATGAAAATGTACAACGACCCGAATTTGAATCCAATCCTATATCAGAAAAAGTGAAAAAGCATATTTTAGTCATAAGATTATCTGCAATGGGGGATGTAGCCATGACGATTCCGGTTATCGACTCATTCGCAAGAAATAATCCTGACGTTGAGATAACTATGCTCTCATCTCCCAAATTTGCACCTCTTTTCGAACAAATTCCTCATCTTACTTTTTTCCCTGTCGATACAAAAAAGGAATACAAAGATGTCGGAGGGATATGGAGATTATTCCAAAAGCTAAAAAGAGAAAAACAATACGATTGTGTGATTGATTTACATGACGTACTGCGAAGCAAACTTTTACGAACTCTGTTTAAACTCTCCGGTGTACCAATCTTCAAAATAGATAAAGGAAGAGAAGAAAAAAAAGCATTAACCAGAGAGGAGAGAAAAGAATTAAGACCCTTAAAAAGCACCATACAACGCTACGAGGAGACTTTTATTCGGGCAGGGTATCCGATAAAAACATCCTTCGAAGGATTGTATAAAGAAACCATATCTCTTTCTCCAACCATAAAAAATGTATTGGGCGAAAAGAGAGAAAAGTGGTTGGCTATTGCCCCATTTGCACAGCACCAAGGAAAAATTTTTCCATTGAACAAAATGGAAGAACTTATCCAACATTACACTCGCAATACATCCACAAAAATCATTCTTTTCGGGGGAGGAAAAAACGAACAACAAAAATTGGAAGAATGGGCCAAGAACTACCCTAATACCATTTCAATTGCAGGGAAATACAATATTCAAGAGGAATTACAAATATTGCAACAATGTGATGCACTTCTTTCCATGGATTCCTCTAATATGCACTTTGCCTCCTTGGTGAAGACACCTGCAGTATCCATTTGGGGAGCCACCCACCCTTTTGCCGGTTTTTATGGTTATCAGCAAGATCCGGAAGATGCTGTCCAGTTAGACTTAGCCTGCAGACCTTGCTCTATTTACGGAAATAAACCTTGCTTAAAAGGAAATTACCCTTGCTTAAATAATATAGATAACAACGTTATTATCAGTAAATTAAATAAGTATATTTGAGTATAAAAAGATGGAGAGAGAAAAAAAAGTTAATAACTATTTTGAAATTGCAGAATAAAGTTCTATCTTTGCACCTCAAAACAAAGTAAAAGAAATAAAATAATAAAAAGAATACGGCAATGAAAAGAACATTTCAACCATCAAACAGAAAAAGAAAGAACAAGCATGGCTTTCGTTCAAGAATGGCTACTGCTAATGGACGTAGAGTATTAGCTTCTCGTAGAGCTCACGGAAGAAAGAAACTTACAGTTTCTGACGAGGCTGCAGTAAGAAGATAATCAGTCTTTCTTAAGAGATAAGGAATAGCGCACCAAAATGTGCAGATTGCTTTGAATATCAAAGTATTTACACATTTTGATGCGCTAACCTTTTTTTATAAAAAACATCAAAGAGACCACCGATATAATCAACAAGATTTTTCGTAGCTCACAAAACTTCGATACAAACTACCAGCACTACCCTCCTATCAACGATTGGCACCCGAAACAACGGTAAATTTACAGAACATACCTATAGGATTTTAATCTGCACCATCTCGGTTGCAAACAACTCTATTTTTCATATATAAGAACTCTCCCTAAAACATTTTTTATTGTTTTTATTGTTTTTATTGTTTTTATTTGTAAATATAATGACGTAAAAAACAATGAAACACTTAACGTTCACTATATTACTCTTTTTGCTAGTTCTAATCGGTTGCAAGGAAAATACTCTTGAACTATATGATGAAGAATTTATTCCTGAAGAGATTGCCTATTTGCATGTAATTAAGAATGTAGATTTGCAGAAAAATTCGACACTAAAAGCAGCATTCTATGGTGAACCGGACCCTGATTATCGGGTAGCAAAAAGTCAAAGTGGAGAGTGCTGTACATACGATCCTTATTACATAGAGAATAATAAATTCATGGGGAAAGACACATCCGGCAATCCAATACAATTTCAGCTCTTGATTAGTAGCAGAGAATTAGAATTTATTACGTCCATTGAGGCAGAAGAGTTCATAAAAATTCCACCGCAAGCACAAGATAGTATTCTATCCCGTCTTGCACCAACTGCAAAATCTGATATTTATGCAGTTTATGTCGGAAGAAACAGAGAACTAAATGTTCGCATAGATCAAATCAGAGAAATAACAAAACACGCACCGGGTGATATAATTAAATATTTAGATGACACACTTGAAAAAATAAGGTAGTATGAAAAAGTTAACTTTACCTATAATTATTACTCTCTTCTCTTGCATTTCTCTACAAGGTAAAGATTTGTTGGAGAAAGGTTACAGAGGAATGGTTGATTTGGGAATCTGTGCCAACTGGGCGCAGCCATATTTTTCGGTTTCCACCACTCATGGATACCAAGTAATTCCATCATATTTGTTTATTGGATTGGGCATCGATACTCATGGGTTAGCTGATTTGGGCGAAAAAGCCCCATTGTCATCATTCGTATGCTTAAGAAGTGATTTTATGAAAAAGAGAGTGGCTCCCTATTTAGATTTTCGTGTAGGTGGTGAATTCATATATTATAAAGGTCTTTACCTTTCACAAGCATTTGGAATCAATGTCCCAGCAAAAAAATCCAATAACATAATAGGAATAGACTTTATTCTTGGATTTGAAAGCTATTTTGGATTTACAAAAGAGAGTACAAATAAAGAGATAGATGATTCAGCTCCACGACCTCAAGAACGTGGATTTTCAATTCCGGAATTTATTCCTATGCCCTATTTTAAAATTGGCCTTGAATGGTGATTTTTTAAATAATTTTTAGTTCCCTAAAAAATCAACTTGATAGAAAATACTGAAGAATTATAGATATTTAGGAATAAAAAATATGAAAAAACTTGCTCTATATTTGCCCTTTATTGTCTTAACACTATTTCTATGTTCAATAGAAATTTATGGTGATAGCAAAGATACAAAAGCCTCAACCGAGGCTAAAAACTTGTTGGAGAAAGGTTACAGAGGAATGGTTGATTTTGGAGGCACAATCGGACTTGAAACAAATGGGATAACCCTATCGACGACGCATGGTCTCCAAGTGATTCCATCTTACTTATTTATAGGAGTAGGAATAGGAACTGACGGATTAGGAGACTTTAGCAGCGATAGCAAAAAAACGCTATACAATTTCATCTGTCTCAGAAGTGATTTTATGAAAAAGAGGGTGGCTCCCTATCTGGATTTTAGAGTTGGCGCGGAATATTTAGAATTTCAATGTTGCTACCTTTCGCAATCATTTGGAATAAACATTCCGGCAAAAAGCTTAAAAAATGCCATTGGAATAGATTTTTCAGTAGGACTAAATACCCACATAGACCACATAGTTAATCACTATTTTTGGAATAATCAAACATATAGCGAGAGCTATTTTACAGCAGAAATTCCCAATCTATTTTTCAAAGTAGGTGTTGAGTGGTAATCAAGAAGTCTCTTCATACAAATCCGACAACGCACAATGAAAATCACCATAAAAAAAAGCTACCCGAATGGATGGATAGCTTTTTTTCTTTTTTTTCGCTAAATTACTTACGAAGGTTCAATGCTTTAAGAATAGCACGATATCTTTCGATATCAATTTCCTTTAAGTAATCCAACATACGACGACGTTTACCAACCAACATCTTCAAAGATCTTTGTGTCGTATAATCTTTCTTATTTGACTTCATGTGTTCAGTCAAATGGTTAATACGGTACGAGAATAGCGCTATCTGAGCCTCAGGTGAGCCAGTATCGGTATTAGACTTTCCGTATTGACCGAAGATTTCTTGCTTTTTAGCAGCATCTAAATACATAATACTTAATATTAAATTGTTTAAAAATCGGGGGCAAAGTTACTACAATTTCTTTGAAAAACAACAATATCACCTTTTTTTTAAAAAAAAACAACCATATTTAAAGAAAAAAACTATCTTTGCTTCTCGTGTTGGGAAAGTAGAGGTAGAAGCAAATTGGGACTCGCTCCACAAATTGAAGCAAAAGGGGTCATAGCTAACAATTTATAGAAGAGGTCTCAAAATCATATCCAAAATTTTTCGGTCTATCGTAAGAAGCTGTTTAAATTTTATTATAAAATTGATTTTGAGCTTCGCTCTCTTTTTTTCGGCATCTTTGAAGCGCTTTTTAAGCTATTTTTCACTATTCTTTTTTTGATAATAGTCCGCTATTAACTTCAAAAGAATAATAAAAATAATCTTAAAAATCACGCTCAAATATGCTCGAAATAAAATTTAAACAACTTCTAAAAAAAAGAATAATGAGAAAGAGATTATTTTTATCTGCAATTGCTCTGTTCGCATTCTCATGCGGTTGTTTTGCAAATACCCAGAGCATACAATCAAAAATCAATCAAGTTACCGTTTTTAAATCGGGAGCTTTTGTAGAACGGGATGCCTATGCTTCTTTAAAAGCAGGAACTACAACATTAAACATCAAAGGGCTCTCCCCCTCTATCGACCCCAACGGTATTTTGGTAAAGGTAAATAACGAAAAGGTAAAATTGATATCTGTTAATCACGAATTTGATTTTGCCAAACGTGATAATACTTTGAAACAATTGCAAGATATTACAACAGAATCGGACAAATTGAAAGATTCCATCGCTCAAATAAACAATCAGTTGGAAATATTGAAAGAGGAGTGGAACTTCTTGGTTGCCAACAATTCCATAAAAGGAAACAATGGACTACAAGTCAATGAACTTGACAAAATGGCAAAATACTACAAACAGAGCTTGGTCAACATCAAAAATTCTCAACTACAGTTAGAGAAAAAGAAAAAAGAGTTCTCACAGAGGTACATAGACCAAACTCAAAAACAAATTGCCTTGAACCAAATGGCCAACGAGTATTCGGGGCAACTTCAAATTTTGGTATCTTGCGAGTCCGATCAACACGCAGAGATAGATATAACTTACTTTGTTGCAGATGCAGGCTGGACTCCTTTCTACGACGTCAGAATCCCATCATTAAAATCCCCGTTGGAGATGTCATACAAAGCCCTTGTGCACCAAAACTCATTGGAAGATTGGAATGATGTGACCCTTCGCATTTCTAATATCAACCCAACATCTCCCAACGTCACACAACAACAAACACCTTCTATCATCGGAGCCATCAATAAAGATACAAAATCAGCTCAAATTCTTCCAAAACATACATTCAAGAAGAATATTCGCGGTATAGTTTGCAATGCTCGCGGACCACTGCAATACGCGTGCATCAATGTCAAAGGTAGCGACACTTATGCGATTACCGATGAGAATGGAGCATATAGCATCAGTGTTCCGGATACTGCAACCATGGTTTTCTCCTATTTAGGATACAAAAATCAAATTTTCAAATTAGAACCCGGAATCGGAAGTGTGCTAAATGTAACATTAGCCAAAGCAAAAGAGAGTCAAGCCTCAGATATAGAAGCATTAGACATTAATATCGGATACAATATCAGTGCTCCAATTGAAAAAATCATGGATGGAAATACCTCAGGTGCAGGAAAACAAATTATAAATAATTCTTTCACTCAAAAGGTGATGGAAGGTATCGTTCCCGGCGCATTGAGTGTTCAAGATTTTATCTTGACTGTTGATAACAAATATACAATTAAGTCCTCTAATCAATCTACCAACGTATTGATTAAAGAGTATGTTATCCCATCAGAATACAAATACATCTGCTTCCCTAAGAAGGATAAATTAATCCACTTAACAGCTAAAATTCCTGATTGGACTCAATATTCTTTGTTAGATGGTCCGGCTCATATTTTCATGAACAATGAATTCAAAGGAACAGCAATGATTGTAACCAATGCTCTAAATGATACATTAGACCTTCATATAGGATCAGACAAAGAGATTAAAGTGAGCAGAGAAAAGGTACTAAACAAATCAAATAAGCAATTTATGGTTTCGTCCCAAAAAGAAGTTCGAACTTGGGAAATCACAGTATGGAACAATAAAAATGTACCTGTAGCTATCACTCTGGAAGATCAATATCCACTCTCCAATGATAGCGAAGTTGAGGTAAAATTATTAAATTCCGGTTCTGCTACTGTTAATCCTAAAACAGGTAGCTTAATTTGGAATCTCAATTTGGATGCTCACGAAGTGAAAAAATTAACATTCTCCTATCAGGTAAAATATCCTATCGGAGACAAAATATTAGTAGAATAATAAGTGGTGTCGACTTCTATAAAAATTCCCCGACTATTTCTCTGAAGAGCGGGGAATTTTTATTTCAAGAATTGATAAAAATTACTAGTCAACATTATAAAGAGGAGTACTCAAATAACGATCTCCTGCATCCGGGAATAATACTACAATGTTTTTCTCCTTATTGCATGGTCTTTTTGCCAATTCTATCGCAGCAGACAACGCTGCACCACCGGAAATGCCCACCAATATTCCTTCACATTTTCCAACACTTCTGGCCGATGAAAAAGCCTCTTCATTGGCAACAGGTATCACCTCGTCATAAATATTTGTATCTAAGATTGAGGGAATAAATCCGGCACCAATGCCTTGTATTTGATGCGCACCCTGCGCACCTCCACTCAAAACCGGAGACGACTTAGGTTCCACTGCAACCACCTCTATCTGAGAATTCATGCTTTTAAGGTACTTCCCAACTCCGGTGATTGTCCCTCCCGTTCCAACACCTGCCACAAACAGATCTACCTTCCCATCTGTATCTTCCCAAATCTCAGGACCGGTTGTTTCAAAATGCACCCGCGGATTTATGGGATTAGAAAATTGATTAGGGATGTAACTATTCGGAATAGTTTTAGCCAACTCCTCTGCAAGAGCAATTGCACCACTCATCCCTTTGGAACCATCAGAAAGAACAACTTCCGCTCCGTAAGCAGACATTAGCAACCGACGTTCTACACTCATTGTATCAGGCATTACAATAATAATTCGATACCCTTTTGCCGCGGCAACTGAGGCCAATCCAATTCCCGTATTTCCTGATGTTGGCTCAATAATCACTCCGCCAGCACGCAAAACACCTCGTTGCTCTGCATCTGCAATCATAGCATTAGCCACACGATCTTTTACGCTTCCAGCAGGATTAAAAGATTCTAATTTTGCAAATATCTTTGCTTGTAATTGAAATTTAGCTTCGATACGGTTCAACTCCAACAAAGGGGTATGACCAATCAAACGATCTGAAGAAGAATAAACTTTCATATTTCTATTTTTTAAAATTCATGAAGGTAGCTTTAAATCTCATCAGGGACACCAACATACCAGATATGCCCCTGAGCTTCATATCCCATTTTAGTCAACAAATCAACATATTCATCAATCTGTTTTTGGTATTTCGGAGATGGTTTCCCAAATTTAAAATCAATAACAGTCATCTTTCTACCCTCTTTTATTACACGGTCAGGACGACGACTCTGCAACTCGCCATTCTCGTCACGAAAAAGAATACTACACTCATTATAGAGAGTCAATCCAGGTCTGAACCACTCTTTTGCTATATCAGTCTGCAATTTTTCAGTGACAAAAGAAGATAACTTAACACGCTCTTCATCCGTAGAAATCACCCCCTCTATAAACAATCTTTCAACAGCAGATGGCACATCATCAATGGTCTTTATATTAGAAAAAAGATAGTGCAACAATCTTCCTCTGCCTAAATAATCATTACTCACATCATTTTCTTCATCTAAATTTTCTATAAATTGATTCGACTTGATAGATTGTTTAAACCGCGCCTTCTGCCTATGACTATAATATTCAACAAACACTTCATCACCTACCGGGTCAAAGGGATTGGAAGATTTCTCTTTTTTGTCCGATTCAGAAAGAGTAACAGTCCCACGTTGATAAATCATATTTTCCACTGAAAAGTCAGAAGAAAAAACATCGGAACCTGTCAAAATATTTATAAGTAAATTAGATACATTTGTAAGACTTGCACCAGAAACCTTTTCCGGATCATAATAAGGCAATAGAACTAAATTCTTTTCTGCCCTCGTCAAGGCAACATATAGGATATTTAAATTATCCGCTAAATTTTGAATACGTTCTTCGTTGTATTCCTCTTTAAAAATCGATAAAGAGACCTTCTTCTGATGTTCTATTGGCAAAATAGGAATTTGATTATAGGGTTCGCTATCGCCTGTTTTATACCACTTTGTATAAGATTTCACCTCACTCTCCAAACTCCAATTACAATACGGAATTAGAACAGAATGAAATTCCAATCCCTTCGATTTATGAATAGAAAGTATTCTTATACCGCTCACACTGCCATTAGAAGGAAGACTCTTTCGAGACAAAAACTCATCCCAATACCGAAGAAACGAAGATATATCAGGAGAATTTCTTCCCAAATATTCACTTACCTTATCCATAAAGAAGCATAAATAAGCATCCTGACCATCAATTTTAGCTTGCCAATCAACTCCGTCAAACCTCATTAAAAAGAGCCTATATACCTCTTCTAACAACTCATACAAAGGCAAATGAGCAATTGTGCCGATACGAGAAAGCATCTCGTTAAAATCAGCATCATCTTCCCATCTCATCTTTAAAACCTTCTCTACGTCACAACCTTCGACGAACGTTTTATAGGAATGAAACAAATGCAATTTATCGATCAAACTCTCAGGAGCAACAATAACACGCAAAACATTTAGTATAATTTCTACGGCAGAAGAAGATTTAAGCAAATAAGCCTCATCAGATACCAAATCAAAATTACCATTAGGGTACAACTCTTTATCTATAGAAGCAAAATAGGAAGCAATCTTCGGAATCTCTTTGTTGGTTCTCACCAAAATAGCGATTTCATTCGGTTTCACCCCTGCCAACTCCAATTCATAAATTTCGTCAACCAATTGCTGCAACATAAGAGACTCTTCACCCTTGATTTTTTCAACAAATTTTACCTTTACCATTCCCCGCTCATGAGTACCACGCATACACTTTTGCTCACAATCACTGTATGCTGATTTCAATTGCTGCATTAAAAGATGACCGGAGTTGCCTTCCACATTCTCCAAAACATTCAAACTTTCCAAAAAGACATTATTGTTAAAATCCACAACCACCTTTTCGCTTCGCCAATTGGTATCAAGAGTTTTTACTTGTGTAAGAGAACCTAAATCACAACTATCTTTAATCTCGCCCAATATTCTCCAATCTCCGTTTCGGAAACGATAAATAGACTGCTTGGGATCACCAACAATAAGAGTTGTTCCGTGAGACAATGATTCTTTAATCAAAGGCTTAAAATTATCCCACTGAGTGACACTTGTATCTTGAAATTCATCAATCATTATATGTTCTATATGACTACCAATTTTCTCGTAAACAAAAGGAGCGTCACTCTCCTTTATCATCTCCGATAACAATGTAGGGGTATAGGCCAATAGAAAAGTATTTCTGTCGCTGTTGATTTGATGGATTAACCTCGATATATCATGAAGCAATCCCAAATTATTAATATTTTTACCAATAAGTTCACAAGCAATTATCTCCTCTCTATTCTTTTTACGCAACTCATCTAATTCCACCAATTTTGGAATGAAACTTCTGATAAGAGAAAGTACCGACTCATTCCTAAAATCTTTTTTTATCCACTTTTCAGCTTCATTGATACAATCGAGAACTCTCTTGGGAGTTTCGTCTGTCAATACCTTCGTATCCTTCAGAGAAGAGAGCTTCACAATGTACCCCCACACACCAGCACTCCCATAAGAAAGAGAAGTTTCGCCCAAACCATTATTCTCTAAACTTCCCTTTATCTCAGTAGCAATCTTCTCAAGCTCATCAATTTTCTCTTTTTTTATCGAAGCAAGTCTTTTCTTATATTCATTCAAGAAATGATGGTCCTCCAACTTCTTATCAATCTCCGCACTATACCTCAAATACTCCTCTTTGAAAATATTTTCCCCAAAATCTTCGAGTAAAAATTGAATTTTCCAAGGTTTTCCACTCTCAATTTGCTCTTTCATATAATTTGTAATCCACCTAAGCAAATGTTCTTTCTCTTTCTCCTTTATCTCATCAAACAAAACCGATATAGCATCAGAAAGAACCAACTTTTCATCCAATTCGATATTCAAGTAGGCACCTAAACCCAACTCTTTCGCCAAATTTCTCAAAATAGATTGAAAAAAACTATCAATAGTTTCTATTCTGAAACGACTATAATCATGAAGGATATTATACAACGCACTCTTAGCTTGCTCAATGATAAATGATTGAGTTGGATCTTGAGAACTCACCACTTCCCCGGTCTTGATAAATTCATCAACAGCCACATTAAAAGCTTCGTTATCAGATAATTCCTCGGAAATAGACTTAATCATCGATTTCGAATCCGGAAGATTATTACTAATCCCGTATAGCTCCTTCAAGATACGGTTTTTCATCTCTTTGGTTGCCTTATTGGTAAAGGTAACTGCCAAGATCTTATCGTAACACCAAGGATTACTGATTACCAATTTAATATATTCCAAAGCAAGTCGATAAGTTTTACCCGACCCTGCAGAAGCTTTATAAATTTTCAACGGTTGTTTATTCATAATTTCAAATGGAAAAGTTGAAAGAGATAAATACCCTCATCTAATTCACAAAAGTAGTGATTTAATTTCAAACATAACAGTCCAATGCATCCAATAAATATCAATACCAACCTACAATCTTTCTCCATCACCCACACAATTTCAGTTCTTTTTATATCTTTGTAGCAGATAATCGATTATCACACATCTAACTGACACATAGATAGAAATTTTGTATCTTAGCGGATGGAAATAAAATATACCGGTCTGTCCGCGCCGAAATTGATGGAGGCATTGAATGGAAATATCCATTATCAGATCTTCTGTGGAATCAGAATCTGTCCAGATTTGACTTAAAATTGAGTAAGTAATATAGAAAATCCATTAGTCCAATCGGTACAATATGGAAATTATCGTCATTGACTCTGATTAATTGAATTAAATGACTATCCCTATTTTAATCTGACTTGAAAGTTCAACTTGAATGACAATGTTCCATCTGCCTCTTTTACAATAGTAGCATACTCATGGCGAGTTGTACTTGAACGTTCCAAATAGGCATTTGAGAACAAATAATCCTCAAATCTATTGCGGTCATAGAAATGGTAGCAAAGTATTTCACCATCCTTTTTCACTACTAAGTAACCACCATTGGCGTCAAACCTGCCACTCCATGCTGTTGCCGGCATCATACCCAATGCTGCCGAAGTTAATAGATGTTTGATTTTGTAGGCATAAAATGGAGAAGTCTGCTCTATATCATATTTCAAGGGATTGGTTTCTGTAATCCTTTCCGCCAATTCTTTCAATGTTGAAACGCCGGTATTCAGTTGTTCCAATAATAAGTTTGCAATAATAACAGGCAAATCGCCATCAAGCATAACAAGGTTGTTTCGGAATGTGGAATTGTCCACTTTGTCGAATACCAATGATGAGCCTTTCTTCTTTATGGCATTCACTCTTTCAATAACTTTATTACGTTTGGGATTGATGGAATTGATTGCTGCTATTTCATCGTCCGAGAAATCAACTCCAATTACCTTAAAGTTAAAATTGGTGGCTTTACTCGCATTCAACAATGTCGAATCACCGCCTAATTGAGACTTGATACTGAATCCCATCTCGGAGTTGATTTTTGTTCTGCGGTCGTGCAATATGATTCGAATGTCTGTCTTATCAGAAGATTTTACCTTCGATGAATGAGTGCAAATATACCGAACAAAAGTTTCAATATAAAGAAGTATAAACTCTCCTTTATGTTCATTAATTGATTTAAACAACCATTCTGATTCTTTTAAGAAATCAAATGCTGGAATACGTATTATATCTTCATTTCCTAATGTCTGAAAAACCACATCTTGATTTCTTGCTATATTTTCTCGTTGTAATATCATTACAATGGGATAGAACAATTCAGTAATCTTACCCCTCCGTTCTACCAAAGCCAATAATTTAACAAAATATTCTTCAAACATATATCAAATCATTTTATAGTTGTTGTAATGAATTTCCAATAATTCTCTTTGCGGAAGAAACTTATCAGGCAAAAAAATCTTTATGCCATTTATCTCTTTTAAATATGTCTTGAATAATGTTTCAGATGTATGCTGTAGTAATTCTTCAGAAATGAGGATTGTATAATCTGGAGTAATTGTCAATAAATGCTTGTCATAAGCTTTATGGAAGAAAGGATTCATGCAAAGTCCATTCTTTGGGTTTATCCTATTTTTATTATCCTTTACCCAATCCACAATGTGGCAAGCTTCCAATAACGCAGGATTTCCCACTCCAGAGATGCAACATTGAAAATTATATGCACTCATTACTGCCGATCTAAAAAATGATTGATTGACTCGCTGTCGTACAATCATTTCACGTTCAACACCTTGAGGTAAATCTTCGACTTCGATATTGCTGCTTTGCTCAATGCTTTGTTTTGCAAATTCAGCAATCAATCTTTCACTTTCATAAGCCAAATATTCAGGATTTCCATAAAATTCATTCCACACCTCTTCTTCCATCTTAGCACCATGTATCAATCCTGTAATTCCTTGCTCTTTGAGGTAGGGATCTAATCGTCCAATATTTCCAACTTTCATATTTATGCACTTGGAGAGCGACCAAGTATATTTGCATACTTGATTATCATTGGGTGCGTTTTACTACAGCTTTTAAACGGTATTTTGCAATATACATTAAACGCAACGACGGTTTCATCTCGAGTCCATGTATTCATTGATATTTATCTTAAGAGGTTCCGATTATGAGAGTCCTCAAGAACTTTCATTTGCTGAATAGCTATTTGATTTAGTTTTATCAACCTTTCACTTTGAGGCATCTTTTCATTAATGAAAACAGCATTAAGATTCTCCATATTAGACAAACAGATAAGTTCATTTATTGTGGCATAATCTCGAATGTTTCCTTTTAGTTCAGGATTAGCATCATGCCATTGTTTAGCAGTCATACCAAATAATGCAACATTCAATACATCAGCCTCATTGGCATACACGCGCGAAATCTGTTGTGGAGTCAATTCTTGTGGTATTAAATTCTGTTTAATAGCATCTGTATGTATATGATAATTGATTTTTGATAATTCTCGTTTTGCTGTCCATCCTAAAAGTTTTTGTTTCTCTTCTTGAAGACGTTGGTATTCTTTAACTAACAACAATTGGAAACGAGGACTAATCCACATACCAAAGTGATAAGCAATGTCTTTGTGAGCATAAGTACCACCATATCTGCCAGCTTTAGCTGCAATACCGATAGCATTCGTTTTCTCAATCCAAGTCTTAACAGATAAGACAAAATTATTGCTACCTGAAGCATTTCTAATTGTACCGAATTCGGTATAATTAAAATTCGGATTATAAAGAGACTCCCATTCACCAATGTATTCAATAGTACTTTTTAAACTCATCCAACGGAAAATGATATGTTCTTGCATTTGACTATGGGCCATATCTGTTAATGAAATATAGTCTTCTGTACCCTGAGAAAGAATTGATATTTCAGAATTGTCAATATGGATAATCTGTTTCTTCATATTGTTGATTTTTATTTAGAAGTTGTTTAAATTTTATTTCGAGCATACTTGAGAGAGATTTTTAAATCTATTTTTAGTCTTCTTTTGCAGAAAATAGTGGACTATTATCAAAAAAGGAGAATAAAAATAGGTTAAAAAGAATCTCAAAGATGCCGAAAATAAGAGAGTGAAACTCTAAATTTTTTTTAAA
>JAGBVI010000014.1 GCA_017630395.1 Paludibacteraceae bacterium
CAACTACTTGTTCACCATTTTTTATCTCCACAAAATAACATCCTCCGGACAAAGTGGATATATCATATTCTGCTTCTTTGCCAAATCGAGCCACAGAAACACCTGCTAATGAATACAACTCTACGCTGTCATATTGTTCTCCAATAACAACAAACGACTCCTCTATCATTGTCGGAGCAAGTGTCATGAACGTTTTTTTGCTATCTTCGATGCCCGTATTGTCGGCAGATTGAACAAATTGCGCTCCCCACAACTGACTATCTTTATTTGCCCAAGCGGCTTGAACAATCTTGGCTCCATCATTGCGAGCATCATTCTCTACTTGCAAACAGGAATTTCCGCTATTGACACTTTTGTTTTCTATCCTGTACCAATTCCCATCCACTTTTGTCAATTTCCATTTCTGACTTGGATTATCATAATTACTCAATTCTTCTGCCACGACAGGTGCTCCATCATTCGGATTGTATAAATTGGATAATACATTAGAACTTTGTCGATTAGTGAAAACATAATATTCATCGGCAGCCGAAACAGCAAACAACTGACCTTTAGCTTGGTCATCCAAACCCTCTTGTTGCAAATTATTACCATTTCCAAGCACAACAACTTTACCACTGTTTTTATTCACAATTCGATATATGTTACCTGCCGATATTTCTGACAAATCAGGATAAATAATCGGCTGCTCCGGCTCTTCCGGCTCTGTTGGTTCTTCCGGTTGCTCCGGCTCTGTAGGTTGCTCTGGCTCCTCATTTCCTCCGCCTTGACTTCCATTATTTCCTCCTCCGTTTTCTCCTGAAGAACATGATTCAAACGGGATTAAATTCTCTGTCAACAATCCTTTGATAAGTGTTCCTGAAGCAGTGGTATTATTCCAATTTCTTGAATTACAAGATCCACTCACCAAAGAGGAGGAAACCTCATTCTTGTCGGCATAACTCCAACAAGCCCAACTGATTTTTCGCTCATTCATCCACTTTACCCATGTGCGCGTCTCTTCCGGACTGTAATTGGCATCTCCACTGGCATGACTAGTACCAAATTCTGTTACAAATAGTGCTATTCCGTTGCGTAACGCAGCATCTCCTTTATCTCTTAAGTATTGACCATGAGAACCGGCATAAAAATGCAAGGTATACATGATATTATCTCCTGACAACTTATTTTGAGATGCTTTATCAACATCCTGACTCCATGTGGGCGTTCCTACTATAATTATTGTCTCAGAATCATTAGCTCTAATAACAGGGATTACCGCTTCTGCATAGTTTTTCACCACACTCCAATCTACCCCATTCGGCTCATTACAAATCTCATACAATACATGCTTTTTGGAACCATGTTTCTTCGACATATAGTCCCAAAATTCTTTGGCTGCAGACAAATTATTATTAGGATTGCCCGGATTTAAAACGTGCCAATCTATCAAACAATAAATCCCCCTCTTTTCACATTCATCAACATATTGGTCGATCCAACTTCTCCACTGTGACGGATTTTTAACATATCCCCCCTCCTCTACATACATTGCTAACCGAAAAAGAGATATTCCCCAATCGTTGACCAATACATCCAACGACTCGGAACAGATACAATTCCCAAACCATTGCGGGCCATGGGTACTCATACCTCTCAACTGGACTGGCTTTCCACACTCATTTACCATTTGAGTACCAACAACCTTTAATCGTCCGTTTAACGCTACCGGCGACCCTGACGGGTAATTGGCATGGACAAAATTTGCAACAAAGCCCCAAAAACATAAAAGAAAGAACTTCTTTAATAACTTGTAATTCATTGTCTATTATATTAAGTAAAACATTTATACGACCGCAAGTATAAAAAAAATTACGCAAACTCACAAATTTATTTTAGAAGCTCTCTCAAATAGGCTCAAAATCAAATTTAAACAACTTCTAAAAGTTTAAATAAAAAGATTGCTATTTTACAAAAAGTAGAGTTATCTTTGAGAAAAACTTTTTGTCCATGAAAAATTTTCTAAAAACTACAATTTCAGCACTATTCATTATTGCTATTGTCGGGATAGTCTATTTAATGCATATATCAAACAATTTCAATCCGGAGAACTACAAAAAAATTTCAGACATACCAACACCCTCCGGATATGTACGTGTCCCTGCAGAAAAAGGTAGTTTTGGAAACTATTTAAGAAACCTCCCATTAAAACCCAAAGATTCTAAAATAAAACTATACAAAGGCGAAGAAGCATCATTGCAATTTTTAGGATATGCTGCTGTTGATATGCCTCTGTTTAGCAACGATGAGCAGTGTGCAGATGTCTGCATGAGGTTATGGGCAGAATACCTTTACAGCAAGGGACTTTATAACAAAATTTCATTCACAAATGTCAACGGAAAGAAGATGACCTACCAAGGAGGAAATTCACGCAACGCATTCAAAAAATATATGAGAAACGTATTTGCCTACTGTAACACCAACTCGTTGCACAGATACATCAAGAAAAAGAGTCTTGCCGATTTGAAAGTTGGAGATATATTTGTCTATCCTTGGACACAATATGGGTATGGACATGCTGTAATGGTGGCAGATATTTCTAAGAATGAAGATGGAGAAATGGCTGTACTCTGCGTAGAAGGGAACACGCCCGCAAGAGATATTCATGTAATTAGAAATCCTTTCCCATTCAGAGATGCATGGACTTTCATTAATAAAGAAGACTCTAATATTTTTATAAGTTGCTTCCATTTTTCTAACAATGATATAAGAGAATTTTAGGCAACTTCTATAAATTTATCGTTATAGATAAAAAGGCATATCAGTTCGAAATAAATTTTAAACAACTTCGTAAATAGCAACGAGGCAATCACAAAAATTCAATTACAACTTTGAAAATAACAAAAAAAGTTGTACTTTTGCAGAGTTTTTGAGATTCCGTATCATGAATTGATGGGAAAATCATGACAAAGAAGTTTAACAAATTAAATTATTATTAAAAATGGCAACCAAAATTAGATTGCAAAGACACGGCCGTAAGGGGTACGCGTTTTACCACGTAGTCGTAGCTGATAGCAGAGCACCACGTGATGGTAAGTGTATTGAAAGAATTGGAACTTACAACCCAAACACAAATCCTGCTACTATTGATTTAAACTTCGAGAGAGCCTTACATTGGGTTCAAGTAGGAGCACAACCAACAGACACTGCAAGAAATGTATTGAGTGAAAAAGGTGTTTACATGAAAAAACACTTGTTGGGTGGTGTAAAAAAAGGAGCATTCTCTATGGAAGAAGCTGACAAGAAATTTGAAGCTTGGATGAAAGAAAAAGAAAGCAAAAATCAAGCAACGATTAATGCTAACGCATCAAAGAAACAAGAGACTGCTAAAAAACGTTTAGAAGCAGAACAAGCTGTAAACAAAGTAAAAGCTGACGCATTAGCTCAAAAGAGAGCTGAAGCTGCTGCTGCTTTAGAAGCTGCTGCATTGGAAGCTGCAAAAGAAGCTGCTGAGGCTGAAGCTCCTGCAACTGAGGAAGCTACAACAGAAGCTGCTGCAGAAGAAACAGCTGCAGAATAATTTAGTTTATTCTGAAAGGTAAAAAAAACTGTGTTCCAATCGGACACAGTTTTTTTTTATATCTCCAAGAACTATCTTGCTTATAAGAGAAAAACAAAAAAGTTATTTTATCTCCCCGTCACTCGTAATAATCGGATCTTTATCCTCCCACTCCTCTTTTTCCTCTTCATGTAATTGTTTACCACAAAATTTACAATACACAGCATCATGTTCGTTTCCGGGACGGTGGCAATGAGGACAAGGAATCGCTTTATGCTTTTTATGCTCAGAAATCATTGAAGCAGAAAAAATACCAATTGGTACAGCCAAAACCGTATAACCAATTAACATCACGATGGCAGACAAAAAACGACCCGCTCCTGTAACCGGAGTAATATCGCCATATCCAACCGTAGTGGTTGTAACGACAGCCCAATATATACTGGTTGGAATATCTTGGAAACTACTACCTTCTCTCCCACCCTCAACAATATACATCAACGTTCCCAAACAAACAACCAACGTAACTATAAATACAAAAAAGACAATAATCTTCTTTGAGCCATCCTTCAGAGCTTGCAATAAGATTTCGCCTTCTCTCCAATAAGAAAACAACTTAAAAACACGAAAAACCCTAACCAATCTCAAGATTCTAATAGCTAACAAACTATGGGCACTCGTAAAGAAAAATGAAAGGTAAGTAGGCAACGTAGCCAAAAAATCTACTATACCAAAGAAACTAAAAGCATATTTCGATGGACGAGGTGCAGAATAGAGCCTCAACAAATATTCCAACGTAAAAAACACAGTAAATACCCACTCTAAAACATGCAAATAGGGTTTAAAGGATGGAGGAAAAACGCTTTCCAAAATAACAATGAAAACACTTAACAAAATAAAACAGATGAGAAATACATCAAACAACTTCCCTAAAGGTGTATCTGTATCATATATAATCATGTAAATTTTATTCTTCAACTCCTCGTTGTTCATAAAATCTGTCCACTTTTTCTTCAATCCATTAAACATACTTATCTACTTTTAATTAGAACAATGTGTGCTCAATAAAAATTTTTATCCCAATTAGAATTAAAATAGAGCCTGCTATTCGCTCCGTGTTGAATGGCATTCGATTTCCAATTTTTATACCCAACCAATTTCCTAATAATGAAAAGAAAAAACTACATAAACCGATGCAAATTATGGCAAAAATAAATCGTTCTGTCGCCTCTGTTACAAAAAGTAATCCAATAGCTAACGCATCAATACTGGTTGCAATTGCCAAAATAATCAATCTTCCCCAATGCAAAACCACTTCACTCTCCGAATCTGAATTTTCGTCAAAACTCTCCCATATCATTTTTGCTCCTAAAAAGGACAAAATTGCTAAAGCGACCCAATGGTCGTATGGCTCTATCCATGAGCCACATTGCTTTCCTGCCAACCAACTAAAAACCGGCATCATAGCTTGAAATAGTCCAAATAAAAAAGCCATCTTTATTATAGGAGAAAAAATAAACTTATTTAAAGCTATTCCATTGGAAACCGAAACCACAAAACAATCGGCAGCGACAGCTATTGACAATAGTAAAATTGTAACAAAGTCCATTCGTTAGTTACTTAACAATCCACAAAGTTGGCTACTTCTATGTATAATCATAAAAGTAGCCATTACCTAAAAAAATTCTATAAATTAGCTTAGCATTCTGTTTTTTAAGCATTCAATGCTTGCTCAATATCAGCAATAATATCTTCCGGCTCTTCAATACCTACCGAAAAACGAATCAAATCCGGTCTCACTCCGGCTTCAATCAACTGCTCATCCGATAATTGCCTGTGAGTGTGAGAAGCAGGATGCAAAACACAAGTACGAGCATCTGCCACATGCGTAACTATACAAGCTAATTTCAAATTATCCATAAAACGAATAGACTCCTCTCTACCTCCTTTTATTCCAAATGTCACAACACCGCAAGAACGTCCATCTTCAAATTGTTTTTGTGCTAAGTCATAGTACTTATCACTCTTCAAACCCGGGTAATTTACCCACGCCACTTTAGGATGATTCACCAAATATTCAGCAACCTTCTGAGCATTTTCGCAGTGACGACGCATTCTTAAGTGCAACGTCTCCAAACCAAGATTTAACAAAAAGGCATTCTGCGGTCCCTGAATTGAACCTAAATCTCTCATCAATTGTACAGTTGCTTTCGTAATGAAGGCAGCCTTACCAAAAGAGTCGTAGTAAGCTAATCCATGGTAAGAAGGATCGGGTTCAGTCATTCCCGGAAATTTATCTCTGTGAGCACCCCAATCAAAGTTTCCACTATCAACAATACAACCTCCCACACAAGAGGCATGACCATCCATATATTTTGTAGTTGAATGGGTTACGATGTCACAACCAAATTTAAATGGCTGACAATTAATTGGAGTTGGAAATGTATTATCAATAATCAAAGGAACGCCCTGTGAATGAGCTATTCTTGCAAATTTCTCAATATCCAAAACATTGCAAACAGGATTAGCAATTGTCTCCCCAAACAAGGCCTTGGTGTTGGGACGAAATGCAGCAAGAATTTCCTCTTCCGGAGCATCAGGATCTACAAATGTACATTCAATACCCAATTTCTTCATTGTAACCGCAAATAGATTGAAAGTTCCTCCATAAATAGTAGAGGAAGAGATAAAATGATCTCCAGCTTCACAAATATTAAAAATAGCGTAAAAATTGGCTGCCTGACCGGAAGATGTCAACATCGCTGCAACACCACCTTCCAAATCACAAATTTTTGACGCAACTACATCATTAGTTGGGTTTTGAAGACGAGTATAAAAATAACCGGATGCCTTTAAATCAAAAAGATCAGCCATCTGTTCACTTGTGTCGTACTTAAACGTTGTTGACTGATAAATTGGTAATACCCTTGATTCACCTTTCTTTGGTTGCCATCCACCTTGAACGCAAATAGTTCCCTTTTTTAAATTCTTATTATCCATATCTTATAACTAATTATTTCTCAATTATTGTCACCTCCTTTAAGACTACTTCCATAAAATCTGTCTATATTCAACCCAAACTTAATGAGCATCCAAACCTCCTCTGTCGAATTTACAAAACTCGCCTCAAAAGATTTACAAAATTAAGAAATGGTTTTGAATTTTTAAATAAAAAAACAATAGTTTATATCTAGTTGTTTCAAATTTTTAAGGTTATCTCATTTTTAAATCGTATCTTCGCACGAAATTTTCAGACAAAAAAATAATGGGACTAATAGAGGAAATCAATAGAAGACGAACTTTCGCCATCATCAGTCACCCTGATGCTGGAAAAACTACATTGACAGAGAAATTGTTGTTGTTTGGTGGAGCAATTCATATTGCGGGTGCTGTTAAATCAAACAAAATTAAGAAAACGGCAACATCCGACTGGATGGAGATTGAAAAACAACGCGGTATTTCAGTTGCAACATCTGTCATGGCTTTTGATTACAATGGCTACAAAATCAATATTTTGGACACTCCGGGTCACCAAGACTTCCAAGAAGACACCTTCCGAACTCTTACTGCAGTAGATAGTGTTATCATAGTGGTTGACTGCGCAAAGGGTGTGGAAGCTCAAACAAGAAAATTGATGAACGTATGCAGAATGAGAAATACGCCCGTTATTGTTTTTGTCAACAAAATGGATAGAAACGGTAACAACCCATTCGACCTTATGGATGAGTTGGAAAAAGAACTTAACATAAGCGTTCGTCCACTTTCTTGGCCTATTAATCAAGGAGATAAATTTAAAGGCGTTTATAATCTTTACGAAAAACGTTTGGATCTTTATACTCCTAATAAACAACAAATATCTGAGTCTGTGGCATTTGAAGATATCGCTAATCCTGAATTGGAAAAGTATATTGGCGAAGAGGATGCTTCTCAGTTAAGAGAAGATATTGAATTGATTGAAGGTATTTATTCCGATTTGGATGTCAACGAATACTTGGCCGGGAAAATTGCTCCTGTATTCTTCGGAAGTGCACTTAACAACTTTGGTATCAAAGAGTTGTTGGATTGCTTCTGCCAAATTGCTCCGGCTCCTCAACCTACTCAGACAATTGAACGAGAGGTAAAACCTACCGAAGAGAATTTCTCCGGATTTGTATTTAAAATCCATGCTAATATGGATCCAAACCATAGAAGTTGTATCGCTTTCGTAAAAATCTGCTCCGGAAAATTTGAACGAAACGTCAACTATAAACACGTTCGACATAACAAAATGTTGAAATTCTCCAATCCTACTTGTTTCATGGCTCAAAAGAAAGAGACCGTAGATGAAGCTTGGCCGGGAGATATTGTCGGTCTGCCCGATAATGGGGGAACATTCAAAATTGGAGATACTTTAACTTCCGGTGAAAATATCCACTTTAAAGGTCTTCCCAGCTTCTCCCCTGAGATGTTTAAATACATCGAAAATGACGATCCTATGAAGGCTAAACAGTTGAACAAAGGTATAGAACAATTGATGGACGAAGGGGTTGCTCAGGTCTTTACAAATCAATTCAATGGTCGAAAAATTATTGGAACTGTAGGACAACTTCAATTTGAAGTAATTCAATATAGACTACTTCATGAATATAATGCGAAATGCCGCTGGGAACCTATCAGCTTATACAAAGCTTGTTGGGTTGAAAGCGATGATGCAGAAGCCTTGGAAACATTCAAAAAGAGAAAATATCAATTCATGGCTATTGACAAAGAGGGACGAGACGTATTTTTGGCTGACTCCGGCTATATACTACAAATGGCTCAGAGCGACTTCCCGAAAATTCGATTCCACTTCTCCTCTGAATTTTAAGGTGAGTTTTATAAATTCACCACTAAACATTTATAAATTTTTCAAAACTCACCATAGTTCTTTACCACAATCGAATAGGTATATAAGTCATGAGAATAGATATTCTTTCTGCTGTCCCTGAATTATTGGAAAGTCCGCTAAATCACTCTATTATTCAACGGGCTAAAAACAAAGGTATTGTTGATATCCAAATCCATAATATTCGTGATTATACGCTCAACAAACACCGTAAAATCGATGATTATGCTTTCGGCTTCAGCGCAGGTATGGTTATGCAGATTGAACCCATCGACCGACTTATCACACACCTAAAATCAGAAAGAGAATATGACGAGGTTATTTACACCTCCCCTGACGGAGAGGTGTTCGACCAAAAAATGGCCAATAATCTGTCCCTAAAAAACAACTTAATAATCCTTTGCGGACATTACAAAGGCATTGATCATCGAATCAGAGAACACTTGATTACGAAAGAGATTTCAGTAGGTGACTTTGTCTTGACCGGTGGAGAATTGGCAGCTTGCATATTCACTGATGCAATAGTTCGACTTATTCCGGGTGCCATGTCCGACGAACAATCAGCCCTATCCGACTCCTTTCAAGATAACCTCTTAGCTCCACCTGTTTACACCAGACCGGCCGAATACAATGGTTGGCGCGTACCGGACATCTTATTATCCGGGAATCAACGACTTATCGAAGAGTGGGAACACGAACAAGCAGTTGAACGTACACAACGATTACGACCTGATTTACTCAAAACTACCAATAAGTAAATAGAACCCGCCTAAAGGTGAGTTTAACTAAATTTGAAACCACTGTATTCTGGTGGTTGAGTTGCTTGTACAACCAAATGTATCTTATCCAATTGCTTAGAAATTAAACATAATCACACCTACAGCTCTGTGATTAGTAACTTCATGAGGAGTGTCAACCTTTCCTGTATTCAAATTCAATTCTCCGTATGCAGCAGTCGTCAATTCATACTCCAACCCAAAGGAAAAACGCTTAAGATTATAACACAACATCGGAGAGATACGATAGACATAATCAATATTATTAAATCCAAACACATAGGTTGTCTCCTCCGACATGAGCTTAGCATCAGAACCTAAATTCTTCATATAACCGGCAAACAAACCTATCTGCCACTTGTCTCCGTAAACAATATTAAGCCAAGAAGTGGAATTTTTCAAATTGGTATATTCATAACTACCATCATCATTTACACGAGACACACCATAACCGCTCAACATTAATAGATGAGACATATTCTCACCAAAGATGCTCTTGGCCTTGATAGACAACTTTTTACTAGGAGAAACATATTGAATAAAAGCATTTACTATCCAAGATCCAATCATCTCTTCCACCTTGATAGTTGTTTCATTTCCAGCCACAACTGCATTGGTAACCACACGAGGACGAATCTGTAAATAATCCAAACCGGCACCTAACAACCATCCATTCTTTCTCCAATCAAAACCAACATACAACTCCGGAACTTTGCCATTCACCAAATAGGATGGAGAAGAACCATTAGGACCTACCGATGAATATTGAAATTGATACAACGCAGAAAGGTAAAATTTAGCACTTCTTGCTCTCCAATCGATACGCACTTGCGGACTCCTGTTAAATGGTTGGAAAGGACTACCGGTTGCTAAACTCTGAATAGTTGGAACCACTTCACCAAACATAGGATGCCACGTTTGACCCATCAACAAGGAGGTCTTTTCCCAATCTAAACGACAAAAAGCCTGACGAATACGCAACATGGTTGTACTTCCGGAAAAACCGGCAAAATCTGTCTCCAATTGAGCGTATGATTGAGCCTTGAAAACTTGAGGACCATATACCCTCACTCCTAAACGAGATGCTATACTCAAAAAGCCGGAAGATGGAACTCCATTTAAATCTTCACCTTCGGGGTTTTCATTTACATCTTTCGGAATTATATAAAACAAACCGGAAGCAGTCTCAACGTTTTGACGAGAATCATAATAAAAATCGTTCCGAATAAAACCATACGGAACAAACTTAAAATTCTTTTGGGGTGAAGTAAATTCTAATGAACGACGTTTTGCCAACCTATTCAAAGAATCCTCCTGAACTATCTTTATACCATCGCTATCATTGGATACTTGGGAAGAATCTGCAATCGCCACTGATTCCGCATTAACACCAACTGAACTTGCTAACAATAGAGAAAAAAAACATCCTCTTATAACTGACTTCATAACAACTAATCAAGGTGGGTCTATTATTTCATTTCGAGGAATTGTTGAAATATTTCGAGCTAATTACTGAGCGACAGAAAGAACAGTGCGAACACTGTGACCTGCTGACAATCGGCAAATTACAAAAAAAATCAAAAAGTGCCGAAAAGTTTATCAACCCACGATTTGTACTTTTAAATTATAACCGGTGAATTTATAGAACTCACCTTAACTTTTGTTTTGTAGCGATGGTTTTGAATATTATCATCAGCCTCTCCTAAATATCCTCTAAACGCATCAAATGCCTGTATAAACAAAACTAAATAATATTCAAAATCATCCTCTAAGGATGTCATTGAAAGTATCTCTTGCTAATGACAAGTTTTCAACAACGCCAAAAACTGCGCAAAGATAATTTTTTTATTAAATATTTAGCCGTATCTTTACACCGAAAATTTTAAAAAAAATTACGTATATGGATTTGACTGGTAAAATACATGCTGTTCTCCCCATTCAAGAAGGAGAAGGAAAGAATGGAACTTGGAAAAAACAAGATTATGTTATCGAATACTTTACTCCCAATTCACAATATTCAAAAAAAATGTGTTTTAATTTGTGGGGAGAGAGAATAGAACAATTTAATATCCAAGAAGGTCAAGAGGTGACAATCAGTTTTGATATAGATTGTAGAGAGTGGAACGGCAGATGGTTTAATGACATCAGAGCATGGAGAGTGGTACCGGCTCAACAAGGTCAACCAATCCAACAACAACCTATGCCTGCAGGTATGCCAACCCCGCCACCTTTTTCCGGGAATGATGCTCCGGCAGAAGATGCTTCCAGCGACCTTCCTTTCTAATAGTTAGAATTGAACAAAAAAATTCGAAGGTAATTTCTAAAAATTAGATTAAAATGATTTTGAAAGGCATTTTACAAGAAGCCATTTAAATTTTATTCTACATTTATTTTGAGTTTCACTCTCATATTTTCGGCATCTTTGAGGTTATTTTTATTATTCTTTTTGGATAATAGTCCACTATTTTCTACAAAAGGATAATAAAAATAAATTTAAAAATCTCTCTCAAATAGGCTCGAAATAAAATTTAAACAACTTCTCAATTGCCGAAATAAATCAAAAAGGGCCCCCAGGTCCCACCGGACGATTTATCCGTCTAAAATTTAAAACAATGAATTTATAGAACACACCAATAGAACTTACCTTCAATTTTATAATAAAAAATATAGAAAACCTTTTCGAATAAAATTCAAACAACTTCTTGTTCATAGCATGACACAAAGAGAGCGTTACGAAAAAATTTTTGAATGGTTTGCAAGAGAAGTTCCAGTGGCCGAAAGTGAACTAAACTATTCCAACCCATACGAATTGTTGGTAGCAGTAATCTTATCAGCCCAATGCACTGATAAAAGAGTGAATATGGTAACCCCTTCGCTTTTCAAACAATATCCAACCCCATGGGATATGGCGAAGAGTAATCCTCAAGAGATATACACCTACATTAGTAGTATTTCATACCCTAATAATAAGGCAAACAATCTCCATAAAATGTCACAAATGCTGACGGAGCGTTTTGACGGAATTGTACCTAATAATATTGAAATGCTACAAGAACTTCCTGGTGTCGGTAGAAAAACGGCAAATGTAGTTTCGGCCGTAGCATTCAACCAACCGGCAATGCCGGTGGATACACACGTATTTCGCGTTTCTAATCGCTTAGGATTGACAAACAACGCCAAAACACCTTTTGAATGCGAAAAAATATTGGTTAAGAACATTCCCCAAACAATCCTATCAAAAGCCCACCACTGGCTGCTTCTTCATGGAAGATACACCTGCACGGCACGAAAACCACAATGCGAACAATGCGGACTTATCCCCTATTGCAAATCCGCTAAAAAACGAACAAAATAACAGAATCCTGTTTTATAATTATGACAATTTGTCAGACACACTCCTTTGGCACTTATTTTGATAGATGTTGAGTGTATTCAAAAGAGAACAATAATGATTAGTTAATTAATTATTCACTAATCATCTTTACGGATGTAAACTAAACATTGTTCAATTATATGAATAGCGAGAATTGCATACTTTCAATAGAAGTAACTCAAAATAAAAATATAAATCGGGGAAATAAACTTCCCACTAAACGTATATAATTATGCAAAAAGGAAACATCGGGGTAACAACAGACAACATCTTCCCCATTATCAAAAAATTTCTTTATAGTGACCACGAAATATTTCTTCGTGAAATAGTATCCAATGCTGTTGATGCCACTCAAAAACTAAAAACGCTCTCATCTGTGGGGGATTTCAAAGGTGAATTAGGAGAGTTATTTGTTGAAGTTAAAGTAAACAAAGATGCAGGCTCCTTAACCATCTCTGACCGAGGAATTGGTATGACAGAAGAGGAGATTGACAAATACATCAATCAAATTGCTTTCTCCGGAGCAGAAGAATTTTTGGAGAAATACAAAAATGATGCCAACGCAATTATTGGTCACTTCGGATTGGGATTCTACTCCTCATTCATGGTATCAAAGAAAGTAGAAATCATTACAAAATCCTACAAAGACGGAGCAAAAGCTGTAAAATGGAGTTGCGATGGTAGTCCGGAATATACCTTAGAAGAAATTAATAAAGAAGAAAGAGGAACTGATATTGTACTTTATATAGATGACGAGAACAAAGAATTTCTTGAAGAGAACAAAATCAGTGAACTATTAAATAAATATTGTAAATTCTTAGCCATTCCAATCGTATTCGGAAAAAAGAAAGAGTGGAAAGATGGAAAACAAGTTGATACAGAAGAGAATAATGTTATCAACAACCCACAACCAGCATGGACTAAAAAGCCGAGCGAACTAAAGGAAGAAGATTATTTGAATTTCTATAAAGAGTTGTATCCATATAGCGAAGATCCCCTATTCTATATTCACTTAAATGTTGATTTTCCTTTCAACTTAACAGGAATTCTATACTTTCCGAAAATTAAGAACAATTTTGAGATTCAAAAAAACAAAATTCAACTCTACTGCAATCAAGTATTTGTTACCGATTCGGTGGAGGGAATTGTACCTGAATATTTAACTCTTTTGCATGGAGTAATAGACTCTCCAGATATACCTCTTAATGTATCCAGAAGTTACCTTCAAAGTGACTCAAACGTAAAGAAAATATCCAACCATATCACAAAGAAAGTAGCAGACAGACTACAAGATATTTTCAAACAACAAAGAGAAGAGTTTGAAAGCAAATGGGACAATCTGAAAATCTTTATCGAATATGGTATTTTGACAGATGAAAAATTTGCCGAAAGAGCCGAATCATTTGTTCTATTGAAAAACGTAGATGGAAAATATTATACGTTAGAAGAGTATAAGACTTTGGTAAGTGAAAATCATAAAGATAAAGATGGAAATATCATCTACCTTTATGCAACCAATCAAGAGGAACAACACAGCTACATCGAGGCTGCCAAAGAAAAAGGGTACGATGTATTGCTGATGGACGGACAATTAGACTCTCACTTTATCAGCAGATTAGAACAAAAATCCGAAGGAAAAATTCGCTACACACGCGTTGACTCAGATGTAATTGAAAAATTGATTGCCAAAGAGAATGCAAAACAGGTGGACTTGAATGCCAATGAACAAGATGCATTAATAAGCATCTTTAGCGCACAACTACCTGAAAATGATAAAAATAACTTTATCGTTTCATTTGAGAGTCTATCTGCCAATAGTCAGCCTACCTATATCACTCAAAACGAGTTTATGCGTAGAATGAAAGAGATGTCTGCAGCCCAATCCGGCATGAACTTCTATGGAGAGATGCCTGATAGTTACAACTTTGTAGTCAATACAGAGCACCCACTTATCAAACGAATTTTAGCAGACGAAAAAGAACAATGTGACAAAGAGGTAACACCAATCACCAATAAGATAAACGAATTGGAAAACCAACGAAAGTCTTTGCAAGGAGACAAAAAAGATAGTGATTTAGATGCAACAACGAAAGATGAAATAAAGAAAATAGATGATGAGATTGCATCTGCAAAATCAGAGAAAAAGTCAATCTATAGCAAATACTCCTCAGAAAATAAAGAGGTCAGACAACTTGTAGATTTGGCATTATTATCCAATAATTTGCTAAAAGGAGAGGCTCTAAGCGCCTTTATAAAAAGGAGTATAGAAATGATGTAAAAATCAGCTTATTAGCAAGATACAAAGGGAAGATAAAAAAATCTTCCCTTTTTTATTAAAAAAAAAACATATCTACTCGTCATTTCATTCAAATTTTGTACTTTTGCGATGAAATTTAACAAGGTTGAAATGACTGAAAGGGAAGAATATCCACAACACCCGGTTTATGACAAAAATAGTATAGAGTTCGTTACCGTGGCTGCGCAGTTTTGTTCATTTGTCGAAAATTGTCAACAAATGGAACGAGGTATTTTTTTTGATAAGATGCCAAAGTTACTATCTTTGCTTTATCTAAAAACATCTGTTTTACCTTCAATGGATGACACCTCCTACTCAGAACTGACAACCTATGTTACAGAAGAAGAGTACGAATATTTACAGACGAAATTAAAATCAGTCATAGGGCAATATGATGAATATTTAGATGTATTTGTTGAGGATATGCAATATAGCGACACTCCTATTCTATCTAATATTTCAGAAGATATTGCAGATATTTACCAAGATTTAAAAGACATGATTGGCAATTTTCAGTCGGCTGACATTGACATCATGAATGACTCTTTAAAAGATTGTTTGGACAATTTTAAATCTTTCTGGGGACAAAAACTTTTAAATGCTTTGAGAGCTTTGCATAATGTTAGATATTCTAATGCTGATTTTGAAGATGACGAATTTTTAAACGAGGAGAACGATGAACACAATTTCTTCACAGAGTAAAACATTCAAAACATCCATCACCAAAGAGGAGATTGCAGAGTTGCCTATCGAAGAATTCAATGGACAAATTGAAATTGTGCAAACTATAGAAGAGGCAAAAAAAGCATTAGAAATATTAAAAGAGCAAAAACTTTTAGGTTTTGATTCTGAAACTAAACCCTCCTTTGTAAAAGGAAAAATCAATAATGTTTGCTTAATTCAATTGAGCACATTATCAACTTGCTACTTATTTCGGATTAACATGGCTGACATGTTGTCTGATATTATCTCAGAAATAATGGAAAATGAAAATATCATGAAAATCGGTCTATCTTTAAAAGACGATTTTTCCGGTATTAATAAACTCCAAAATTTTTCTCCTAACAATTTTATTGATCTACAAAAATATGTTAAACAATTTGGTATTACTGACAATAGCCTATCCAAAATATACGCAATTGTATTTAATAAAAAAATATCAAAGTCGCAACGTCTAACCAATTGGGAGGCGGAGACCTTGACAGACAAACAAATGAAATATGCGGCATTAGATGCTTGGGCTGCATTGGTTATTTACCAACAATTAAAAAACGAAGTAAAATAAAAGTATTATAAATCATAAATCAAAATGGGCGGTTTTTTTGGCACAATCAAAAAGAGCAGTTGTTTAATGGATCTTTTCTACGGAATCGACTACAACTCTCACTTGGGCACCAAAAGAGGTGGAATGGCAATGTTCGACAAGGAAATAGGATTTACTAGAAGTATTCACAACCTTGAAAACTCTTACTTCCGAACAAAATTTGAACCTAATTTACCAAAATTCAAAGGCAACGCCGGAATTGGAGTAATTAGTGATACAGATGCTCAGCCAATTATTTTCAACTCTCACTTAGGACGTTTTGCAATTGTTACTATTGCGTGTATCAATAATATCGATGCATTGAGTCAGGAACTTTTGGATAAGAAAATGCCTTTTTCCGAAATGAGTTCCGGGAAAATTAATCAAACAGAATTAATCGCTCTTCTTATTTCGGAAGAGGATTCTTTTGTTGCCGGAATTGAGAATGTTCATAAAAAAATACAAGGCTCATGCACAATCCTACTCTTGACTGAAAATGGAATTATCGCTGCTCGCGATAAGTTGGGACGCTTACCAATGACAATTGCCCAAAAAGAGGATGGATATGCTGTCTCTTGCGAATCTTGTTCGTTCCATAATTTAGAGTACGAACCTTGCTATAACTTAGGTCCCGGCGAGATCGTTAAAATTACTGCGGATGGATATGAACAACTCAAAGCTCCCGGAAAGCAAATGCAAGTTTGCTCCTTTTTATGGGTCTATTTTGGCTATCCGGTTAGTACCTACGAAAATATTAATGCAGATGCGGCAAGACATTGTGCAGGTTGCTTGATGGGAAAACGCGATAATTGTCAAGCGGATTATGTTGCTGCTGTTCCGGACTCCGGTATAGGCTTCGCAATTGGCTACTCTAATGGTAGCGGTATTCCATACAAAAGGGCAATCATTAAATACACACCAACTTGGCCAAGAAGCTTCACCCCTGCTTCACAAGAAATCAGAAAATTAGTGGCAAAAATGAAATTGATTCCTAATAAGCAATTGTTGAATAATAGCAAAGTTATCTTCTGTGACGACTCAATTGTTAGAGGTACTCAATTGTCTGATAATGTAAGCGCTCTATTCTCTTATGGAGCTAAAGAGGTACACATGAGAATTTCTTGTCCTCCACTCATCTTCCCTTGTAAATTTTTAAATTTTGCTTCTAAAAATAGTGATTTAGACCTTATAACACGAAGAATAATTCAAAAATTTGAAGGTAGACATGATATAAATTTAGAAAAGTACAAAACAACTGATTCTCCTGAATATAATCGGTTGGTGGAAGAAATTCGCTCCACATTTAATCTGAATTCTCTAAAATTTAGTACCATCGAAGATTTGACAGAGGCAATTGGACTTCCTAAAGAACAAATCTGTACTCACTGCTTTGATGGTTCTAGCTATTATTGATAAATTGCCTCAACCCTATTTTATAAGGGGATTCAAATCACTTCGCAGTTTTTTTTGAATCTATTTCAAGTTGCTTGCTGAGTGAAAAGAGATAGTGTGCGAACAACAGGGGGCGATTGAGGAACAATAAGAAGCTGTTTAAATTTTATTTTAATTTTTGAGTTTCACTCTTCTTTGCGATATTTTAGAGGCGCTTTTTAATCTTATTTTATTATAGTTTTTTTGATAGTTGTCCGCTATTAACAAAAAAAATAATTAAAAATAATAAAAAAAACTCTCGAATATGCTCAAAATAAAATTAAAACAGCTTCTAAGTTACTAAATAAATCGAAAGTACCGAAAAGTTCATCCTCCTCTTGATTTATACTTTCTTAAATATAAATGGTGAATTTATAGAATTCACCTTAGGTCTTTTCTATAAAATGATTTGAGAGACATTTAAACTCATTGATACGATTGGTAAAAGTAAGTAGCAAAATTCTGACGGCACTTATTGTTTCCAAACATTTTTGTAGTTGATAAAGAAACTGAATAGATTACATGCTAAAATAGTTTCAAATCTATATAATTCGGCTGATTTTAAGAAGTTGTTTAAATTTTATTTCGAGCATATTTGAGAGAGATTTTTAAATCTATTTTTACTCTTCTTTTGCAGAAAATAGTGGACTATTATCAAAAAAGGAGAATAAAAATAGGTTAAAAAGAATCTCAAAGATGCCG
>JAGBVI010000105.1 GCA_017630395.1 Paludibacteraceae bacterium
CTTGGGGAGGCATGTACTGCTCTTCTAAAAAAAGATGTACATCTATATCTGATACCTCGGCATGTACCAACTCAAAATAATCGTATATTACACTTGGTAACAACAATTTTAACGGATCTTCTATCTTCTTTTTACGCTGTCCCATACCACAAAGATAGTATATTTTCAAATCTTTCCCACCGAAATTTTACGGTGATCCTAAAGAACCGATATATCGAACTTTTGAAATTAGAAATCACCGGAAAAATCGGGGCAAAAAAAACAGCTATCAACTCCGACACAAACAATCCATAAATAACCCTATAAAACAAAAAGAGTTGAACACACAATAGCATTCAACTCTTCCGAAACAATTTAGAGGCACATCAACCCCGTCAGACTACTTTACATATTCAGCCGATTTAGCCAAAGCCTCATTAATATTGGAGCAGATATTTTCCTCTCCAATAACATTTTGCAAACGCGCTTTAATCAAGGTTGCACGCACCCTTTCGTTAACTCCGGAGAGAATAATTTTGATTCCCACCTTTTGCGAATTCAAACACAATGTTTCCAAGTTATGCAAACCTGTAGAATCAATAAAAGGAACTTTACGCATTCTGATTACTCGCACCTTAGGAAGGTCTGTCAAATCCTGCATGATTTCATCAAATTTATTCGCCACACCAAAGAAGTATGGTCCATCAATTTCATAGACACTAACACCTTCAGGAATAATTAATTTATCTTCATGTAAAGCATAATCGGTACTATCATTCGGATCCAATTCATTATGGAAAACACGAATAACCGAAGATTCTGTTGTTCTTCTGATAAACAAAACCACAGCCAAAAGCAACCCGATTTCAATTGCGATAGTCAAGTCGAAAATAACCGTTAGAACAAAGGTAACAATTAGGACAGTAAAATCCGACTTAGGTCCTTTTGAAAGCGAAACAAAAGTTCTCCATCCGCTCATATTATAAGCCACAATAATCAAAACAGCCGCCAAGCAAGGCATAGGAATATACCCTACAAATTTACCCAAGAATAGCAGTACCAACAAAAGAACAACTGCATGAATTATACCTGCAATTGGAGTTCTTCCACCATTATTAATATTCGTCATTGTTCTCGCAATCGCTCCCGTAGCAGGAATACCGCCAAAGAAAGGGACAACAACATTCGCCACACCTTGAGCAATCAACTCGGTATTTGAATTATGTCTATCACCAATCACACCATCAGCCACCATTGCAGACAATAACGACTCGATAGCTCCGAGCATAGCAATTGTAAAAGCAGCAGGAAACAACGATTGAATAACCGAGAAAAAGGTTTGACCTTCGCCCAATGCCATCTCCGGCATACGAGGAGCAGGAATACCGGAAGGCAATTCATACAAATCACCGATTGTTTGAATAGAGGTAATTCCACAATAATTTTTTAGAACAATTACCAATATAGTAGAAATAACGATGGCCATTAAAGAACCTGGGATTTTTTTAGAGATTTTAGGAGTAAAAATAATCACTAACAAACTAAAAGCACCAACACCCAAAGCCCACCAATTAATATGAGTAAAATTCTCGAAATAACAGAGCCATTTATGGATAAAATCTGCCGGCACTTTTTCTATTCCCAACCCAAATAAATCATTCATTTGCGTAGAGAAAATCGTAAGAGCAATACCACCGGTAAAACCAACCACAACCGGATAAGGAACAAACTTGATCACACTCCCGAGGTGAAAGACTCCCATTAAAATCAGGAAAATTCCCGCCATAACGGTAGCAATCATCAAACCGGACAATCCATATTGCTGAATAATACCATAAATAATAACAATGAATGCACCGGTAGGCCCACCAATTTGCACCTTTGTACCACCCAAAAATGAGATAAAGAACCCCGCAATGATTGCCGTTACTAACCCCTCTGCAGGTCCCACCCCCGAAGCAATACCAAAAGCAATTGCCAACGGAATGGCCACAATTCCCACAATAATTCCGGCCATCAGGTCGGTAACAAACTGCCCCTTATCATAACTCTTCATGCAAGAGAATAATTTGGGAGCAAAAACATCTGAAAATGACGCTTTCATACCAATAAAGATATATCCTATAATAAATTAAACATTAAATCTAATCATGGCCTTGTCTTCTTCCTTTCGTTTCCCAACAAAGGTCAAACTTTTTAGAAATCACGATTGGTCAATAATACATCAATAAACATTTTGTACCACAACACTCAAACCTACTCCGTTTCTAAAAATTATGCAAATTTAACTAATAAATTCCAAACCTAAAATAAACTATTATTAAAAAGTGTTCTATAACATCATTTTATTCAAAAATTTACTTTAGGTAAGTTCTATAAATTCACCGTTTTTAATTAAAAAATATAAATTGCAGAGAGAGATAAACTTTTCGGTTCTTTTTTTGATTTATTTCGGCAACTAAGATCCACTCGAAATAAATTCAAAAATTCCATGAAATAAATTTATAGAACCTACCATAAAAAAAATCGGTATCTCTCAATAAAAGATACCGACCCCTTTATAACAAAAATTCTACTTATTCAAATAGTCATGCATGGATTTAGCAGCAGCACGACCATCCCCCATAGCCAAGATAACTGTAGCCCCTCCGCGAACGATATCACCACCAGCGAAAATCATAGGGATAGAGGATTGCATATTATCATTTACGATGATAGTACCTTTCTTAGAAACATCCAATCCCTCGACAGAATTAGGAATAATCGGGTTAGGAGAAACTCCAATACTGACAATCACAACATCCACCTCAATCTCTTCGATTGCACCAGGAATTTCCACAGGGGATCGTCTTCCGGAAACATCCGGCTCACCCAATTCCATTTTTTGCAAACGCATTGCTTTAACACGTCCCTTATCATCACCAATATATTCGATAGGGTTATGTAAAGTCATAAACTCTACCCCCTCCTCTTTTGCATGTTTCACCTCTTCCAGGCGAGCCGGCATTTCCTCTTCTGAACGACGATAAACAATCATTGCCCTCTCTGCGCCCATACGAAGAGCCGTACGAACAGAGTCCATAGCAGTATTACCACCACCAACAACCGCCACTTTACGACCTTTTAATACAGGAGTATCAGCCTCATCGTCCCCTGCCATCATCAAATTGACACGAGTAAGATATTCATTAGACGACATAACACCAATAAGGTTTTCACCCGGGATATTCATAAAACGAGGCAAACCGGCACCACTTGCAACAAAGACCCCTTTGAAGCCATCTTCTTTTAAATCATCAATAGAGATAGTTTTTCCGACGATACAATTTTTCACGAACTCTACCCCCATTTTACTCAAGCTAACAATTTCAGCATCAACGATAGAATTAGGCAAACGAAATTCAGGGATACCATACTTCAACACCCCACCGATTTCATGCAAAGCTTCGAAGACAGTTACAGAATAGCCCAATTTAGCCATATCTCCGGCGAACGATAGTCCGGCAGGACCGGAACCTACGACAGCCACCTTCACGCCGTTTTTAGATTGAATTTCCGGCACAGAAACCATACCGCTTTCTCTCTCATAATCTGCAGCAAAACGTTCCAAATGACCAATTGCCACCGGTTCTTTTTTAAGTTTCAACTTATAGAAACACTGAGACTCGCACTGTTTTTCTTGCGGACAAACGCGACCACAAACAGCAGGCAACGCACTAGTTTCCTTCAAGACTTTAGCCGCTTGCAAGAATTCACCTCTTTCGATATTCTTAATAAAACCCGGGATATTGATAGAAACCGGGCATCCGGTCATACAAGTAGGAGTAGGACAATCCAAGCAACGTTTAGCCTCTTCCATGGCTTGTTCTTTTGAGAGTCCTTGATTAACCTCTTCACTAACTGTAGCACGATAATGAGCATTCAACTCATTCATACGAATACGAGGAATCTCCGTTCTCTCTTTATTTTTTATTGTTTGACGCAATTCTTCGCGCCATGCAACATTTCTATCTTCAGCCATATCCAATTATTTACCAATTTTATACATATCAGCCTTCTCTCTATCTTTGTACGCCCCCATACGCATCAACATCTCATCAAAATCCACTTGATGAGCATCAAATTCAGGTCCGTCCACACAAACAAACTTGGTCTTTCCATCAACAGTAATACGACAAGCACCACACATTCCTGTACCATCCACCATAATGGTATTCAAAGAAGCAATAGTAGGCAAATCATATTTTTTAGTCAGCAAAGAGACAAACTTCATCATGATAGCAGGACCAATAGTAACACAAAGATCCACTTTTTCTCTTTGAATCACCTCTTCAACTCCATTAGTCACCAAACCTTGCTTACCATATGAACCATCATCAGTCATGACAATCACCTCATCCGAAAACGCTCTCATTTGTTCTTCCATGATAATAAGGTCTTTGGTTCTTGCCGCCAAGACAGTAATCACTCGATTTCCCGCCTTTTTTAGAGCTTCAACAATAGGCATTAAAGGCGCAACACCAACACCTCCGCCAGCACAAACGACTGTTCCAAAATTATCAATATGGGTAGCTTTCCCTAACGGACCCACCAAATCTGTGATTTCATCTCCCACGTTTAGGTTACATAATTTAGTGGAAGAAACACCAATTTTCTGAACAACCAAAGTGATTGTACCCTTTTCCACATCTGCACCGGCAATAGTTAACGGCATACGCTCACCTTTTTCTCCTATACGCACGATCACGAAGTGACCAGCCTTTCTTGCCTTTGCAATCAAGGGGGCTTCCACCTCCAACTTGACTACATTTTCCGAGAAAAATTCCTTACTAACAATCTTGTTCATCCTTATATAATTTACGATAAATCAAACATTAAAAGAGAGATTACCATGTTATCCCTATCATAACGCTTTCAATATCACGATTAGTTCAATTCCAGAAGATATTTAAAAGCACCAACACTATTTAAACATCCTCTATCCTTCAGAGAAAAAAACTCTACAAAATTACAAAACACACAAACTTCTCCAAAATTGTTTGCAAAAATAGATAAAAAAAATCAAGGTTAGAGATTTATTAAAGAAAATTTATCATTTAAGATAGGTACTGAAAATTACAATTACATTTTTAGTCATAAATTTTATTTGGTTGCCTTCAAATTTATTCTCTTATCTTGTACTACAATCAAGTCCAAGGACAATCTCTCTCATTGGCAAGTAGGAACGACCTGAGCAAATACATTGCCTTAGTACAAGGCCAAAGGTAAGTTCAACAGAGGTTACTTTTCCTGACAATCAACTCGATTTTTTGTAACAATCCTCCTGAACCAACTTAACGAATCGTCATTTTGACACAAATAAAACTCAACATTCTGACACTTTGTCTTGTTTTATTAAACACCTAATCCTTGGCAAACTTTTTGAATTGCTTTTACCGATTGTTTTTAACAACAATTTTTTATCGTCAAACGCTTAAAAATTAATGATTATGAATTTTAACAATTTTACAATCAAGAGTCAAGAGGCTGTGCAAGAGGCTATCAATCTTGCACAAAGTGCAGGACAACAGGTGATTGAACCGACTCACATATTGGTAGGCGTATTGAAAAAGGGAGAAAATACAACGCGCTTCTTGTTCAACAAAACAGGAGTCAACTTAATGGTTGTTAATTCTTCTGCTACAAAAATGATTGAAAATCTACCAAGAGTTAGTGGAGGCGGTGAACCTTATCTTTCTAATGATGCAGTAAAAGTACTGCAAAATGCGAACGATCTCTCTAAAAAAGAGGGCGATCAATTCGTCTCTCTGGAATTTATTTTACTTGCTTTATTAAATACTCCCGGTCAGGTGGCTACTTTATTAAAGGATGCCGGAATGTCCGAAAAAGAACTTAAATTGGCGATTGCGGAACTAAGAAAAGGTGGAACTGTAAATAGTCAATCTGCGGAAGATTCTTACGACTCACTCAATCGTTATGCTATAAACCTCAACGAAAAAGCTCGTTCCGGGAAATTAGATCCGGTAATCGGTCGAGATGAGGAGATACGTCGTGTTTTGCAAATATTAAGCCGACGTACCAAAAATAACCCTATCTTGGTAGGAGAACCGGGTACCGGTAAAACGGCTATCGCCGAAGGGTTGGCTCACAGAATTATTCGTGGCGACGTTCCTGAAAATCTTATGAGCAAACAAATCTACTCATTGGATATGGGTGCTGTGATTGCCGGTGCTAAATATAAAGGGGAATTTGAGGAGCGACTTAAGGCTGTTATTAACGAAGTTATTGCATCCGATGGTGAAATCATTTTGTTTATAGACGAAATTCACACCTTGGTGGGTGCCGGAAAAAGTGATGGTGCTATGGATGCTGCAAATATCCTTAAACCGGCCTTGGCAAGAGGTGAACTTCGCTCTATCGGTGCTACTACATTGGATGAATACCAAAAGTATTTTGAAAAGGATAAAGCCTTGGAACGTCGTTTCCAAATTGTGATGGTGAACGAACCGGATGAGGCAGATTCGATTTCTATCCTTCGGGGTATTAAAGAGCGTTATGAAAATCATCATCAAGTGAGAATTAAAGATGAAGCCATAATTGCGGCGGTTGAACTTTCTAACCGATACATCACCGACCGTTTTTTACCGGACAAGGCTATCGACCTGATTGATGAGGCGGCTGCTAAACTTCGCTTGGAAATTAACTCAGTTCCGGAAGAGTTGGATACAAAAGAGAGAGAAATCAAACAATTGGAAATCGAACGAGAAGCCATCAAAAGAGAGAATGATCAGGCTAAGTTGGATTACCTCAATAAAGAAATCTCTAAACGAAAAGAGGAGAGCCAAGAGTTAAGGGCTAAATGGAATTCGGAAAAAAGCTTAATCGATGAAATGCAGAAGCTGAAAATGGAAATCGAAAATTTGAAATTTGAGGCTGAACGCGCAGAACGGGAAGGTAACTACGAAAAAGTGGCAGAAATTCGTTACGGAAAAATCAAAAGTGCGGAAGCTGACATCGAAACGATTAAAGAGAAATTAAACGAAATTCAGACCGATTCCCCTCTTATCAAAGAGGAAATTACGAGCGAAGATATTGCTGATATTGTTTCTCGTTGGACGGGTATTCCGGTGAGCAAAATGATGCAAAGCGAAAAAGATAAACTGCTGAATCTTGAAGAGGAATTGCATAAACGCGTGGTGGGACAAGATGAGGCGATTAACGCAATTTCTGATGCAATTAGAAGAAGTCGTGCCGGACTCCAAGATCCGAAAAAGCCTATTGGTTCTTTCATATTCTTAGGTACAACCGGTGTCGGTAAAACAGAGTTGGCCAAAGCGTTAGCCGAATTTTTGTTCGACGACGAAAATATGATGACGCGTATCGATATGTCGGAATATCAAGAGAAATTCTCTGTCACTCGTCTTATCGGGTCGCCTCCGGGCTACGTTGGATACGATGAAGGCGGGCAACTTACTGAGGCTATCAGAAGAAAACCTTACTCGGTGGTTCTTTTTGATGAGATTGAAAAAGCTCACCCCGACGTTTTCAACACTTTGCTACAGGTGTTGGATGATGGACGTTTGACAGATAATAAAGGTCGGTTGGTCAATTTTAAAAACACAATTATTATCATGACTTCCAATTTGGGCTCTAATTTGATTAGAGAACAGTTTGAAAAAATGACTGATAACAACCGTGATGAGGTAATCGAAAAGGCAAAAACCGATGTTTTGGAGATGCTGAAACAAACCATTCGCCCTGAATTCTTAAACCGCATCGATGAAATCATCATGTTCACGCCTCTCAGCAAAGAGGAGACATTGAAGATTGTTGAACTCCAAATTAAAGGGGTACAAAAATTGATGAAAAACAATGGTATTGAAATGATCTTAACCCCACATGCCATGAAATTCTTGGCAGAGAAGGGGTATGACCCTCAATTTGGAGCTCGCCCAATCAAACGTGTGATTCAAAAACTGTTGCTCAATGAGTTATCTAAATCATTGATTGCTCAAACCATCAACAGAGAAAAACCTATCGTTGTGGAGGCGGATGGAGAGAGATTATCATTCTCCAATTAAGAAGCTGTTTAAATTTTATTACTGAATTGATTTTGAGTTTCACTCTCTTTTTTTTCGGCATCTTTGAAGCGCTTTTTAATCTATTTTTAAAAATCGCCCACAAATATGCTCGAAATAAAATTTAAACAACTTCTAAGAAGTTTTGTTGTATTATGACAATTTCTACGAATTAGGTCGAAACAATTTTGAGGGTAATTATGTGCCGGTTGATTATAAAAGTCAACTTTACTAAAAGAGGTATTATCAAATTGATAATCTGACCCGCAAAAAGATGGACGCATTAATAAGATAGTTTATAGGTAAAGAGTTCGGTATAGTTCCGGACTCTTTCTTTTTAGTCTCCGCTTAATCTTGTAATTTTTGTAGCAATTAACATAAGTCTTCAATAGATGGGGTTAGGCTTGGTTATTTAAACTTATAAAGAAATAATACAAACTTCGTAACTAAATAAATACAAGTAAATGACATGCAAGAGAGGATCGTCAAGGGTTCTACAAATTACGCTAAATAAATTTACAGAACCCTTGAATTATTTCTTTCAAAACTCAATTATTCTTACAATTTACAACCAAGGCACTCCGTAGTTTATATCTGATTCATCAGCCACAAAGAAATTATCAGGAGGCAAAATTATCTTTGCTTTTGCTAACCTTTCAAGATAGTTGCTTCGAATAGCACTATCTTCAATTTCTTCCCTTCTTGCTTTACTCATAGACAGAAACTCCTCTTCCATTTCTAACCCAAGATATTTCCTACCAAGCAAATTTGCTGCAATACCAGTTGTTGCACTTCCATTAAATGGGTCAAGAATCCATGCTCCGGGCTGAGTACTGGCTTGAATCAATCTCACCAAAACTCCCAGAGGCTTTTGAGTAGGATGCTTGCCGCATGACTTTTCCCACCGGCCAATGGCTGGTAACTGCCACACATCAGTCATTTGTTTGTTGCCATTAAGTTGTTTCATCAAATCATAATTGTAGTAGTGAGCAATCTTTTGCGACTTCCTTGCCCAGATGATGAACTCAGTCGAATAAGTTGATTCCGTATTCTGATTGTAGCTCTTTTACAACAGAGCTCCAGTCAGAGAAGAAGGAACAATCCATCTGGTCATATTTGATTTCATCATCCCAGAATGTTATGAATTGAGTGTTCGGGTCATATTTTAGAGTGATTCCATCATCTGAGTCCTCATAAATAATCCCCTTTGTGGGCTCACCAGAAATCCCCATCTGATTTTGTATCATAGAATTCAATTATCCAATCGTTTTCAGCCAATCAATATACTCCTCAAGTTGTCTTTCATCCAATAAATTTGTGAGGAAGGAGAGTTTTGCCTCTGCATTGGCAGTAGAAGCCAATTCATTGCAGATGGTTTCATAAGGTTCAAAACCTCTATCCTCTATCCAAGAATTTTCCTTCAACAAATTTGAGAGAGCATCATGTTTGTCTTTGCCAAACGCACGTCCAAGCAGCTGACAATTCTCTATGTCATCGCCGTCGGGAGCTTGCGTAAAGCCTTCAGTTGTGTAAAATATGTATTCTGTCATATCGCTTGTTGTTAAAACCCAAAGTTATCCTCTTTGTACTCATCAAGAGCCATCCATTGGCAGTTGACTATTGAGAAATTGTAAACTTCGGATAAGGCGTCAACCAATTCTTCCAAATCATCACAAGATGACGCGAATTGCTTATCTTCGTCCGATAGTTTAATCTTGACAACTCTATTTTGTACGAAATCAAGGATAACTATGTAATTAGGTATCTGCTTCATAATTAAATCTTTCTATAAACACCATTTCCTTTGAACTCTATAATTCCTTTTTCACGAAGGAATTGAAGTTGCTGGCGAATCTTATCAGGAATGTGAATGTTATCGGGATGTTTAACTTGTAACTCATCAACGAAAGAATACATTTGCTTGAGCGTAAATGTCTCATCAAGACGTTCAACGAGGTGTAGTGTATCCATCAGCCACCCTCTACTCTCCAACGATTTTGTTTGTAGGTTGAACACTCTATGATAATGCGAAACAACTTCTTGAACAGGAAGGGCAATACCATTTCTGATGATAGGTATTTTCGCTGTTGTAGGTATTTCTCTCATCAAAATGTTGCATCCTTCCCAACCTGCTCGTCTTGCGGTGGCAGCTAATGCATCACGTTTTTCTATAACGGATGTGGTAAAGAAACACTTGGGAACAATCACCAGATTATTAACTTCGTATCGGTCATAGTGCATAAAGAAGAAACTGGGATTCTCAAGAGAGGTGATTCTTCCTATCATTGTTCGGTAAACTCCATCTGCAACCGTGGCTTGAAAACTCTCGCTATCAGACCTTTTGCTTTTCAACTCGTATTGTGATTTGCAATGTTCACACACATAGTCCTTAACAGGAGCATTAGGCTTAGCACGTCTAATAGAAACTTCACCACAAATAGGACAATACATATTACGTGCCAACCAATCTTCAGTCAGCACACGCGCAATTTGACTAGCGCTCTTGTAGCCCTCTGCCAATGATGTGTTAAATCTCAAATCCATCTCTTACTTCAGGAATTTACGGTTTTCAGATTCTTCAAGTGTAGAGTCAACTAGCAAGTGCAAAATTAAATAAAATGTTTAAAGAACTCATCTTTAGGGGAAGAAAAATTCAATTTTTCTCTATGTCTTAAATTAATCTTTTTCTGCACCTTTTTTACCGTAAACTTTTTGCAATATTCCTTAAGCAACAATTTTTTACATTCCGCTCTTCTTTAAGCTCTTTTCAATCAAATCCTCATCCATTTCTGTCATCTTCATTTTGGAGACATAACCTTTGTGACTGTAAAGATCTTTGCAGCGGTGGAGGTTATTAGGCACGATAGTGGCAAACCCTTCTGTTGTCTCGTGAATAACGCAATCCATTGTACCGATTAAATTCCCGGCGTTAGTCTCCGAAATGCCATAGTGCTCGGCAATCTGTTTTCTCATTTTACTATAACTCACGCGTCTGATATCAACCGCATCTAAGTCATCTAATGTAGCCTCCGGTCTGAATTTACGAGCCTCTTTCAGCAACTCCTCTTTGGTATCCGGCAGTTTCACCTTAAACAAAGGATGCTCCACACTGCTGAAATCCACATAACCCTCCTTGCTTGGCATAGGAACCTTGTTTGACGTCCATTTTCTGAAATCATCACTAATACGCTGAGCCAATTTACGGTCTTTAATACCCAAGTGCTTCATGATGAAATCCACATCCAAGATATGGTCCGGCACCGGCTGTTTGCATATATCTTTAATGGTACGCCCCTCCTTATTGATACCGCCATTACCCTTAGGCACATACTCCTCCACGTCACGGCGAGGCATTTGGTGCTTGGGGGTAGGATTCTTTGTGTTAGAATCAGACTGCACAATATTGAAGATATTTGAAATGAAGTTTTTAATGTTCATTGCTATTCATAATAATTAAGCAAAACTTTATGATTATTCAAATAAACGCTGATTATATTTTATCATTAACCTATAGAAAGATTCTTTATAAGCGATATTACACTGTCTAGGTTTAAAATCTTCAGGATTATAATTTAACAAATCAGCATCTTTGAATTCCTCAAAGTTTTTTATTCTACAATCTCCTCCACAAATATATTTTAACTCACATTGATTACATGGTTTTAAATTATTCACATTCGAAAGTTCATGTAACCTATTTGCCATAATCATTATCTCCTCAAAACTTTTTTCTCTAATGTTTGCAAAAGGGGAAAGTTGCGTAATTAAACTGCATGCATATACATCTCCATTAGCGGCAACGTAAAGAAATCCATAAGTACAATTATCCTTCAAAATATGTCTTCTATTTAAACTTAAAAACATAGGATTCTCTTCATAGAACTCACCTAAAAATTTTTTGTTTACAAGTTCCATCTGAGAAGCATACTTGTCTAATTTTTCGTCTGTCATAATATTATTTCTTCCATCTTCTAATTTTGTATTAAAACTTATTTTAAACTTTTTTTTATGATATTTTTCAACAAGTTTTCGACCAAAATTTGCATATTCTTCCGCTTTAGATTCTATATCCTCAGAATACATCGGCGTACATGAAATGGTTGTCAATACATTTAAATCAAGAAATTTTTCAAGTGTTGTTAGTGCTTTTTCGAAACTTCCACTTCCTCTAACTTTAGAATTTTCTTCTTCGTCATATCCATCAATACTAATTTGAACACAATAAACAAATTCAGAAATTTTTTTTATCAAATCATCTGTCCATAATGTTCCATTTGTTAATATTGTTATTTTAAGCCCCAATTCACTTCCATATTTTACTATCTCAAATAAATCAGAGCGCAAAGTAGTTTCCCCTCCAGATAAAGTTACACTCAAACCGCCTTTTTGTTTATAAACATATAGCATTGACAGAACTTCTTCTGTTGTCAATTCGTTTTTTAATTCATTTCCTGCATACATATAACAATGCGGGCACCTCATATTGCATTTGTTTGTAAGATAAATATGTAATCCATTGGGAATCACTGGTTCTACAAAGTGTTTCCCAAATAAGTCTTTCGCTTCTATTTGCAATATTACCTCTTTAGCATCTTGTATTTCTCCTGTATATTTAGAAAGAGCATTTTCGATTGTTAAATGCCTTAAAGATTCAAAAAACGATACTTGTTGTTCGTTCTTTAGAACAATCCATCTTGCTTCATCAACAGAAATTACTAATATGTAATCTTCATATCTAACCGTTCGTATATCTTGCGGGAATACATATCTTTTAGATAAATCTATTGTTATTGTTTTTTGTTCTTGCATCGTATATAGATTTCGTTATTCTACAAAAAATATAACCGAGATTGCTACTTTTTTTAATAAGTTACAATCCCGGCTACTGATGTTATGCTTGGTTTTGCTGACAACAAGAAAAGGTTAACTGATTAGCGTAACATTGCGCATAACATCCATCTCGAGTAAATGAATCTTGTTCATTTTTTTCAACTACATAAGTTATCTCCATAATAATATAAATTAAAATTAATAAAAAATAAAAACTTTAAATATCTCCATGGCTTGCACTTATTTCGTCAGCCCATTGAAGCCAATAATTAATTTCGTCATTATCTTCTTTAATTTCTTCTTCGGAACGTTCATCGTCATCGTTTTCATTACTATCGTAGAAAAAACGGTTGTTGTGATGACGTTTTATTAAAAATAAATGTTTCATGATAAATTAAAAAATTGTCATCAATTATGATCACCCCATAATATACCCCATAATATCCATGAGAAGACCCCCAATAACCAAAGGTACACCTATTTTAAAGTCCCAATAATGCATTTCAAATTCTCTAGCTACAATAAATAATGCAATAAAAAATAATATAGCAGTACTAGTAAATGGCATAATTTTATACCCTAATTCGTGCCGGGCGCAACTTCTAAATTAAAATATTATTTGTTAAAAAACTCTCTTATTTTAGGTTCAATCTCGTCAAAAGAAGCAGCTTCTTTTAATTCGAAAGAATTTTTTTCTGCATATTTTTTTTATTTGTTCGTACAAATCAACCTTTTCTTCCTGACAAGTTACGACCAATGCTTTCGCATCTTTATCTCTATTTATTACTGTCCGCTAAACAACAAATCAGTTCTGTAACACTTTCATAAATAATATTTTACGTTATCCAGAGCACGGATAAGCCCCCCCTTGGAGGTTTTCAACGTTTTCAGGAGGCGATTCCAAGGATTCTGCGAGCATTTTTTCCAAGTCCTTGTACGGATTGTTGATATTCAGAATCTGCAAAAAGCAGAAACTTCATCTACCAGTTATCAGTTTTAATTATTAGTAAGATGAATTATATTCATCAAACAATAACTATATTACACCTTTCATATATAAGAACAAAAACACTACACAGAGAACGACAATAAATGTTAAGATATAAAAATACTTTTTCCGCATTCTCATTTTTAAATATGCAAACAGAAGAACCACTAAACTTCCGACAAAGAACAAATTTAATTTTGTAAGTATAATCGCCAATATCAACATAATAGAAACCGTAACAAAAAAAGGATTCCAATATTCACGCTCTATTAATTTTTCGTAATAAAAACTATGATCATCCGAATCACCAACATCAAATAAACTTGATATAGCTTTCCCAACTCTGTCAAAGAACGATTTTCCAACAACCTCTTCTACCTTTTTCCTTCTATTTGCAAATCCTCCTTTTAGAGCAAACTCATATCTATAATACCTTTCATAATTTTCTCTATTTTTGCTAATCTTATTTTTCAGTTCTTTGTATATCTCTTCAAATTTAGCATATAAACCTCCAAAAGCAAGCAAGGCCGCAATAGCCAATACGGATAAAATCGCTGTGTTATCATCTATAGCCATTACAAGTCTGCAGAAAAGATACAAATTAAAAAAAGACACTAACGTTGACAACAAACTACCAGTAACAATCAACCTCCAAAATATTTTTCTAGATTTTTCTCCATCTTCATCTATTTCTTTTCTAATTTCGTAAAACTCATTTGACATTTCAAGAGCTGGATTGTCTTTAAAAATAGCTAAAACTCGCTTATTTATATGTTTGTTTTCAACACCATCCGATATAATTAGGGGATCTTTCCTTGTTGACAAATAATGCGATAACAATTGTTCGTCATTCAACACAAATAAGATGCTACCTGAAATCTCATTTGAGCCTAAAAAAAATTCTGCAATTACTTCTTCATAATCATCCCCTTGAAACAAGACCTCTTGAATAATGCTATTGTTTACATCTTGCAAAATAGGTTGTTGCATATTTGAGTCATGCTTATTCTTTAACCACGCTTTACATTCTGCTATAAAAAACTCCATCGAAAATACATTAAATCTGGCTTTTCTATACTGTTCCAAAGCCATTTGCATCAAGTTTTTCTTCACATCATAAACCTCCCTATTAGATATTAATTCATCTATCTGATATCCCAATGAGGCCAAATGCGTCAATATTTTCCTTGAACTAATTTCAGAACGCAAAACTCTATCATAATTACGGTGCAAAGAATCCAACCATGTCGCAGCTTTCTCTTTTTTTAAAACTAAAATATCATTTGCCCTATCAAGAGTTTTTACGTAACTATAAAACGATCCTACCCCCTTTGCAACTTGCCCTACGACAAACGTACCCAACGCAATCTTAGCTTTCGCTCTATTTATTTTTTCGTTATCTGATTTATTCATAGAAGCTAAGACTCCCATAGACAACCCATTAAAAATATTGGTTACAGTCCCAAAAGATTCATCTATAACATTTGCTTCCTGCAAAAATCCATTAAAGAAAAGTTCTATTTCATTCAACTCAACCAAATTATCAGAAAGCATAGTATACAAGTCTTCATCAGTCAATGAAGACTTTTGCACTTGTTTATTTTTACCCATATTCCAAACTCTTATAGTGAATAAAGTTTATCTAACTCCTTATTAAAATTATCATTTGCCATTTGAATAGCATCCATTATATTTCTTTGGTATTGTAACTCTTGGGAATCCATCGTTCCTAAATCTCTTGTTAGTAACAAATTTGTCCATTTATCAATATAATCTAAATGACGATCTAAACGCGCTTCAGCTCCCTTAACTATATTCTGAAATTTAATAAGATCGGACTGCAGCTTTAATTTAAGTTCTTTAAATTGTGCCTCGTATGCTTGCTGTTCACGCTTGAGCTGAGCAAAACAATTCATAATCTGAGTTCCCTGCTGCGCTAACGATTGAGCCGAAGACATTAAAACCGTGATTTTATCAACACTTTGATCTACTCTGCTTAATGCATTTTCATATTGTTGGACAGCTATTATCTCTTCTTGATTCATACCAATTGTGTTTTAATAATTAATAATATATTCATTTAATGTCTCTATTTTATACCATAACTAAACAGCTCACTAAAAACTATTCAAACCTGCCTAATCCAGACTTATAGATTCATCTTCCTTATTTCTTTTGTTTTACAAATTTATTAATCACCTGAAATTTTCATCTACTATTTTCATATTGTCGCAATATTGTCAGATTTCCACCTCCTTCAACTCTTCCACAAATAGTTCTTGCGCCTCCCAATAGCCTATTTCGTTTGTGGTTACTGTGGATATCTGGCGTAAACTCTGTTTTTGCGGATGCCCGTTTTTGTCTAAACTTACAAAGAATTGTGCCACCAAACTCCACCGATTAAAATACTTCTTGTATAACTCATTTAGAAATACTCCATACGCAAAATATTTTTCTCTTCGCCTATAGGGTATCGTAAATATGCCCTCATTAAATCCTATGTACTCTTTTTTCAATGCTCTATAAATCACCAAATCTAACGGAGGATATCCCTCCGGATGGGGTATCACTTTCATCTGCTTCCGTATGTGTGCACTCACCCACTCCCTCGAAAATTGAACTTCGGTCTGGTAGGCAAATAATGCTACCTCCATAACTTGAACTTCCGTCTCCATCAATATCTCTCTTAATCCTTCTATCTTCGATATGTTGGCTCTCAATGCATCGGCTACCGACTTGCTCCATACATAAATCAACTGGGGTTGTGGCTCAACTGCTTTAAGCACCTGCTTGAATGCTTCTATATTTTCATTAAAAAATGACTTGTTATCACTGTAATTCGGAATCTCTCCATTGGATAAATAGTGTTGCAAAAAATTATAAAATACTACTCGCTCCCAAAATTCTTCGCGCTTCTCAGACGATACATACCCCCTCTCCTCCAACATATACTTGGTAAATGTAGTGTGGTCCGAATAATTGGCTCTATCTGCGATATAGCTATCGATCTGAACTCTACTCGAATTACTTAAACTATAATAGGTTTCTGATTGTCGATTCTTATTGCGAGGACAGCAATCTTCCATTTCCCAAATTTGGTTGTTCGTCGTGCATAGCGATTTAAATTCACAACTATCCTTGCAAATTAGATGCGAACCTACAACCATGGTATAATATCCATTCCACTTTTCTGAATATCGACAACCTATTCTCGGTGTAAAAAAATATTTTCGTTTTCTCTCTTCCTTTTGTCTCATTTCCTCTTTCTCACTATCTTACTTTCTGTTCATTCAGTTGCCGTTATTCAAGATATTCTTTTTGTATAAAATGAAGATACTTTATCTTCATCTTCTTGGAAAACAGCCGTTACAACCTCTTTTAATGCTCCTAAGAATGGGGCTGTACTTGCAACTGTGTCCACCAAAGAATCTACCAATATCTTTTGATGCGAAACCAATTTCCCACATCTGCACCAATTGGCAAAATGCTCGCAATTGTTACTTAAGAGGTTATATGTTCCAAGTTTTGTCCCTATTTCGGAACGTGCTCGTCGTACAATCTCTCCCCTGTCATATAATGGCTCTTCCAACTTATCTACACACACCCAATCGCCCTTGGAAAAACGAGAAAAAGAAGTCTCCACAATATCGGCAGAATTGGGGTCCAATTCATTCCCTCCGGTGGAGCAAAAATGGACAACTTTACCCTCTCCCACATAAACGCCAAAGTGGAAATAAATACCTCTAAAAGCTTTTATTATGTCGCCCGGCAAAAACATTAAATCACTCATAACCGACTATTTTAAAGATTAATAAATAGCACTACATCAGATATTTCTCTCTTCTCCTCGAACTCAAGGTAAGTTCGAAAAAAGAGTATTCTCTAATGTTGTTATCACAAAAATATTAGATACACCTAACTTTTTAACTGATTTTATCATCTTGTCGTAAAAAAGTCGGAAAACAAAAAAAAAGTCGCTCTATTGGCGACTTTATTTCCTTTAATGAAGGTCCTCAGGAGTACCATAAAAAAACTCCTCTAATTACAAAATAATCACATATCTTCTATCTCACTATCACTCAACTGCTTGTCAAAAATACGTTTCACTTCTAGTTGCCCATAATATTTTACCGAATCGGACGAAATTTGCCGTAACTTCTGTCGCTGCTTTTGGCCATTTTTATCCAATAGGACAAAAAAAGATTCTACAACGTTCCATTTTTCCATATAGTTTTCATACAGAGTCTCTAAAAAAAGTCCGTAATCAAAATGCTTTTCTTTTCTCTTGTAAGGTATTGTAAACATTCCGTTTTTATAGCCTAAATATCCTTGTTTTATGGCTCTGTAAATTACTAAATCCAATGGAGGGTCCACCTCCGGAATAATTACCGTGCTACGCTTTAATAATGAACGGACCCACACCCTTGAATATTGAATCTCCGTATGATAAGAAAACAGTGCAACTTCCATCACCTGCGACTCTCTTTCCATCGGAACCTCTTTAAGTCCTTCTATTTTCGATAAGTTATTCCTTAATGCCGAGGCAACGGATTCGCTCCAGACATAAATGAGTTGCGGTGCAGGCTCTATAACGTGCAACATCTGTTTAAAAGCCGCCACATCTGCATCAAAAAGCAACTGATTTTCTCCATACGTTGGAGTATCACTATCCGGAAGATAGTGTTGCAAATAGTTGCAAAACACAACTCTCTCCCAAAATTCTGCTCTTCTCTCTACAGAGACGAATCCTCTCTCCCCCAACATATACTTAGTAAAGGAGGAGTAGGCAGGGTAGTTGGCTGCATTTTCGATATACGCATCCATCTCAATCCGATTTCCATTGCTTAATCGCAAATAGGGATCTTCTCTGCCCTCTTCATAAACCGGGCAGGCATTATCCATTTCCCGCACTCCTGCATTGGTAGTACAAAGCGACTTAAATTCACAATTTGCAGTACACACTTGATGTGCTCCCAATATCATCGTATAATATCCGTCCCACTTTTCGGCATAACGACTGCCCACTCTGGGTTCAAAAAAATATTTTTTCATATCATCTCTTCTTGTTTTTTGATTGCATGATTCCTAAATCTGAAATCCTGCCTTCTGATTCCCAAAAACACTCTCCTACGTTTGTATCCTTACATCTACTCCCCAACAACTATCAAACCGCCACTTGAATTGGCAGAATAGTCTGGTGCATACAGACTTTGCAAAGTGGCAATCCCTGCAAAAAATTGACCTTCATGACTAACATCAAATGGTAATTCAAATATATAGGTTCCTTTAGGCAAATGTTCAAAGAAATATTGTACAGATGCGTCGTTTATAGATCGATAATACCCTACTCCTTGCTCAAAACGATAACCGGAAAGTTGATTTCCAACCTCCATGCAACTTGCCAATTGATCTTTTAAGAGAACGTAATCCAAATCCTCTTGTGTCCGAACAACCAAACGGGAAACTAATTTATCCCCCACCTTCAGCATCTGCTTTTTAAGTGGTTCCAATGTTTTACCCTGTGCAGTAAGTTTCTCCACCCAAATCTGTTTCTCTATTTGAAGATCGGTCTTATGATTTTTCACCTCTGTAACAAGGTCTGAGTAGCGCCAATACAACGAAGCCCAAACCATGGTTTTCCCACTGTTTTGGATGGTTACTTCTCCCAAATTCGGTGTTATATCGGCCGACTCATATCTTTTTGAATTATAACCGATTGAGTTTCTCCCCTCCCAATTTTCGCCTCCAATTGTCACCTTAACCGGATTATCTTCGGAAAACCAATCAGAACCGGTCAGCATAATCGCATAGGCTGCATCCATCGACGAAACTTCATCATCCCAAGATTGAAGGCGTTTTTGCCCTAACAACCACGTCTTCATCCCATCCATCTGCTCTGTTGTGCAACCTATCTCATGCAAAGCTTCCATCATCGCTACTTGCATCGAAATTGGGGAATATCCTCGCATTGCACTACCCTGCCAATAAATCCCCTTCTCCTCAGATTGGGTTGAATATTCTAACAAAGAGGAGACAATTGTTTGTGCCAATTTTGCCTCGTTCTCCCTATGTGCTACAAGGGCTGCCAACGCTCTGTCTCGCAACGAAAGTTGTTTCCAATCGGACAAATGAGACAAGTAAAATTTATACGCTCCACTATTCTTGACTGTTATCGCTATCTCCGGAAATTGGGAACGAAGATAGAGATAATGTAGGTCCGATGTTGCGAGCTCATAATTCTTTTTGTCATCCGGTGTCATCTTCTCAAAACATTTATCTTCTTCAGAGTCGATATACTTCAATGCCTGCTTCACCAACGATTGGAATTTGGATGTCATCTCCACTGCTCCCAACTGCTTTAAATGACCTAACTGTGAGACTACCAACGAGGTCATATACAAACTTCCCGGCATCCCTTCGAACCAGGAGAAACTTCCATCCTCATTTTGTAATGCGATTATCTTATCCCAATAGGCAGTTTCCGCTTGACGAACATAATTGGCTTCCAAAAGATTCGTCAATCCCGAAATGCGCTCATTGTCTGATTGGGCATCCATCACCCATGGCGTCTCATTCAACATGATGTTCTTCACATCCTCATTGCGCTCCAAATTGGAGGTTAAAACGGATTTTTCTTTACTCTGCTTTTGACTCACCCTTACGACATCTGCAATTCGGGGCTGAGAATCCACAATCTTTTTAGACATCATAAGCGTAGAATAGCCATACAGCATCGATAATAATCCTCTCGACTGCGACTGTGCGCCTCCGTCAGAAAGCAACTGCAACACACTCCATTGAGGATTCTCTAACAACTCAACCTTGTACAATCTGTGACGGAGTGATTTTTGATTGTTATTCAATAACTCCTCGAATCGAACCGTTTTACTACCCCCTCCCTTAACGGATATCGGAAGCGAAACTAAGACATCTGTTCGGTTAGGTAAAACAGCTAACAGCGATTGCTCTCCGTCTGAATACCTCTCGGACTCTGCTTTCCACTCTATTTGTAACAACTCTATCGATTCTGGTACTTGGAAACGGAATGCAACAAGATCTGTCGATTGCGAATTGACCTTAAACGAAACCGACTCTTCCTTCAAGAGTTCACCTGTCAAAGGATTCTTAATTCTCAATCGAGCATTTCCTGATTGCAATTTTTCTGACAAATTTAATACTTGTGCAGTCAACTCTATTTGATCTCCTTCGCGCATAAATCGAGGTAAATTGGGTTTTATCATCAATGTTTTTTCGGTGACAACCTCTTTTGTCAACTCACCTACCCTCCAATCTTTTGAGTGAGCAAGCACCTTGAATTTCCAACGGGTCAAAGTCTCCGGCGACTTAAATTTGATTGTTACAACTCCATCGTCATTGGGCTTTAAATTCGGATAGAAAAAGGCTGTTGGAGAAAAATCTTTCCGATATTCAAATTCTTTATCCGTCGAATTGCTTGCTCCGGATTCCAGACTAACTGCCTCTTCCTCTGCAGACTCTTCTGCAACCATTTCTGCTGCATCAGCTGCCATTTTACGACTCATTGCATTCATTTGCGGTGCACTTTTCATCGTAGCTCCCCGAACAGATGTAAAAGTAATCATTCCGTAATCCATCATTCGACGGAGACCATTAAAATTCGTTACATCGTTCAATCTATCCATCTTAAAATCAAGAGAATATCCGCTTATTTGAGAGTTCCAATACATCGATGATGGCGCAGAAAAATAATCAACATTCCAATGGTTATATGAAACTCGCCATGGATAACGTGTGGTAACATTCCAAGAATGCTTGCTTAGCATATCCAACGAGGCATCATACATGGCAACCAACACTTCGGCAGAATCTCCTCCGATAGGCAACTGCAATTCCCATTCCTCCTCCATATTAGGCGATAATCGGTCTCTAAATGTCTTTACCTGAATAGGGATATCATACGCAGGCACTCTTTTTGAAATCATAAATGTCTCATGATGACTGACACCATCGCGTATTAAATATAAATCAATCTTCAAACCTTTCCCATTCTCTCTTTCAAAATTAATAGGAATAGATTTTATCTCGTTGGAGAGTGAATACCACCGTTTTTCAACAATTTTATGTTCGTCTTCAATAATACATAATAGATGCGCTTCCGAATAAGAGGTGCCAACTTCTAAACGAAACGCATCTCCCCAGCTCATCTCTTTGGGCACTTCATTATGAATCCAAATCTCCGAAAACACAGGCGGACGACTCTCCTTTTCTCTGTACAAAACCACCTCAAACGAATCTTCAACTACTCCCCCTTTGTGATCGTATGTAGAAAATTGGAATAAATATTTTCCGGACTTCCATGTCTCTGTAGCAATATCCAAAGCAGCCTCTCCGTTGGAGTCTGTTTGCAATCGGCCTTCATAAATCCAATTATTTTCAAAAGAGACCTTATAACTCACCTCTTTTTGCTGACCAACTCCATCCAAATTCTTCAAATTTATCTGCACCTGATTTAAGGAATCAAAAAGCAATCTTTCAGGGTGTTTAAAAACAAACAGCAAAGATTTTTCTCCAATCGGAACAACAATCTTGGCACTTCTTGTTTCGCCACCTTTATCCGTTACATCAACCTCTATTTCATAATTGTAATAGAGATGCTTCATTCCCTCCACCTTATTGGCTAAAAATGAAATATCAAAGTTTCCGTTCTCATCTGCCTGCACCTCTCCTCCCTCTTCAAACGCTTCCGCCTCATCAAACACAAATATCGGATACCGCATCATCTTTCTTTCCACCCTATACTTCACCTTTGCACCATTCAAAGGGAGCCCAATCAAATATTTAGCAACTCCGCTTACCAATATAGAATCGCCCCACGCGTAATCTTTTTGAGGTTTGGACAGGGTTACTTCAAATGTAGGACGCTTATAAGAATCTACACGGAATGACGTACTTCCCCTCTCTGTTTGAAGCGAATAATAACCAAGCAAACCGCTTTCCGGCAATTGTATGTCTGCCCATGCAGAACCCAATGCAGAGGTCACCAACTCCTTTTCTAACACAACTTGATGATTCGCATCATACAAAGTAACCTTTACTGCCTTATTGGGAAGAACCTCCCTATCTTCTTCTCCCAACTGATAAGCTATACATTTAAATGACAACTTATCTCCAAAACGATAGATAGAACGATCGGTCAATATAGAAACATATTGATGCACCGGACTCTCCTGTTCTTCTCGATTACTATAAAAATAGCGAGAAATATCCCCATAATAACGATCTTCGCCCCTCTTCAATAAAAAAGAGTAAGACCCCCTCGATGGCACACAATAAGATGCAACACCTTGACGATCAGAAAGATATTGTGTCAAGAAGGTTTTCCCTTGATTTTTAAACAGTCGCAAAGCCACTGATTCTAACGGCTCACCGGACCGTGAATCCATGACTATAAACTCACCACACGGCGAATTTTCTTTCAAACCTGTATTCAACTCATATAGGTCAGATACAACAAAATAGACAAAGCTGTTTCTGCCTTTTTCTCTCGGCGAAATATCTAAATAATACAGACCATACTCTTGTGCCGGCAATTCGACTATTGTATCCAATGGGATATAATAATTGCTCTTCTTTAAGGGGAATTTCCACGAATCCTTTTTACTATAGGACAAATTTTGATACGGCAACAACAGGGATGTTTCTGAAATTTCATTGCATCGATACATTGCTATTTCAACATTCTCTACATTCGCATAATGAAGATGTAATTTTACCTTATCACCGGAATGAACTCTTGGCTGCCTAACCTCAACTGACAAACTTTGCTCTTTTACCTGCCCTTGAATCGCCCTTAATACTTTAGTTCTCGAATCATTAGGAAAATCATCTATTCCCTCTTGACAAATAGTTAAAATCTTTTGAGGTGTTGCAGGGTCAAAATCCTCCGTTCTACAATTCCTATTTCTGCAATCCAACAAAGAGGTAGCCCAATCTGCTCGTATCAAAATAGATGAGGGAGAGTTTTTATATTTTGCCAATAAATCCTTCAATGAGTTATGATAAATTTCACTTCCCATTTCATTTCCTCTTTGGTTTTTCAACCATTTTAATTGCGCATATATATAAGCTGATGGTTCTTTGTCTGACGCATGAAAATCCATCACCCCTTGCAAGTAACGATTTTGTTCTTCTATCGACTTGGAAAAATCAACTAACTGATAACTAAAAAAATCAAACAATGTAGGTTGATAAATCCGACTATCTGCTCCTAAATTCAGCATCGGAGAATATTTATTAGACAAACATTGTTTCAAATCATCAGCTTTTTCCATGGTACGCTCTTTCAGAATACGAATTGTATCCTCAAACATTTGCGAATCCCACTCGTCCAAAGGAAGATTCCTTTTCTCTCCGCTAACAGCCGTAACCGTCCTTATTTTTCTTATGTTATTATGATAATAAGCGTCGTACAACTTTGATAACGAGAGCGCTGCAAAAGCTTTTATTGCCACATCATCTTCATTCTTATAATATTGTTCCAAAAGCGAAACTCCCGAGAAAATAGAAGAGTCATTCACCATACCATTTATGTCGATCTTATACAATAAAGCACACAATAGTTGAACTTTGTCACCCTCCTTCTTTGCATGCGCTTCAATATCATTAACTATAGATAGACTTGTACGCGGATTAGTCGACTTTTCTTCGTGAACCTTGGTCCAGAGTTTATCATAATTTATTTCGCTTGAACTAATATTTCCCATATACAATATCAAAAATGAAAATAAGATTATAACTCTATTCATAATGCTCTCAATTTATTTTTGTTGAAATGTAATAAAAATTTTCCTATAATCGAAAATTTTAACAATTGGTAACTTCTACAAGTTGTAATTTATTTTTTACACTGTGTTTATACCGACTCATTTTTGTATTTTTTAGCAAAAAACATGGTTATTTATGAAAATTTATTAAATTTGCCAACTCAAAAGCAATTAGGCTATTTTAAAGATTAGATTAAATTGATTTTTAGGGCGGTTGACTTAGAGAAATACTATTGTTTCTCATTGTTTTTGAAACTGATAAATATTACAGTTTAGGTTAGTAAAAAAAATAGTAACATTCAACAAATAATTAATTTATTCGATGGAAATTTTAATGATTATCTTGTTCCTTATAGGTTACGCATGTATTGCGCTGGAACATACATTAAACGTAAACAAGGCTGCTACAGCTTTGTTATTGTGTGCATTATTATGGACGTGTTATATCCTCAACGCGCCAAATGTTCTTCCTTTGGAAGAGAGTTTTCAACGGTTTGTAGGCTACACTTCTAATCCCCGCATTGCGCCGGGTATGGCCGGTTGGGAAACATTTGTTAGCAGCATTCCTAGTTTAGACAATTTCCATCAGAAAGTGATTGAATTTGTTACCGGACACCAAATCATTGAACACGTTGGAGATGTTGCATCAATTTTGTTCTTCCTAATGGGTGCAATGACAATCGTAGAATTAATCGACGTTCACGGAGGATTTTCTGTTATCACAGACAGAATTACCACAAAAAACAAAAAGAAACTCCTTTGGATGCTCTCTATTATTACTTTCTTTATGTCCGCAATTCTGGACAACTTAACCACTACCATTGTGATGGTTATGCTTTTAAGAAAGATTATCAGCAACTTTAAGGAGCGTTGGGTATTTGCCAGCATAATTGTTTTGGCAGCCAACAGTGGTGGTGCATTCTCTCCTATTGGAGACGTTACAACCATCATGCTTTGGGTTAATGGGAACGTAACAACCGGAGGTCTTCTTCCTAACTTGATTCTTCCGTCCATCGTATCTGTTGTTATTCCGGTATTGATTGTCAGCCGATACTTATCTGGAGAATTAACAACTAGAGAATTACGCGAAACAGCCACTAACAACCATCTAAATGCGGCTGAATTGATTACTAAAAAAGAACAAAAAATTATCTTTGGCATGGGTGTTGCTGCTTTGGTTTTTGTTCCTATATTCAAAGCAATCACACATCTTCCTCCTTTTGTAGGAGTTCTACTTGGATTGGGTATTCTTTGGGTTTATACAGAGATATTGTACCACAATAAAAAGAATATTCCGGAAGGATCTAAAGCAAGAATTTCTGTAGTGATCGGTAGAATTGACTTAACCACGATTTTATTCTTCTTGGGTATTTTGATGGCGGTATCTGCTCTTCAATGTGAAGGTATTCTTAGACAATTGGCTGTTATATTGGATGAAACCTTCAATGGTAATGTTTACGCAATCGACATCATCATTGGTGCTCTTTCTTCCATCGTGGATAACGTTCCTTTGGTTGCCGGTTCTATGGGTATGTATGAAATTGCAGAAACCGGAGCATTTGCTTGTGATGGAACTTTCTGGATGTTCCTTGCATATTGTGCAGGAGTAGGTGGTTCTATGTTAATCATTGGTTCTGCTGCCGGAGTTGTGGTTATGGGATTGGAAAAGGTTAACTTTGTATGGTACTTGAAGAATATTTCCTTAATTGCCCTTATTGGATACCTTGCAGGCGCTTTTGTATATATTGCGCAAGAAGAATGGATAAAACCTTTATTCGGCTTCTAATAGCTAAATAGAAAATAAACTGAGGCTGGCTGACAATGTGCGTTGGTCAGCCTCTTTTTTTTACACCTCAACTCAATATCGTAAACTCTATAAATCCTGTCGAAATAAAAGAGACATAAGTTCTAAACCTATTGACTAACAACAACTCTTAATCCACTCTCAAACAATGTGGCCTGATAAGCTCTATAAATTCTCCATTTTTAGAAATTCAAAATTCTTCGAAATGAACTTATAGAACCCACCTATAAAAATTATTTTCGATAGGACAAAAAAAAAGAGACTGTCCAACTTTTGTCGTTAGACAGCCTCACTTTTATCGTATTTGCACACTTCCGCACAGAGATTTTTACATTCTCTCCGGAACATCAATTCCTAAAAGACTCATACCCAATTTAATAACTTTCGCAATAGTTTGAGAAAGAACTAAACGGAATGCTCTTACAGACTCATTCTCCTCTTTAAGAATAGAGAAATCATGATAAAATGAGTTGTACGATTTAACCAAATCATATACATAATTGGCAATAAGTGCCGGACTATATTCAGCTCCAGCCTGACGGATAACAACAGGGAAATTAGCCAAAGTTTGAATCAAATTAGCCTCAACTTCACTAACATCCAAATTCACATCCAAAGAGGTCGGAATCTCAAATCCACTCTCCTTTGCCTTACGCAATACAGAACAAATTCGAGCGTGAGTATATTGAATAAACGGACCGGTATTTCCGTTAAAATCAATTGACTCTTTCGGATTAAACAGCATATTTTTACGAGGATCAACCTTTAAAATAAAATATTTCAAAGCTCCCATTCCACAAATACGAGCAATCTCGTCAATCTCCTCTTGAGGGCGTCCTTCCAACTTACCTAACTCCATCGAAACCTCTTTGGCGGTGGTCACCATCTCTTCCATCAAATCATCGGCATCAACAACCGTTCCCTCTCTCGATTTCATCTTACCTTCCGGCAACTCCACCATTCCGTATGAGAAGTGAACCAAATCTTTTCCCCAAGAAAATCCCAAACGGTCTAATAAAATGGAGAGCACTTGAAAATGATAATTTTGCTCGTTTCCTACTACGTAAATCATTTTATCTATTGAAAACTCATTAAAACGTTGCGTAGCAGTCCCAATATCTTGTGTCATATAAACAGACGTTCCATCTGCTCTCAACAATAACTTTTCATCCAATCCATCAGCAGACAAATCAGCCCAAACAGAGCCATCTTCTCTTCTATAAAACAAGCCTTTAGATAATCCTTCATTTACCTTTTCCTTCCCATCCAAATAAGTTTGAGATTCGTAGTAAATCTTATCAAATCCAACACCCATCTTTTGGTAAGTCTCATCAAATCCGGCATAAACCCAGCTGTTCATCTTATTCCATAATTCATGAACCTCAGGATCTCCATCCTCCCATTTTTTCAACATAGCTTGCGCCTCTACCATCAAAGGGGCCTCTTTCTTTGCCTCCTCCTCGGATTTTCCTTGAGACATCAACTCCTTAACTTGAGCTTTATACTCCAAATCAAATTTTACATAATAGTCTCCCACCAAATGGTCTCCTTTTTTGCCGGACGATTCCGGAGTCTCTCCATTCCCGAATTTTTGCCATGCCAACATCGATTTGCAAATATGAATACCCCGGTCATTTACAATGTTAGTTTTAACAACTCGGAAACCATTTGCCTCTAATATTCTACATAGACTATATCCTAACAAATTATTTCTGACATGACCTAAATGGAGCGGTTTGTTGGTATTCGGAGATGAATATTCAACCATGTAAAGAGGTGAATTTTCTCCTACCGAAGTAAAACCATACTTTTCAGCTATAGCCATATCATTCAACATCGAAACCCAATGTTTTTTGGCTATAGTTAAATTCAAAAAGCCCTTGATAACATTATAATTCTCTACAATAGGCTGAATCTCTTTCAACTTAGAACCTATTTCTTCTGCTGTTAATTCCGGGGTCTTCTTAGAGATTTTCAAAAAAGGGAAAACCACTAATGTCAGATCGCCATCAAACTCCTTACGAGTAGCTTGCAACTGAATACTCTTTTCGTCAACACTTTGACCATACAAGTCTGACAAAACTTGTAGTATGGATTGCGACAATTTTTTTTCTATGCTCATATTTTTATCTTTTCTTGGCACAAAGATACAACAAAAAAGGGAAGCTAACTAAGCCTCCCTTAAATTTTATCAATCAAAACGATTAATTAACTGCGCTTGATAATTCCGCACCAGCTTTAAATTTAGCAACTTTCTTAGCTGGGATTTCGATTTTTTGTTTTGTAGCCGGATTGATACCTGTACGAGCAGGATTCTCTTTTACTGAAAATGTTCCAAAGCCAATCAAGCTTACTTTGTCATTGTTTTTTAACGCATCAGTTACAACTTCCATAAATGCATCTACAGCTTTTTTGCTGTCAACTTTGCTCAAGCCTCCTTTTTCAGCTATCGCATTGATTAATTCTGTTTTGTTCATAGCACAATTATATAAGATTAAAAATTTTTCCTACTTTAACATTTACTAACACTGAAATTATCTAAGCGCTTGACAAATATATTATAATTATTCTTACTCTCATCAAAAAAAAGAAAAAAAATAAAAAGTTTATCACTTTTATGTCAAAGAACATAAAATATATAGCTATTTAATTGATTTCGTCCTATTTAAGAGAAAATTTTAAGGAGGATTCTATGAATTCATTTTACGAAATTTTTGAAGATTGCTTCTTTAAATTAGGTCGAAATGATTTTGAATAGCTTCTAAAACGGAAGTTATGACACAAATAATAAAAATCGTAATTTAGAAGTTCCGAAATAAGAAGCTGTTTAAATTTTATTTCGAGCATATTTGAGAGTGATTTTTAAGATTATTTTTATTATTCTTTTGAAGTTAATAGTGGACTATTATCAAAAAAGAACAGTAAAAATAGCTTAAAAAGCGCTTCAAAGATGCCGAAAAAAAGAGAGTGAAACTCAAAATCAATTTTATAATAAAATTTAAACAGCTTCTAAATCTAACTATTGCAAAAGATGAACTTGTTTCAGTTGCTTTTACTTCCATAATTAACATTGTC
>JAGBVI010000106.1 GCA_017630395.1 Paludibacteraceae bacterium
AACTAAGTCTCAGGTCTGTGGTAACAGCAACAGTAACCCAAGACACACTCTCCGGCACGAAGATACTCACTGCCTGGAAGGCAGTACAAAGCGCAGCGACAGTAACCTGGGACTAAGTCTCAGGTCTGGAGAGCCCCCTAACCCCAGACTATACTCATAGGGCTATACAGCGCATTGTGCAAGGTATCGTAACTCATCACTCACTGCCTGGAAAGCAGTACTGAGCGAAGCGATGGTAACCTGGGACGAAGTCTCAGGTCTGTGGTAACAGCAACAGTAACCCAAGACACACTCTCCGGCACGAAGATACTCTCTGCCTGGAGGGCAGTACAAAACGTAGCGACGGTAACCTGGGACAAAGTCTCAGGTCTGGAGAGCCACCAAGCCCCAGACTATACTCATAGGGCTATACAGCGCATAGTGCAAGGTGTCGTAACTCATCACTCACTGCCTGGAGGGCAGTACCTTATCAGTCGTCAAGGAACTTGTCACTCTTAGGATCCTGTCCCAACTCGGTCAGAAGGAACCTCTACCCCATTTTATTCATCGTTTTTTGCAATTGCTCAAAAAAATGTGCAGCGTGACCACCATCCATTTGAACATGGTGAAACTGAAACGAAATAGGCAAAGTGACTTTAAAGAAGCTTTTCCTGTATTTTCCCCACATCACCATCGGATTGCAAAACATCTCTGTGTATTGGTTAACAATCGAATCTAATTCAGTCTCCACAACAGCTGATGTACCAATCACAGCAGATTCCATATCATCAATATTTTTACACTCAACAGCCACCTCCTTGGTCATGCGACAATAGTCAGAATTAAACTGCTTTAAATCTTTTGAAAAGGGAATATCACACGAACTTATGCCTCCCCTCTTATTATTGACAATAACACTTATTGCCAACCGGTCGAATTGATACAATTCCCCTTGTATGGGATGGGTATAAAACTCCTCCATTTCATAGGCAGCTTTACCAATACACCAACAAAGCAACATATTGAATTTTAAATTCTTTCGCTTACTCAACCTGTAAATCCGTGTTATATCGAATGTTTTGGTTAAAGTCACCATAGGCATAGGCGACTTCATCCAAAGGTGGTATGCCTCTTCTCGGCGACTCTCTTTAGGGTCTATTTTTCGCTTCATATATTTTAGTTGTTATCATTCATCAAATACCTTGCCCAAATGGTTTCTCCCATTCTCTCTACACTTTCTAATTGCAATTTCATTGATGGAAAATCGATCTCCAAACCATCAAAAGCAGTGGTCATTCCTCCTCTACCATCAATACCAGGACACCACATCATACTCACTTCGTCCAACAATCCTGCTTCCAAAAATGCTGCATTTATGTTTCCACCTCCGGTCACACTCAATCGCTCCACACGAAATGTATGAAAAAGAATTGCCATGGCTTTCGGTAAATCTATTTTGTTCTTACCGACTGCAATCCACGAGATTTCTTGCAGTGTCAAGGTATCAAAATACTCTTTCGGACAATCTTCGGAAGCAATAACCAAAAGAGGCATGTCATCGAACTTATTTTGGGGCCAAGATAGTTTTCCCATCGTATCAATTGCCACTAAATAACCCGGTGCTTCTACTGCCATATAATACCCTTCACAGCCAATTGGTGAGGCAGACTTTGCTTGAAAAGGCTCCGGAGAAGCATAGTGCATCTGCATAGTAACTCGCCCCATAAGGGTGGACGGACAATCAAGTTGTTCCAAAGCCTCATAATACTCGTTGCCACTCTCAATTTTTTCTGTAACATCACAATCTATACGTCCATCCAACAAAGACATAACATGACAAATTATATAGGGCCTATCCAAGGGATAATTCTTACTCTCCAATAGTTCAAACCATCTCTTTGGCAACGCCACATTGGCAAGCGGAAGTGCTTTCATAAACATAGGGGCAATCTCCTCGTCTTTAAATCCGGCTATACCACAGCCGATTCGGGTAACCAAAAAACGTTTTGCAGGATGCAACTTTGCAAATTCAATAAACTCGTCAATATAGGGTTTAATTTCGGATAGGGGTCCGTGCATTGTCGGAATGGCATAAGATTGACCTTGAAGTCCGACTCCCTCTCCCCATACAGCACCAAATTTTTCATAAGCAATGCATGCTGCTCCACCCAAATGGTTTCCTTGCAGATTAGAGCCAAATACAAAAACCTCATCAGATGCCAATTCTGTAACTATATCCGGCGTAATTCTCTCTAATTTTTGTTCCATTTCTCTAATTTCTTTCAGTAACGTATAAAAGTAAGATTTTATTCTAAACACTGCGCTTGTGTAGCTCTACTTAGAGCCTCTCTTCCGGCATCGGTCATAAGACCTCTCTCCTCTAATGATTTACATCGGTCTATATTGAGTTGTGTCCAATGACTTTTCGGTTGTCGGGGAGAAAGACGCTGAATCAAGCGACCATCCTCCATGCGTTTCAACGTACTATCAATCCATCCAAAACACAGAGCTTCTTCCACCACCTCTATGTATGGAATAGCATGCCACTCCGATGGTTTATGGCGATAAGTAACCACCCAGCAACATCGTTCTTTCTCATGATTCGCTTCTAACCAAGCTCGCAATTCGGATCTACTACTCAAATGTAGTAAGTTGATAATTTGCATCTTTCCCACTCAATTAATCAACAATTACCTTTCTACTCTCAGAGCCTGTTTTGACGATATATATTCCTGAAAGAGGCACAGTTAATTCTGCAACATCGGAGTCTGTCCTACTCTTTGCGACACAAGTTCCTGTTGTTGTATAAACTTCCACCAACGATCCTCGTGTCAAATTCTGCAACACGATAGTTTTACCACATACATAGATTCTGATACATGATTCCTCTCCCTGATTTTGCTCGACAGAAACGGTTTCGCATGCCACGCTTCCATTGGGAGCAAGTGGTGTTGATGTAAAAGTTTCATTGCTATCTGGATCCAGACAGGTCCCAAAGAGAGTTATGTCTGAAGCTCCATCCACTACTCGCCCGAACGACATTCCGGACTGATGAGACTTAAACGCTATGGTACTCAGAAGCATGGTGCTATCTCTATAAAAACCAGTCAAAGTGATGGTTTCAGCAGCAGAAACACCCAATTTAAAATTCAAGTGCAAAGGACCTTTCCCCGGAGATTTATCCGCCCACAGAAGTTTATAACCACCTGCCGGCACAACCGTCTCCACAAAACCTTTTGGAATAGTACACCTCTCTGCCTTTGTTACATTTTCAATCACCATACCGGCCAAATCCACATCGCGGTCTCCACCATTGTACACCTCTATCCAATCAGGCTTTTCGCCACTCTCATCTTCGAGAGTCGCATTAGACGCACAAATTTCATTTAAGCAAAGTGCTGTCGGTTCAACATAATCTGTGTCATACTTAAAATAGATAGAGAACTTCAACTCTTCTCCCGACTTTGCCATAGCGGTCAGTTCATCGCCGACATAGTTTTTTCCATCTTCCAATTTCACTGCCACATTATTAATCTCCCACATTTCAATTTTATAGCCTGGAGGAACAATCATTTCAGCTTTAACTCTCTCTCCGGAGTACCTCCATGTATTATATTTCAAGGATTTGATTTCCCTTTTATTGAGCAAGAACTTAAAGTCAGGAGTTTCTGAATTAGGGAATACGGGTCTAATTTTTATAGTGACACTATCATCTCCCAACCCAAACTCTTTCTTCAACTGCTCAACAACATACGCCTTTCTGACTTTAGCAAAGTTTCGCATATCTTCCACAACTTCGCTAAATTCGTCCAAACTGCCGGGAGCTCCCAAGAAACCACTATTCTTGATGGTAGCACACATTTCCAATCTCGTCAAATCCCAAATCGAATCAAGCTTAGTATCAATTCTTTCGTCGGTAAACTGATTCTCTAATCGATCTAAATATTGGTCAAGAAATTTCCATCTAAAATCTTCATTCTTCAAGCAACTCTTCAATAAGGTCCACATAGGCTCATTTCCCTTCTCTTCTGTGGCAAACTTGATCATATCCTTATCCACAGCAGATGCTTTAGACAACCCGAAATCTGTGTCAAAAAGAATCCAGCGAAATCTTCCTCCCTCTTTATTTCTCCAAAGTTTCGTATTATTAGAGACCCAATCAGTATTACCAACATACTGCTCTACAATCTGATAATCAACATATTCATCAATCTCCATCATCTTATCCAATTCGTTATAAAAATCTTCGCTCTCGTAATTTTTACTAACATAGTCAATCATCTTATCGTAAGCCTCTTTAGAACCTGCTTCACACTCATATCCATAACCGGCACTCACGCTTAAGAAATCAATTTCATCTTTTTTAAGTCCGTAGTTATGTTCTACATAATCCTCATTGGTTCGTTCCGTAAGAATCATCATGCCATAAAAAGCTCCATTAAGATAAAAAGAGACCGGTTGAGCCACTTGTACATCAAGGTTCATTCCTTCTGTCAAACTTTGAATAAACATATCTCTCCAACGGGGTTGAACGTATGAATATCCATTTCCGCCATTACGAAGTGCAAGACTTTCATACTTTTTATATTCGCGACTTGGGAAAAAATTATCATATTTCATTTTAGAATTTCCCGAACGTTTATTCGCTTTAATTTTCAAACTCTTGGCGACATGAATTCGGGTGCAACCGCCATAAACACCAATTTCCACCTCTTGATTATCAACCACTTTCCCGTTCAATATATATTCAAAATTAGCAGAACGCATCCAATCTCGGTTGAAGTTATACAATTCTCTATAACAACTACCTGGAACTCCATTTGTCCCCTCTACATACATCCCCAAAGAGTCGCTAAACATATCAACATTATTTACAGAAAGTGAAACAATAGGAAGTCGCTCACCCCACCCTTTGCACGCCTCATAAAACTTATCCGGAAGAATGAAACTACCTGTAAGAATTTCACTGAACAACATTCCATTTTTATAAGCTCTTGCTCGTACAACCGTAGTCTTTTCTATTGCAATTGCCTCTTCATATTTGATTCCGGTCTCAATTGTAGGGGCATCTCCATTCAAAGTATAATAAATCACTGCCCCTTCGGTAGAACAAATAAGTTCTACATTCAACCCATTCTCATATAAACCTGGAGTTGCACCGGTAAAGGACGGCATTGTTACTCGATTTTTTATCGCAGTTCTTAGTGTATCATTCTCTTTTCCCGGCGTAGGAACCATGAATCCCTCTTCACAAAAAGAGAGATGCGGATATTGCTTAGGATAGGCTATCTCCAACGTTTCATTTCCATTAGATAGAGTCACAACCCCCATATCAGCTGTTAGTTTTTCACTTACGCAGCCAATGTAATTTCCTTGCACTCGCTTAGCCGAAGCACTACTCGACTCCTCATCTCCAAAAAAGAGCAACGAATAACCTTTAGGCAAAACATGAGAAGAATCTAAAACCAAACTCCAATCTAATTCTCCCTCCTTCTCGTTAGAGACCGTCCAACCCTTCAGATCGACCTCTTCTCCATCATTATAAAATTCTATGTACCCATCATAGTTAAATTTATCACTTACTACAGTTGATACATTACTCGGCATAATTTCAGTAATGCGTATTGCCGCATTTACGTAGAAAATAGATGATACCGAAAACAATATTGAGAAAAAATTTTTCATGCTATCCAAACTTTAAAATTTAAACCTATAAAACAACATTTGTTGTTGCAAATACAAATATACAATAATATGCTAATTTTCCTAATTTTAATCTACATAACTTATAGAAATATAATTTTTGATTTATGAATATAGTATTCCGAATGTGTTTAAAACACTTATTCTGCTACTACAATCGCTTTGTTTCATTGATATAAATAACTTAGCAAAAGCCAATAAAAATCATCCTACCTCCATATTTTAACAAAAAATTATCAGCCTCCCCTAACACGATAAAACAAAATTCATCAAAATGATAAACCTTATCCACCTCCCCATTGTTCTAACAATAAAAAATAATAATATGAAAAAGTCAATTGCAATTTTATCATTTATTTCGTGCGGAGCATGTGTCTCTGCTTCTGCTTGCACCGGCATCTCCTTGTTTGCCAAAGATGGCAGTTATATCCAAGGGAGAACTATAGAAAATGCCCACACAGAACTCCCTAGTTTTTACGTAATTATACCTCAAGGAAAGAAGATTACCGCCTACACTCCTACCGGTAAAAACGGCATCTCCTTCAAGGCTAAATATGGTGTTGTGGGTCTATCTGTTGTTGAAGAAGAATTTATTGCCGAAGGTATCAATGAAGTCGGACTCTCCACCGGATTATTCTTTTTCCCTAAATATGGAGGTTATGTGCCTTACAGTGAAAATGAGAATAATTACACCATTGGTGATCTTCAATTAAACGAATGGCTTTTAAGTCAGTTTGCCACCGTCGAAGAGGTTATCAACAACATCGATAAGGTGAAAATTGTGGGATTGGACAAATCATCGGTGGTGCATTGGAGAATTGGAGATGCAACAGGAAGACAAGTGGTTATGGAGATTGTGAATGGCAAAGTTCATTTTTACGAAAACAGTGTTGGAGTTATAACCAACTCACCGGGATTTGAATGGCACTTAACCAACTTAAACAACTATGTCAATTTACAACCCGGCGATGCTCAATCTCAACCAATGGGCAAAGACACATTGCAACCCTTGGGCGGAAATTCTGGTTTCTTAGGACTTCCGGGCGACGCCACTCCCCCTTCTCGCTTTGTAAGAGCAGCATTTTTCCGTGCCACTTCGCCTATGAGAGATAATGGGTTGGAGACGGTTTGGCAGTGTTTTCACTTGCTCAATAATTTTGATATTCCAATTGGAATAGAGCATCCACTTGGCAAAGCACCCAATATGCCAAGCGCAACTCAGTGGACATCTGTAATAGATTTAACTAACAGAAAAGTCTTTTATAAAACAGCCTACAACAATAACATTCGCTGCATAGATTTAAAAACCATTGATTTCAAAAAAATCAAATATCAAGTTCACCCGCTGGATATAGAAAAAAAACAACCCTACGAAATGGTTGAAATACACTAAAAGCGTTCTACCTTAATATTGCTCTAAACACTTGCCATTCGAGTGTTTAGAGCTTTTTTATTAGCTATAGTGGAGTTCAATAAATTTACCTATACAGAAAAACAATCAAATGGTACTCCAAAGCTCATTAACCTCTATTTATACATTCTACACTATAAATGGTGAATTTATAGGAAAAACAACAGAATTTTACTACATTTGTAACGTTTTAGGAATGGTAAATAACTTAGTTAAAAATGTTTCAACTAAATTTTCCGAAATATTCGTTCAAAGTAAAAACAACAGAAAATAAGCGACTGATTTTTGACTCTTGCCGTCGAAAATATGTCCCTTTAACACCTGAAGAGTGGGTGCGTCAAAATATGGTTCAATTTTTGATTCACGAAAAGAAATTTCCTCAAAGTTGGATTGGGAATGAGGTTACTGTGGAACTCAACCAAATGAAAAAACGGTGTGACACAGTGGTTTTCGATCAAAATTCAAAACCTCTGTTAATTGCTGAATACAAAGCACCCAACATAACAATTACGCAAGAAACATTTGATCAAATTGCCACCTATAACTTTAAGTTAAAAGTTAACTATCTTATCGTATCCAATGGTATATCTCACTATTGTTGTAAGATAAATTATGAGGAACAAAAATATCTGTTTTTAAAAGAAATTCCCACTTTTGAAATGTTACAATTATGACAAATGACACACAATTTTCTTCTATATTATTAGGAAATGCAGTAAAAGAATTTTCCAAATTACCCGGAATCGGGAAACGTACTGCTCTGCGTCTGGCTCTCCATCTGCTAAGGCAAAGCAAGGAGGATGTAGAGAATTTTGGGAATACATTTATTGCATTGAGAAACGAAATTCAATATTGCAACGTATGCCATAACATATCAGACACCGAGGTTTGTCAAATTTGCGCAGATACTCGAAGAGATGCTACCACCGTTTGCGTTGTAGAAAATATCAACGATGTTCTCTCAATAGAAAACACGCAACAATACAAAGGATTGTATCATGTTTTAGGCGGGGTTATCTCTCCAATGGATGGAATTGGTCCGGCTGATTTATCTATTGACCAACTAATTAAGCGAGCAGAAACAGGAAACATCAAAGAAATTATTTTGGCCTTAAGTCCTACAATGGAGGGAGATACCACCAATTTTTATTTATATAAAAAATTGGCTAAATTTGCCATCGAAATTAGTACTATTGCTAAAGGAATCTCTATTGGTAACGAATTAGAGTATGCTGACGAGATAACATTAGGAAGATCAATAATAAATCGAACACCTTATAAAATTAATTAATCATGGACGAAAAATTATTAAAACAAGAGATAAGAGTGATGAATAGACTCTATTTTGGATTTATTACAATTTCTGTAATTTTCGGAGGTCTGTTCTACTATATGCACCAACTCTCCGGACCCATCTTCGATTCAGAAGAGGGTACAATCATACAATCAATTGCAATGCTTATAATGTTGGTTGCGATCCCTTTCTCACTTAAATTATATAAAAAGAAGACAGAAGCAACTGCCATTCCCTCTGAAGTGAGTAATGAAGCAAAGCTTGTATATCTAAAACAGTGGTTCATTATCCGTATTTACATCTTGATTATGACATCTGTTACACTCTTTCTGTCTTACTATTTAGCCGGCTCCAACTCGCTTTTGATCTGTGCCGGAATTACACTAATGTTTTTAGTTTTCTTCTGCAAACCCAACGAACAAGAGTTGAAAGATAAGTTAGAAGAATCAGAGAAATTGGAAAAAGACTCAAAAGCATAATCGTTTTCGATTCGTTACGAACAATTAAACAACTAAAAAAGTGTCGTCTCTTTCTGCGAGAAACGACACTTTTTAATTAATGGCAACCACTATAAAATGAGAACAATGATTTTAAGCATTTTCTTCATAATCATTTCTCTATCCTATCCTGTTGCCTAACAACACCTTTAAGCCTTTATAATATAATCCACCAACCATGCACCTACTTCGCTTGTTTTATAAGCCTTTCCTCCATTGGCGAGATCTTCAGTTACTACTCCGGCCATCATAGATTCGGCAACGGCTTTACGTATAAGAGCCCCCTCTTTTTCTCCATTGAAAGCATACTCAAACATCATAGCAGCCGACAATACTGTTGCAAGCGGATTGGCAATATCTTTTCCGGTTGCTTGTGGATAGGAACCATGGATAGGCTCAAACAAAGAAGTATGAACACCGACAGAAGCCGAAGATAACAAGCCCATAGAACCGGTAATCACAGAAGCTTCATCTGTCAGAATATCCCCAAACATATTCTCTGTCACGATTACATCAAAACGAGTTGGCCATTGTATCATCTGCATAGCTGCATTATCTACAAATAGGAAATCCATCTCAACTTCGGGATAATTAGGAGCCATTTCCGTTGCAATTTGTCGCCATAAACGTGATGTTGCCAAAACATTTGCTTTATCAACCACCGTCAGGTGTTTTCTTCTTTTCATAGCATATTGGAATGCTAAGTCCAAAATACGTTCGATCTCTTCGCGAGTGTACATACAGGTATCGTAAGCTGTATCTCCATCTTCACTTCTACCTTGAGGGCGACCAAAATACATTCCACCTGTCAACTCTCGGATACAGACAAAATCGGCACCTCTGACCACCTCTGCTTTCAATGGCGACTTATCCAATAATGAATCAAATGTAGCAATAGGACGAATATTGGCAAACAATCCTAATTTTTTACGCATCGCCAACAATCCTTGCTCCGGACGAACCTTTGAATTGGGATTATTATCGAAACGAGGATCTCCCACTGCACCAAATAAAACCGCATCAGACTCCATACACAGTTTATGAGTCTCTTCGGGATAAGGATTTCCGGTTTTATCAATTGCACAAGCTCCTACAATTCCATATTCATAGGACAATTCATGTCCAAATTTTTTACATACTTCCTTGGTTACATTCAATGCAACCTCAACAACTTCCGGTCCGATACCATCGCCGGGTAATACTGCTATTTTCATAATTTTACATAGTTTCAATTAAGTTTAACATTTTGATAGTGGCCTGAATTGCTGCCTCTGTTTGGTCGGGATCCAAACCGTGTGTTTTAAACACTTTATCTTTAAATTTCCATGTAATAGTGGCATGCACCAAAGCATCCGTTTTCCCTCCAGGAGGTATAATTACAACATAGTCCAACAACTCCGGAATAGGCTTCTTTAGGGCATCATAAATCTTCCACAACGCCTTAGTAAATGCATTATATTGTCCATCTCCTGCAGCTGTTTGCTGATAAACCTCTCCATCAATTTCAATCTTAATTGTTGCCACTGGACGAATTCCGTAAGTCAATGACAACAGGTAATTTACCATCTTAATTTTTTGTTCGCCCAACGGATGTTTCAAGACATCCGAAACTATAAATGGCAACTCTTCCGGAGTAACCAACTGTTTCTTGTCTCCCAACTCGATTATACGTTTGGTTACCTTCAGCATCGACACCTCGTCTATGTTGATACTAAGTGCCTCTAAATTTTTCCGAATATTAGCTTTCCCAGACATTTTACCTAAAGCATATTCCCTTACACGACCAAAACGTTCCGGCATCAAGTCATTATAATAGAGATGCGACTTAGAATCACCATCGGCATGAACTCCTGCACATTGAGTAAAAACATTGTCGCCAATGATGGGTTTATTATTAGGGATTCGCACCCCCGAATACATCTCAACCAATTTACTCAATTGATACATTTTATCTTCTCGGATAGTAGTTTTCACACCCAACTGGTCGTGCAGAACTGCCAAAACACTTGTTAACGGAGAATTTCCGGCTCGCTCTCCCAAGCCATTGACAGTTGTATGAACACCTTGTACTCCAGCTCTGACTGCAGACATAACATTAGCAACTGCCAAATCATAATCATTATGAGCATGAAAATCAAATCGCAATGTCGGATAACGTTGCACCATCTCTTGGCAATACTCAAATGTAGAGAATGGATTTAAGACACCAAGTGTATCAGGCAACATAAATCGCTCAACAGGCAATGACTTCACCTCATCTAAAAATTGAAAGATATACTCTTTGGAGGTGCTCATTCCGTTGCTCCAATCTTCTAAATAGAGATTAACCAATAAGCCCATTTCATGAGCCATTAGAATAGATTCTTTTACCTCTTGAATATGCTCTTCTACACTTTTTCTTAATTGAAGTTCTACATGTCGGGCAGAGCCTTTGGCAAGGAGGTTCACCACTTTGCAGCCACTATCTTGAATCCATTTCAAAGATTTTCCGCCATCTACAAAACCTAAAATCTCTACTTTTTCTAAATAACCATTACTCTTGGCCCACTCTGCTATCTCCAAGACCGATTCAAACTCTCCGTCAGAAACTCTTGCAGAAGCCACCTCTACTCGATCTACTTTTAGCGAATCTAACAAAAATCGAGCAATACTCAACTTCTCCGCAGAAGAGAATGAGACCCCGGAAGTTTGTTCGCCATCGCGCAAAGTAGTATCAAGAATCTCTACTTTAAAACTCTCTTTTTTGCTCATATTCTTCTATTAAATCCTTTTTACTCAACAGATAATCTATATCATCAAATCCGTTCAAAAAACACTCCTTTTTGTAGGGATTGATTTCAAAAGACTCGCTTCTCCCTGTAGAGTTATTTTTTACTTCTTGATTAGGTAAATCTATACTTATCGTCATAGAAACATCCTCTCCAACAGACTCAAAAAGTTCCGCTAAAAATGCCTCCGAAACGACTATCGGTAATACCCCGTTATTCATTGCATTATTCTTAAAAATATCAGCAAAATAACTGGATATCACTACCCGAAAACCATAATCGGCAATCGCCCAAGCAGCATGTTCCCGACTGGAACCGCTTCCAAAGTTTTTACCTGCCAAAAGAACCTCGCCCGTATAGGTAGGATTATTCAATACAAAGTCAGCCTTAGGCTTTCCATCAGCTTCAAAACGCCAATCATGAAAAAGATATTTTTTGTAGCCTATTTTAGAGGTATCTTTTAAAAAACGTGCCGGAATGATTTGATCTGTATCCACATTCTCTATCGGAAGTGGAACAATACGACTGGTAAGTTTTATAAATTGTTTCATATTTCAAGTTGTTTAATTAGACATTACGAGGATCTACCAATTTACCATATATAGCAGCCGCAGCAGCTACTAATGGTCCAGCCAAAATAGTTCGCGAACCGGGTCCTTGTCTCCCCTCAAAATTTCTATTGGATGTAGATACTGCATATTTACCCGCAGGAACCTTATCTTCGTTCATAGCCAAACAAGCTGAACAACTTGGCTCACGAACCTCAAATCCGGCTTCAGACAAAATCTTGTCCAACCCCTCCTCTTCTATCTGTTGTTTCACTTTCCAAGATCCGGGAACTAACCATGCAACCACATTTTCTGCCTTCTTTTTCCCTTTTACAAATTCGGTAAACAGACGAAAATCCTCTATTCTTCCATTGGTACAACTTCCCATAAATACATAGTCGATTTGTTTGCCAAGCAATTTTTCTCCCGGTTGGAAATCCATATATTTCAAAGATTTAACAAAAGAATCTTTCCCACTCTCATCAATCTCTTGAAGAGTTGGTATCGACTCGTCTATTGCCATTCCCATACCGGGATTAGTTCCGTAGGTAATACAAGGATTAATATCTTTTGCATCAAAATAAATCTCTTTGTCAAATACTGCATCTTCATCACTTTTCAATGTTTTCCAGTAAGCTAAAGAACGCTCCCAATCTTCTCCTTTAGGTGCATATTCTCTTCCTTTCAAATAATCAAAAGTAACTTGGTCAGGAGCAATCATCCCTCCTCTTGCCCCCATTTCGATAGATAGATTACACAGCGTTAATCGGCCTTCCATAGAGAGATTTCTGACAACACTTCCTGCATATTCCACAAAATATCCTGTTGCTCCTCCTGTACTCATTTGGGCAATTATATATAGTGCAACATCCTTGGCGCAAACACCTTTTTTCAACTCTCCATCAATTGTTATGCGCATAGTTTTAGGACGAGATTGAAAGATACATTGTGTTGCCAATACCATCTCCACCTCACTTGTACCAATACCAAAGGCTACACATCCCATGGCTCCATGAGTGGAGGTATGAGAATCTCCACAAACAATTGTCATCCCCGGTTGGGTTATACCATTTTCCGGTCCAACCACATGGATAATACCATTCTTCTTATGACCAATAGGAAAATATTCCACGCCAAACTCTTTTGCATTTTTATCCAAAGTTTCCACAGGAATTCTTGACGCCTCTTCTGCTATCGGTAAATCCTGATGCAACGACGGCACATTATGGTCTGGAATGCAGGTAACTTGCTGAGGACGAAATACCGTCAAATTTCTATCTCGCAATCCCTGAAACGCTTGAGCTGACGTAACCTCATGCGCATATAAATGATCAATGTATAGTTGAGTTGGACCCTCCGGTACTTGCGATACTACATGAGCATCCCAAATTTTATCAAATAACGTTTTCATATCTTTTAAATAAACTTATTAACTGCATCTATATATGCTTCTAAGGAAGCTTCTACTATATCGGTGTTAGCACCAAATCCAAAATATACTCGCCCTTCATACTCTACTTGCATGTGGACCTTTCCTACATCATTACTACCTTTACTTATAGATTGTATTGTAAACTCTTTTAAGGTCATCTTTAATCCTAAAATACTCTTTAAGGCGTTTATTGAAGCATCCACCGGACCGTTCCCATTGGCAATAGCCTCTTTCAACTCGCCGTGAATCTTAATACCTAATTTAGCTTCATGATCCACATCTTTTCCCGATTTGACCTCCAAATAATCAATTTCAATCGACCTGTTTTTAGAACGATCTATTCCCATCAACAAACGTATATCATCGTCCGAAATATCCTTCTTCTTATCTGCTAACGCCAAAAATGACTGATAAATTTCATCCAATTTTTGGTCTTCAACAACAAATCCTAACACTTGCATACGATGCCTCAATGCGGCTCTACCACTTCTTGCGGTTAAAAGTATCGAATTATTATCAATTCCGACATCTTTTGGGTCTATAATTTCATAGGTGGAAATATTTTTTAATACTCCATCTTGATGAATTCCGGATGAGTGAGAAAAGGCATTACGCCCTACAATAGCTTTGTTCATCTGAATCGGCATATTCATCAAATTAGAGACGATTCTACTTGTATTATAAATTTGTTGCGAATTGATAGCTGTGTCGATTTCTATATCTTTATGACAACGTAATGCCATAACTACCTCTTCCAAGGCTGTATTTCCTGCACGCTCACCAACACCATTGATAGTAACTTCGGCTTGTCGAGCTCCATTCATTACAGCAGCAATTGTATTGGCTGTAGCCATTCCTAAATCATTGTGGCAATGAACAGACAAGATAGCGTTCTCTATTCCATTGACATGTTCCATCAAATATTTAATCTTGGCTCCAAACTCTGATGGTAAACAATAACCCGTTGTATCAGGAATATTAACAACAGTTGCACCGGCTTTAATAACGGCCTCCACAACTCTTGCCAAATACTCATTATCTGTACGTCCGGCATCTTCGCAATAAAATTCAACATCCTCTACATATCTTTTGGCATATTTTGTTGCTGCAATAGCTCTTTCTAATATTTCATCTCTATTGGAATTAAATTTATACCGTATATGTTGATCAGAGGTTCCTATTCCGGTATGAATCCGTTTCCTTTTGGCATATCTCAGGGCTTCATTGGCTACATCAATATCTCTTTCCAATCCGCGGGTCAGGGCACATATTATTGGCTCCGATACCACTTTAGAAATTTCAACAACTGAATTAAAATCTCCCGGACTAGATATAGGAAAACCAGCCTCAATAATGTCCACTCCAAGGGACTCTAATGCGCGAGCTACTTCCAACTTTTCGACCGTACTTAATTGACAACCGGGAACTTGCTCTCCATCTCGTAATGTCGTGTCAAAAATAAATAACCTATCTGACATAAAATTAGTAATTAAATTTAACTCAATAAAAAACCCTTTCTCACGGTCTGTGAGAAAGGGTTGCATTTTCTATTTTTTACTTATAACAATATACACACATTCCTCACCGACTCTGCATACGCAAAATAATCAGCAATGAAATAATGTTAATAATAATGTTATTTTGAATCATATTTATCTGTTATTTTTTTAACTGCACAAATTTATAAATAATTTTTATTTTATAAAGTAATAAACTGTTAAAATTTTATTAAAATAAAATTCCTCTAAGAGGGAAGAATGATAATATTTTTTTGCACTTCGTTTTTTACAGTACAAACTGTAGATTTAGGACAATAGGGTTGACAATCATCTAAATTTACCTAAAAATTCTTCAAAATAAAAAAAAAATATGTAACTTTCGCCCCGAAAACGAAGTAAGAGTGTAGAATGAATCTACACGTATAGAACATTTTAAACCATTATTACGAAAACTATTATGTGGAAAATTTTATGCAAAATGCTTGCATTATGTGCGTTATATGCCCATACTGCACATGCGAATGATGTAAAAAGTCTTATTATTGAATTGAGTGATTCCAACCATTTAATCTTAAGTCTTACGGAAACTCCTCAGACAGCCAATTGCGGGAAAAATCTCTTTATTTCATCAAAAGAATTTTCTGGGGAAATGGAGTTTGCCAATGTAAAAAAATTCTATTATTCGCCTTTAGAGGCATCTTCTAGTTCTGTCGAAAAATCAGACAAGTTAGACATCTCTGTTTTTCCTAATCCTTGCTCAGATTATATTTACATCTCTACGAAAAATGAAAATATAGAGATAAAATGCTATGATGTTACAGGAAAAAATATTCCTTTATCTCAATCTTTTGATGGTCAAAAACATCAACTAAATCTTATTTCTATTCCTAAAGGAACTTATCTTCTCTATATTAATAAACAATCTTTCAAATTCATAAAACACTGAAAACACCCCCCTTCTAAAGTTTATCCCAAACAGATTTTGCTTTTATAAACATAGTTATTGACCTTACGGCGAGTTCTATAATTCACCGCTTTAAATAAAAAAGTAGAAATCGTAGGGTAATATACTTTTCGGGAACTTTTGATTTATTTCAATATCTAGGTTTTGTCGGTTGGTCACCGTCCTCGAACTGCTCTCTACTTTCGCTCTGAAACCTACTCGAAATGAATTCAAATATTCTGCAAAATAAATTATTAGAACCCTCATTAAATCTATATCTCATGAAAAAAATATTTTTGACTTTGATTATGCTATTTTATGGATTTTTTGCTCACTCTAACTCCATATATAATAGTATTCAGATTATTAAAACAGATAACACTCATCTCTCCTACCCTATCGCATGGACTGATTCTGTGGTGAGTAACAATAGCATTCAAACGCTATTTTTATCTATCCCAACTTCGGAAATTAAAGAGATAATTTATCCTTATACAATTGCTGAAAATGAGATAAACCTAAGTGCAAATGATAAGAAAAGCTTTTTCAACCAACTCTTTTCTGTCTCCCTTAAACAGAGTAAAAACTATCAACTTAATTGTGATTATACAATTAAATTCAATGAAAATTCGGCAACTTTCATTCTGTCATATTTGACAGATTTTACAGCAATTGTTCCCGAATTTAATTGTTATGGTGCTTACATTTTTGTCAATGGAAAATTATTTAAAAATGGAGAGGAATCTATCGATTTTTCTAACACTGCAGAAATAAAAATAGTATCCTACTCCGGTGATATTCAAACCTATTCTCTTTCCATCAAAAACTCGGCACTACCACTCGTTACTTTACAATCTACGGAGAATGAAAATGAAGAAATAACCACCGAGTGGAAGGAAAATTTTATGTTTGTTGCAACAAATGCAAATGGAAAAAAAGATTACAATGGATTGTCTGAATTTAGAGGAAGAGGTAATAACTTTGCTCCTGACAAAAAGAATAGATACGGCATCAAACTAGAAGAAAAAACAAAAATTTTAGATATGCCTAAAGGGAAACGTTGGATTGCACTCCCCTGCGAAAACGACAAATCATTGCTTAGAGCTGAATTAGGATTCTATATCTATAAAAATTTCTTGGGGAGCTGCTGGACTCCCAATTACCGTGCTTGCGAACTGATTATTAATAATACACATAAAGGAAGTTACCTCTTAACTGAACAAATTAGAATAACCGACGAAAGAATTAGTAGCGGACTGATTCTTTCTATAGAAAATGATGCTGATGAAGATGACGACTCTTTTATTAGCAAAGTTTCAAAATCATTATTTGTCTTTCAAGACCCCGATGCCGGAGCTATAGGCACACCTATGATTCGTACTCAAGTACTAATAGACAAGTTTGAATCTCTTTTGTACTCAGACAACTCCAATGAAAATAATAAAGCCAAAGAGTTGATAAATAAAGAATCTTTCATTGATTGGATGATTCTTAACGAAATTGCTAAAAACGAAAATGCGTTTTCTAAAGATTGCTATTTAAACATCTCGACAGAAAACATAATTTCTATGGGTCCGATATGGGACATGAGCGATTATTTTGGTTTGAAATCCAATGACTCTCACGAAGATTTTGTGGTTATAAACCATGGTTGGGCAAAACAATTATTGAAAGATAAGAGTATCTACTCAGCACTCTCTCAGAAATTCCAAGTAATTTATAACCAAAAGAATGCAATATTAAATTGGATAGACGAAGAAGCGAAAAACAAACTTCCATCAGCATTTTCTAACGAATTATTGCATGACAATTTCGGTGGGAAATCGGATAATTACTCCTCATTCACCGAAGAGTATATGAAAGAAGTTGAACAGTTGAAATTATGGATAGATGCCAGATTTGAATGGCTTAATACAGCTTTGAAGTGAGTTCTATAAATTCACCATTTAAAATTATGAAAGTATTTTACTAAAATTACATATCATGAAAAAATATATATTTACCATTATTACAATTGCAATTAACTTAAATTTTTTTGCTCAAAACAAGATAAATCTTCATGTCAACAATGGAGAGATAATGCAATTTTCCGAATCTGATTTTAACAATAATTCGGATGAAAAAATTCAACTCAAGTTGGAAGATCCAATCTCTTCCATCAAAGAATATTCATTTCCTGCGTCTCAATTGAATAATGAAACAGTATTAGAAAATAGTCAAAACAAATTATCTCGTGTTGCATTTTTGTCTCAAACCAATCCAGCTATTCTGTCAGATGTGGAAACAAGACAAAGTGGAAAGATATTTTATGCTAACATTCCCTATCTAACAGATTCCGAACTTAAAAATTTAATTGCAAATTTTGAGGCTGTCGGTAAAGTTTTTGTCAGTTACGATGAGAACTCCTCTTATATTCTTCAAACAAACGGAAAGAGTAGCAATGACTACCTGAACAATAGTTGCTGCGACAACGAAGATTTTGGCACTTTGAACTATATTGTAATGGATGAAAACAATAATGCTAATCACTATCAAGTTTGTCTAAGAAACAATCGTTTACCCGTACTAAAAATCACCGGAAATGGCTCTGTCGGAAGCGATTGGCAAGAAAATTATATGGTGGCATTCGATAATTCACAAACAACATCTAAAATTAAATATAGTTCAAAAAACAAACATTACAAATTAAATTTAAATGATGATTTAAATTCTATTTATGGAAAAACAGGAAATCGTTGGAGATTGTATCCAATTAACTTGGTAAACATGGATAAAACTATTATTCAGGAAAGATTATTTTGTAGCGGTCTTTTGCTTCGTTTAGCAAATGAGCTAATTGATTATAGTTGGAATCCATCTTCATATCCTACAGAATTAATTGTCAATAATAATTATTTGGGGAGCTATTGGCTTACAGAAGAGATTAGGGCCGGAAAAAACAAGGTTAATGACGGAATTATTTTTGAATTGGTTGATAAAGCGGATAATGATGAAATATTTTTCAAAACAAGCAACGGGTTGACTTGCAAACTACATGATTCCGAATTAAACTACGAGGATGAAAAATTTATTAATTCAAAAAATCTGATTGAAAATTTTGAAAAAGAGTTATATTTGCAAGATGGAAATAGTGTTAAATATAAGACACTCCTTGATTTAAAAAGTTTTGCAGATTGGTACATATTACATGAATTGGCCAAAATTGAATCAGAAAATTTTAAATCAGAATGTTATTTAACCATTACAGATGATAATAAATTAAGAATGGGACCTTTATCACATTTTTACACTCAATTTGGGAATGGAGGGGAAAGTTATGAGGGCTTTGTCTTGAAAAACCATGTATGGTTTAAACAACTATTGAAAGACAAAGAATTTCTATCTTTAGTTTTGGAACGATTAAACCAAATTAAATCGTCCAACTTGCAAAAAATCATTTCAGAATTGTCTGTTCAAATGAGGTATCTACTTTCTGACTCTTACAATGAGTTGGAACATTGGGGAAAATTATCCTCTTATGAGAGGGCGGAGAAAGCAGCCTTAGATTTCTACGAAAATTGGGCAAAAAAAAGAATTGAATGGCTTGATTATGCTCTTAACCAAGAATTAAATTTCATCAATAATAACAATCCAAACAACCAAAATTTAATTACTGAATTTAGCTTAAAACAAAGCAATAACAATCAGGCTTTGTTGGGGGATTATAGTGCGACTATTACAAATGACTCGATACTAATTTATGTTCCTTATTTGGTTCATTTTGATTTAGTTCCAACATTTTCTTCATCCGGAAAAAATGTATATCACAATGGCGTTGAGGTATTGAATAATCAAACAACAATAAATTTCTTAAACGAAGAGACTTTTACAGTTGTTGCTCAAAATGGAACTACTAGAAATTATATTGTAAAAATATATAATAGTGGTCTGCCAGTTATCTATATTGATACGGAAAATCATGCCAAAATCACAAGTAAAACAACTTGGATAGGTAATAGCACAATGAAAGTCTATGAAAAAGATGGAAAACTAAATTATAATTCCGGTAATGACTTTATGAACATCAGAGGTCGAGGCAACTCAACTTGGGACGCTTCAGACAAAAAACCTTATGCAATAAAGTTAAATACCAAATCAGAAATTTTAGGTCTTTTGGAAGATAAACGGTGGGTACTTTTGGCCAACCACTATGACAGATCTTTTATTCGTGCCGGACTCGCTTCATGGTTAGGGAAACGACTCACTAAGCAGGATTGGACTCCAAGTGGCTACTCCACAGAATTAGTTCTAAATGGTAAACATGTTGGAAATTATTTCTTTTGCGAGCAAATAAAAATATCTGACGACAGAGTAAATGCCGACTATCTGTTAGAGGTAGATACAAAAGCCAAAACAGCCGGTGGCTACGACGATGTCTATTTTTTATCTTCCACAACTGACAACGTATTTAACATCAAAGACCCGGAAATCACCACCAATGGAAGCGAATATAATTATGTACAGTCCTATATAAATGAGGTAGAAAAAGTTCTTTACGATGATGCTAAATATCTTGATTCCAACGAAGGATACAAAAAATATTGCGACTTAGAGAGTTTTGTAGATTGGGCTTTGATAAAAGAATTAAGTAAAGATTACGATGGAAACTTCTTCACAAGTTGCCACATGAATTTGACTAATGGAATTTTAAAAATGGGGCCATTGTGGGATTTTGACTTGGCATTTGCCAATAATCCATTTGCAGAATTATTTGGAGGTGGATTTGGTGGCGGCTGGGGAGGCGGATTCGGCGGTGGCGGCGTCGATTACGAATACTACAACGAACCGGAAGGCTACCACGTATTAGAGGCTGATTGGTTGAACAGAATGATGAAAGACCCGGAATTCCGTGCTCTTTTACTCGAAAAAGTGAATCTTTTGATTGAACATGAAACAGAAATCGATCAATACATAGATGAACAAGCTGCTTTAAATATCAATTCCTTTGTCGTAAACGAAACTCTCTGGAAAACATTGGGAAAAAGTTCTTGGGGATGGAATGGCTCCACGGTGGAATGGAATTACACTGATGCTACCCTTCGAGAACATTATCGAAATGACATTGCTAAAATGAAGAAATTCATAAAAGATAGATTAGCATGGATGAAAAATGATTTACAATAGATTACTTAGAAGCTGTTTAAATTTTATTATAAAATTGATTTTGAGTTTCACTCTCTTTTTTTCGGCATTTTTGAAGCGCCTTTTAAGCTATTTTTACTGTTCTTTTTTGATAATAGTCCACTATTAACTTCAAAAGAATAATAAAAATAATCTTAAAAATCACTCTCAAATATGCTCGAAATAAAATTTAAACAACTTCTTATAAAATTATTTCATAATTGCTAATCACGTTGAATTAGAATAAATATTAAAAACTAAAAATTATAAGACTTAAAAGTTATCTAAAATGAAAAAAGTTTTTGTTACAACACTATGTGCCTTAGTGTTATGTATCTCAAATGCATTTGGGTTAAACTATTCTAATCCGGAAAGCAACAATTATGTGAATGAGTATGGTAAATTGAAGTTAGTGGGCAATCAACTTTGCTCAGAAAAAGGAGAACCGGTTCAACTAAGAGGTTGGAGTACTCACGGAAAAAATTGGCAAGGTTCCAATTTTGATGACAAAAATGACTTCTTAGGAATGAAAAAACATGGAGCTAATGTTGCTCGTATTGCCATGTATCTTATTGAAGGAGGTAACGAAGATTTAAATTGGGTAAAACAATGTATCCAATGGACCAACGAATTGGGAATGTATTGCCTTGTGGATTGGCACATTTTAACTCCGGGAAATCCAAATGACGGAGCGTATGCCAATGCTCCTAATTTCTTTAGTGCTCTCTCTCAATGGGTTGTTCAAAATGGTTATAAAAACGTTTTGTACGAAATCTGTAACGAACCGAATGAAAATACAGAGGGTACTATTTATCGTCCCAATATATGGAAACAAATTAAAGAGTATTCGCAAAAAGTTTTGCCCAAGATTGAACAAAATGACCCGGGATCTATTGTCATTATCGGTACTCCTCAATGGGATAAAGCATTAGTCTTCCCAATGGAAGATCCTGTGGGTGAATACAATTTGGGATTGATGTATAGTTTTCACCATTATACTTGTGACCAAAAACAATTTTTAGGTTTATTATCTTCTGCGGCTGCCTACATTCCTCTATTTGTTACCGAATGGGGACTAAGTACCGATGACGGAGGCGAAAATGGTCAGGTTTGTGAAGATGGTGGAGATAACCTTCTTCGCATCTGTAATGGTAAAAATTTAGGAAATCAACGTATAAGTTGGTGTAACTGGAGCTGGTCTGCCGACTTCCGATCTTCTTCTGCATTAAAAGGTGCTAACAATTACGACGAATGGAATTTAACACAATCCGGACAATACATCAGAAGACAATTGATGAAAGGTGATGTTATTGAAAACAGCTCATCTTCGGCTTACGAATCAGCGCAAAAAATTTATGCTGCAGACACTTCATATATTGCCCTCGAAAAGTATGACAAAGGAGGACAAGAAAATGCATATTATGAATTTGATGACACATGGATCTTTGATATCAATAAAACTTGTAATGCAGGAGGGGAATTCGACCATGATGGAGATTGCGTGGATATAGGTTCTACAACCGAAGATGGCGATGGCTATCTAAACTTAGGCTATATTGTTGAAGGTGAATGGGTAAAATATACAGTTGACGTAGAAAAACCGGGAGACTATTTCTTTGAAACTTATACCAACAATCACACCGACCAAAATGTTATTGCTATTGCTGTAAACGGTAAAAATGGATTGGTTTCTGAAGATGGTAAAGATACCTACAAAGCTCTTAAATTAAAAACATCCGGCAATGGTGATAGTAGTGGTGGATACGATGTTTGGGGTTGGACGATTCCATACGCTCAATATAGCAATGATAAAGAGAAAAGATATGCTGTCCGTTTCGATAAAGCCGGTGAAAACACTCTTGCTATTGCTTTTATGGCATCTTGCGCAGGTTTGGGTTCATTGAAATTTTTACCTATTGAAGAACCGACAGGAAAGAAAGATATAAATTCTTTTGTTGATGATAGTCGTGTTTGGAGTGACAAAAATGGCAACATTTTCTTTATTGCGTCTGAAAAATCACTGGTAAAAATTTCGAACATGCAAGGTATAACTGTTTATGATGAAGAAATTAATGCCAATGAAGTTGCTAATGTAAACTTATCAAATGGTGTATATATCGTATCTGTAATAGGTAATTCTAAGTCATTGTCTAAAAAGGTTATAATAAACAACTTATAGACAATATAGATAAAAAAAATCTTAGTAAATTTTTACATAAGAGGCTGTTTAACACCAATAGTTAAACAGCCTCTTTTTACATTCTTCCGACAGCCTCATACCCCATGGCTTGTAAGAAAATTTCTCTATTTTATTGGTGGCTACATCCATAACTTATAATTCACAAAAAACAACCACATTGTTAGTACTTGATACCCACATATTGCCACTATCAAACCAAATGCCAGCCACTGCATTCTCCTTCGTTTGGGTTGCTTCCATTTATCGAATTGTTTGAAAAGCTTTTTTGCTTTATCCTTACGAGATATGAAATAATATTCAAATACAAAAGCCAAAAGAAGTACAACAACGAAAGAATAAAGTGCCAAAGATTTGCTTTTTAACACAATTGTAAAATAGAAACATGGATTAAATCCAAACACACAATTGGATATTACCAATATAGTACTATGCACGAAAAAGACACAAAGGGAATACATATTGGCATCACAGAAATAGTCTTTGTACGGATCCATGCTATCTACATAGTCTCCATACCTGTTCTTTAGGTCTTTTGAAGAGGTAAAACCTAACTTTTCAAAATGCTTCTTTACATAATCACTTTTTTTATACAAAAAAACACTAAAACAAAGCATTGGATATCCAATAATATTACGAGAACATTTATACCAAATATTCATCGTCCACAACATCAATGCACTATAATAAGTTAAAAAATTATCCTTTTTCATAATGTTAAGGTTTTAAGTTATACATATTTTCAAAGAGATATTCGCC
>JAGBVI010000107.1 GCA_017630395.1 Paludibacteraceae bacterium
CGCGAGGGTCTTTCAACCACAATAGGGTTAGAGACAGATTTTCTGTCTGATTTTTCAGAGGAGATGAAGGAGCTTATTTTTAATTACGAGATCAACATTGGTGATGCCTATGATAAAGATGCAGCTTATCTCTTCCTGCTGGATAAACCGACAGGAAAATACAAAGATGCCGCCGGCATCATGCCACAGCGTCAACAATATGGATTTATCTTTATGCGAGAGGTAACTTCTGTTACCCCTTCCATCACCCACACCATGGCGCACGAGTTGGGTCATGGTATCTTTGGTTTGGATCACATCTTTTCCAGGGCATACGGCATTGAAGAAGGTGCTACCTATAACCTGATGGACTACACAGAGAAAACCCCTAACGATGCACTATCCTACCACGAGTGGACCCAAATCAATCGACCTCTCCCAAGTTGGAGCGCATTGAGCAGGGCAGAGGAGGATATGTATACTAAAGATCAATTAAAATCAATTTTCAATGATATTAATGTCTTGTCTAATTTTTATGATACTGACAATTATTTTGTTGTTGCTCATATTGTTAAGTATAATAATGAAGACATAAGTTTATATAAATCACATGCGATACATTCCTATATAGCCTATGAGGATGGTCAATTTGTATCAAAAACATTGCCAGGAAATAAAATTTTAACATTGGTAAAATGTAGCCTTTTAGAAGATAAAGATTCCTTGTTAACTGATTTAAATGAATTAGTTATGGATGAATCAGAAGAAAGTATAGATCGAAAAGAATTTGATTATTTTCGTTCGAAGATTATTGATGATATAGTTTCTAATTCAAAAGGAAACGATAACTATGTTACAGTTTGGGGCAAGAGAGATGGGAAATTGAAAAAACTCAAAAGTTGTGAAAGTCTTACAGTGTCCAATTTAAATGTTTATCAAAATTTGTATGATAGAATGATTGGTGGAAGTCTAATAGAAGAGTATAAAGATATTAGTAGAGAAATGTCTGGTTATTATGCTTGGGCGTATTCTGTAAAACAGAGTATTCATTCCTCTGATGATTATGAATTTGAGGGTAATAGGCTTTCTACATCTTCTATTCTGGATAGTTATACGACAGAATTATTGGATGCCATAACCTATTGTGATTTACGATGTTCTAAGATTAATCAGAATCAAGCACAACAGGTTTTACAATCATTAACAAATGTGTCCTCTCAGAAAACATTAGAAGATAAGAAGATTATTGATATTTGTAATCAAATTAATTCATTATGTGAAAGAGAATTATTACGGTTGGATTATGATGTAGTATCGTCATTGTATAAATCTATATCAAAACATGCTGTAAAAATACATTCAAAAATGCTTTTTTACGAAAAAGAAAAAGTTTCACCATCAAATGCAGATCCCCTTGAATCTATATTTTTGAGGAAATATTACCAAGGTCTGTACGATGAAAGTAGTAGTTTATATGATAAAACGAAGCATGCTCTTGATAAGATGGCATCATTGTTTCAGTTAGTGTCAATCCCTATTGATTTGGAAGAAATGAACGACTACGATAATATTGAATTATTAGAGTTCGGCACATATTTATCTTCTTTGAAAGGAAATAGAATAACATATATATTAGAGCAATCTGAGGCTGCTTGTCTGGCAGATTACATATATGAAGAATCTGATTTGATTTTATTAGGAGATTGGAAAGAGGCAGGATTTAATGTTAAAGATGAATTAAAAAGACAGGGAGTAGATTTCGGTAAATCAGATGCAGTTAGTGGATATCGGTCTAATTTATATGTAAAAAATAAAGATGGTGTTGATTACTATTGTTTTGTTACATGTGGCACGAATATGGAAGATTTTACATATGATTGGCCAACTAATTTCAGACAAGGACTGACAGGACTTGATTCTGAACAATATTTGAAGACTATAAAAAATGCATTGATTATAGATGAATACTTGAAGGATAAGCCTTTATGTTTTGTCGGTCACTCATTAGGTGGAGGTTTGGCTACAGTAAATGCTATAGCAACAGGGCGGTGTGCAGTGACATTTAATCCTGCGGGAATTAAACAATCAACGTTAGATAGAGTAAATGTAGAAGATCCAGAAAGTCTGGTAACAAACTACGTCGTAAGGGGTGAAGTTCTAAATGAATATATTAATAATAAGCAAGGTGATTTATTTGATTGGGGTTCATATTTTGGTAAAATAATATATGTCAATCCTAATTGTGAAGGTGGCTCTTCTATTGACAAACATGATATGTGTCATTTCTTAAAATATCAATACAGTGAATGCTTAAAAAATCAATGCAGTGAATGCTTAAAAAATCAATACAGTGAATGCTTAAAAAATCAATGCAGTGAATGCTTAAAATACTTAAAATATCAATGCAGTGAATGCTTAGATTACTTAAAAAATCAATGCAGTGAATGCTTAAAAAATCAATGCAGTGAAAGTGAATAATAAAGACAAAAGGTTATGAATAAAACAATAAAACAAATAGGTTGTTCTGTTTTAATAATAATTATAGTTATTATAGGAGTGTATTTTTATTCGCTTCTAAATGCTTTTTTGGATATAGCGACAGGACCAAGTGGAAGAAGTATAAAAAATTTTGAAAAGACTCCGGTTTATGAATTTGCTCTTGCTATAGATGATGATGATGTTGATAGATTGAAATATCTATTAGAAAATAAGCCACCAGATTTAGATATCAATTATATTAGTAGACCATGGAAAATAACTCTTATGGGATGGGCTTTGATAAATGATAAGCAGAATTCTTTAGAATGTTTATTAAAATATGGAGCTAATCCGTTCCTACATAAACAAGGTCGAACAACTGATGAATGTACATTTATTATGGCAATAGAGAGGTGTAGGATTGATGTTTTAAATTCTATATTTAGATTTTCATCTATTGATTCTATTCCTCCGATGGTAGCTGGGTCTGCTTTGACGTATGCATACTCAAATTGCCCAGAAGCACTTACTCTTTTATTTGAAAATAAAGTTCATGAAGCAGATAAAGATGGATATTCAGTCTATGTCTCTATAATACAAGGACATTGGAATTTTGCTCTAGAATTAATGAGGATGGGAGTGCCTTTTAATAATTATATAAAGATGAGTGAACCATATACAACTGATGACCCAAATCTGGATAAAACAATATGTTATTACATTTATAACAATAGAACAGCAATTCGTGATGTAGATGAAGTCACTCGAGATCGTTTGATAAAATATTTGAAGATTAATAAGGGTATTAATGTTTTTGATAGAAAGAACTTAGAAAATCCTAGAAACTATAATACTACAGATTTTTACAACCCATAACCAAGTCAAAAAAGATTAAATTCCTCACCCAAGACACCAATACAAATTTTCAGAGAGTGTTATAATACTACTCTCTGAAGTTTGTTATATACAATGAATTGAGATATATTTCAAAATTTCCCTATCTTTGTCCAAACATTAAATATCAGAAATTATGGGCTTATATCTGAATCTGAACGCGGATGCGTAGGATTAAAGAATTTTATTAAATTTGTACTTGCAAGCAGACTTTTGCAGTGCAATAACAGTATGAGAACTTTTTTAAAGAATATAATAGTAACAGTGGTTTTGGTGCTTTCCTTGTTTTCTTTTGAGACCAAGGGGCAGATTGGTAG
>JAGBVI010000108.1 GCA_017630395.1 Paludibacteraceae bacterium
AATTCACCGTTTAAAATTTAAAACGTGTAAATCGCAGATTGATAAACTTTTCGGTAATTTTTGATTTCTTTCGGCAATTTGCTGCTTGTCAGTCGGTCACAGTGCTCGCACTGCTCCTTCCTTTCGCACGGCAATTTACTCGAAATAAATTCAAAAAATCCTCGAAATGAATTTATAGAACCCACCTAAAAGAATCTCAAAGATGCCGAAAATAAGAGAGTGAAACTCTAATTTTTTTTTAATAAAATTTAAACAGCTTCTTAATTATTAGTATTAGAATTTGTTTGTAGTGTAAAGATAGTGATTCTATAGAAAATTGCAAATAGAATAAACGGAATTAAGTGAAAAAATGTAGTGAGTTTTCTCAATTTGGGTCATGCGTGGGTATATCTATCGTGTCCCTTTGTAATTCACCTTTATATAGTGATATGGTTGAGAAATGACTACCATATTTTACTTCCTCGAAAATAAACACTTCTGAGTATTAGATACTTGCATCATTTATGATACAGATATGAAATAATTAATGTATCTAAATACATTTGAAGATGTTCTAGACAATCTTAATGTTTATGAGTTTTCTGTTTATTCATTTATTTATATTTCTTTGTTATAAAGTTATAATTTTTGTGTTTGTACATTATATAAGGCTGTTGTTTCAGTCGTGAGGCTTTATGACTGGTTATCTTAATACGTTAGTTCTTCTTCAATTAAATGTTTTGCAAGCATTGCTGAGGTATGCATACAATAATCTTGATAGTTGTCAGATTTGTCAGGATCCGCATAATCTGATACTGATTTGATTAAGACAACATATTTAGGTCTTGGTCTTGCTGTGTTATGTGCAGCATAAAAAACACCATAACCTTCCATTTCTACTCCTAGTAGTTTACGACAATGTTCTTTAATTTTTTGAACTTCTTGGCTACTTGACAAAACAGCAGGAACAGAAGCAATAGGACCTAAGTGTAAATTTAGTCTTGACTGAGGCTTTACATTTTCATATGACTCTTCGATACTGTTGAGTAATGCCTTATTAACAGATAATCGTTTTATAATAGCTTGCATATCTGTATCAAGAGGTAGTTCGTGGAAATCAGGCATAAATAAATCAATTCCTTCACCATTAGTTTTTATCTTTCCACTAGCTCCATCCCAGACTTTACTAGCCACTAATATGTCTCCAATATGAACTTCTTCTCTATCAACACCTGCAGCAATGCCAGTCATAAAAAGGTATTTAGGTCTGAAATTATAAATAAGTTTAGTAGCTAGTACAGCAGATGCTGTGCTAGCCATTTGTAGTGCATAGCAAGTAACAATACGTATGGTTTTCTCATTTTTTAATTTTATCGTTTTTGTATAATATGTTGTTGACATATCAGCCGGAATTCTTTCTTCATTCCATCCTTCTTTACCGAATACTCTCAATATGTGCAGATTTTCGGTTTGTAATGCATTTATAATAGCTACATCATAATTATAAAAGTCTTGTAGCTGGACACTTCTTTGAGCTTTTAATAGAAAATCTACTTTATTTCTCAATTTTTTCTTCCAATCTTCCTTTCCTTCTTCATACACGATATAAGCAAGTAACAATGAATCAAAGAACTCTTTATACTTGGGGTCTGCATCTTTCCATCTTGTTATACCTACAATGTTATATGGCATTTTTAATTCTGTTTCATCTTGTAATTCTTTTAATAATCGTATTGCATTCTCCGGGTTTGGATCGTCACCATATCTTAATGGTAAATACAAATCTAGAATTGCAAGATCGTATTGTTTGGATGACAATTTCGTTTGAGCTTCTTCTATAGAAGCCGCAGTGTCAATTAAATCTAGTGAAATTTCTGTATATTCACCTAATAGCTCTAAATATCTCTTTATTTTTTCATGAGCATCATCAATCAATATTATTCTTAACATATGCAATTATTTTTTTTATTTGATCTTTCCATTCATTATTAAGTGTACTATATTTTACATATCCAAGATAATTGTTTCCACATTTTTGTTTAATGCGGTTACTTATTTGGTCTATTGTTTCGTTGTTAAAAGTTTCATATTGGGTAAGAACCATACACCTAAATTCTATGTCTTCATCTATTAATTCTCTTACAATGATTTCTCCACCATTTTTATATGAATTTCCACCGTTTTTGCCATCTGTCTTATCAAAATTGGGTATAGTCATATCCAAAATGATTAAATCATATTGGTTGTCAACAGCTTTCTGTACCCCACTTTCAACTGAGTAACCTTCATCTATTTTTAATCCATCAAATTCCTGATGAAGATAAGATAGTACACTTCCTCTTTTCTTATCATCATCTTCAACTATTAAAATATTCATGCTTTTAATGCTATTAAATCAATACAAATTTTTACTATAAAATTACCGTTCTCAACAGAGTTAATATAATCATTCTTATTTGATCCTAAATGATTATGAACTGCGTTGAATATCTTAATACAACCAGAATTACCTTCAACTCTAGATTTACCTCCTCTAAGAAGCGTTTCAAGATTTTTATTTATTTCCTTTACTTTATTTTTAATGGTACCTTCTTCACTAATATCAACAGGGTTGCTTACTCGAATATTAAGTATATTATTAATTTCCAATACTTCTATAGAGCAAGTATTATGTAATCCTTTATTTCTTTCATAATACATAACATTATTCATTATATCATGGAACATATCATAAAGAGTGCTAAAATATTTACCTTGTATACTTGTTGTACTTTGACATTCAATGTTTGTCTTTAATGTATATTTACTATTATTATTTATATAGCTAATACAGGTATCTATGACTTGCTGTATTGTAAAATCAAAATTGACGGAACTTCCTCTATTAAACCAACGAGTAACAACTTGAATATCATCTTGTATTTCACCTGAGCACTTAACAATTGTATCATGAAACATATTTTTTACTTGATTTGGTAAGTTTGTTATGGTAATGATATTCTTTTCCAAATCATGTAATTGTTCTAGCATTTTTTGTTTAGTTTCTTGAAGTTTATTCTTGACATCTTCTAAGCATTTATCGGTATGACTCCATAATAAATTAATCATTTCTGAAAGCATAGCATCATAAGAGTTAAGTTCAGTCCTTTTTTGTAACTTTTTTATTTCAGGACTGAAATATTCTATATTATAATTAAAACATGCATTTATTTTTTTATTAGATTCTGTACTTACTTGAACATATTCTTCTTTTATTTCAAAAATTAAATTATCAGTATTCTCTGCAAACTTTTTAAAGAAATTGTCACATGTACTTAAAGTTGATGAGTTAGATACATCAGACATATAATCTAACCAATATTTATTGCTAATATATTTACCATTGGTAATATTCGTAATTAAATTGTCTATTTCATAATGATTTCTTAATTGATTAATTAATGTGCCATGTCTTATTCGAGTACTTAAATAATTGTCGAGACCTGATTTCGGATTAAACAAAAATTGGTCACGAACATAAATAAACATACGTTTTAATGTCTCATATTGATATTCTAATTTATCTGAATTTTTATCATGACTTGTGACTAGAATGTCAATGCTCATGCCTAACATTTTTAAAGACTCTACAATCTGACCTATAGTATCTTGTAGTACATTTTCATCTAATGCTGATTGCTCATACATCTTATATATTGCTTTTGCTTCTGTCAATTCGGATTCTTTTATTGATTGAACATCAACATAGATTTTATTATCATCAATCTTGTTGTTTAACTCAAGCATCTTTAAATCTCTTACTATACCTGCTATCTCGTCAGCAAATTGTTTTTTATCATAATAATTATTCAAATTTGTACATATCGTTAACCTTTCTTGTAAAACTTGTTCTACAGATTTGAATTTTAGTACATGAAGTGTTATAATTTTGGGAGTAGCAATATGCGAAAGGAAAAAATCTATTTTCTTTTTCCCTTCGATTTTGATTTCTGATGCTCTTTTTACACCAAGTATTTTTAGTGATTTCTTATATGCTAAATATAATGTGTCATCATCAACATTGACAAAATACATGAATATAGCAAAATCCAAGGCGTCAATGTCTATTAGGTTATCATATTCTTCAAGTATTATTTTTATGTGTGAGTCTTTGGGCTTAAATGTTAAAGATTCATTATAAAGAATATAATTGACATAAAAAGAAACAGCATTATTAGTGTCATTACTTTGTATATAGGATTCAAAACAATATCTTACAGCTGCATCGTTTAAATAAGGGATTAAACTTTTTTCTGTAAGTTTTTCGGATAGCAAAGACACTTTTGAACCATTGCTGTTAAAGCCTAAAGACAGCTCAAAACAATCTTTTCCAATTGCAGTTTCAGTATTCAGGTTTTGTATTTCAAGTTCATTAATTCCTATCGAAAGCAAATAGTTTATTTTTTCTTCTCTTTTGTCATAATAGACTATGTCATAAATATTCTGATATTGGGAATATTTCCAACAATTTGACCACATGTTGAGGATGTCATTTGACTCAATCCCTTTTAATATGGAAAATAGATATCTTATTTCTGGTATATGATAAAATGCTCTGCATATTCCCATTAATTTTCGTAAATAATATACTTTTTCTTTATCTTGTTCAAAAACCTTTGTTATATGATATTTTATTTTTTCAAGAAGAGTTCCGTCATTATTATATTCTAGAGTTTTTTTTCCTAATAGGATAAGACTCTTTGTGTAAGTTATGAAAATTTCTACATCTGACTCATTTAGAGACAGATAATCAATAGATAAATCAATAACTTTTTGATAATCTTGAGCAAAATATGAATTCAATATTGCTATACGGTTGTCATTTGAATTATATATTTTTTTAGTTATAATACCCCATAAATTGCAGAGTTTAAATATGTATGGTTCATCTATTATCTCAGAGATAATTTTCATATATTCTCTAAATTCATTTTTTGAGATTGTTTCTTTAGACAATGTTGAAAGTATATTTAAGAAATGATTATACAAATCAATTATGGATGAACTCATATCTGCATTCACCCAACTCCCTTCTCCAATACCTTCAAATGCAAAAAAATGTGATTTAATAATATTGTTTATTTTTTTTAAAAAATCATCATCTTCACTAAAATAAACTTTATCATATATCTCTTCTGAAAAATCTAAAGAACTAGTATAATATGCTGCATTGCAATATTTTCTAAATAGATAATGGTCATTTTTATAGAATATATTGTTATGGGTTTCTACAGCGGTCTTATTGCCTTTATGTATTCGATCTATTTTAATTTTATATGCTGCAGCCCAATATGAATAACTTATTTCATTATTAATAGAATCAATCAATAAATTAGCCTTCTCATATTCGCCTGATAGAACCAACCTATCAATATTGAATCTTTTTTCTATATATGAATTAATATCTTTATAATGATGTTTTAGAACGAACGTAATTTTTCCGATATAATCTATTATTTCGGAATCAGGCTGAATGTTATTTTTGAATAGCTGTGAATAATCTTTTCTTTTCAAATACGATAATGAAAATAATCCTTTATATATATTGGGCGTTTTTTCATATAAATACTCAAGTTCATGATAATTACAAGACTGAAGAGTCTTTTTTAAAACTGTGATTTTGGAGATAGATGTATCTTTTATCAGCAGTAGTATTTTTTTTGTCTTCTTTATATCAATATTTGAACTCATGCTCATTCTTACATTTTTAAGAGTAAACTATTTTTTTCTTTTATGTTATAAAGTCTGATGATGATAGTGAAAGTGTTATAGTTATTTCCAAATATTTATTTTTGAAATTTGTGAAATAGTATATGTTAAATGAGTTTTATTTTTGTTATAATCCATCTACCATCTTTGCGTCCACCTTCACGTTTCAAGATTCCTTTTTCGTGGAGGAATGCCAAATCTCTTTGAATAGTTCTAGATGTCATTCCTGTCTTTTGCGACATTTCATTGGCACTTAATGAAGGGTTCTCTTTGATTAGATTAAGTATAACCTGTTGTCGTTCTGTAAGTTCCTTTACGACATCTTTTACGACATCTTTTACGACATTTGCAACTTTACCTAAAGGCAGAACCAATTCCACTTCATCCAATTCAATCTTATTCTTCAGCTCAGGTTCGCCCCATTTGGTTTCTTTCCATGCTGCAATGATTTGAGGGAAGCCGGATCCGATGTTCTCGCCAAATCCTACCATGCGGAACATGTTTTGGATACGAGGGTTACGGGCTTTTGAGTTACCACCTTCATAAATCTGCTCCAATGGCAAACGCAATAATCCTGGATTACGGAAGCAAAGTTTGTCGTCATGCTTTTCAATTCGCAAGATACCAGCATCCATCATTAAATCAGCATGGATGATAGCATTCGTGAAAGCTTCACGGACAGCCTTATGTTGAGAGGTGTCATCTACTCGTTGCATACCCTCCATGCGAAAAGGTCTTGGAAGGTCAAATGTCATTTTAGGCAATACTATACTGAAGAACTGATAAAGGTTGTTCTCCCAACGTCCGTCGTAGGTAAGGCGATCACTATAACGTTCTTCTCCAATAAGATTGCAGAAATTCAGATAATCCATACGGAAGTTGCCAAAGCGTTCCCTGATAGGCAGTCCCTTACCGAACATCATCAATCCAGCCAGTGATAACCCTTCTTTTCCTTCTTCCCGGTTCACAATGTATCCACCAAGATTTCGAAGGAATGATTTATCATCAATTTCGTTCCAAACATGGTCTGTATTCCATACACGGAACAGATTGCGATAACGATGTAACGAATCAAGGTCAATATCATCCATAGTGTAGTGTTCGAGCAATATTCCGTCATTTCCATCTTCAAACGAATCACGAATCATGGCTTTCACTTGCCGTTCTTTACAATGGTAGTCTCCCTCGTGATTGCGTCTAAATGTTCCTTTGTAGATATCATTATTCAAAAAGATTGGCTTAATACTCCAATCTGCTTGAGGAACACGGATGCATACAACCTCCTTGCCATCCACATTTATAACTTCGACATCACTGTCTGAGAGGATATTTTCGTTTACTTTATTGCTATTGATAGTATTCCAAAAATCAGTAACAATCTTCCTTGAATCTTCAACACCCACAATCTGAAAGCGTTTCTGTAGATCTTTCTCCTTCAAATGTTCTACAATACCAAGCAAAATAGTTCCACCGTATGTATTTGCAAATGCAGAATACGTTTTCCATACGTCAACTGGTACATTTGATTGTGCTTTCTTACATTCCAAATTGATACGTTCTCCACTAGCCAGTAGTGTTTCTATATTAATAGATGATGTCATATATAATAATGTATAACTGGTTCTTATTTTGATGAATTGAGTAGTTCCTTTATATCCACATCAAGCAAATTCGCCACCTGACGTAAAGTGTCAAGTGTTGGTTGAACTGTATTTGTACACCACTTTGATACGGTGGCAGGGTCACGATTTACTTGTTCTGCTAACCACTTTGCTGTACGTTTTTTTTCTACCAAAACTACTTTCAATCTGTTTATATCTTCCTTGCTCATGATGCAACTTCTTTGCGTTTTGTGCAAAATTACAAATATTTTCTGTAAATCGTGAATATTTAAAGATGCTAATTATAAGTAATCTGTTAAAGTACCCATATCCATCATTGAGTTGCCATGAGTGGTTGAGCTATAACCCATATTTTTTACCACTTATAGCTCTACTTCTTCGTACTTTGCCAACGCTGTTTATATAATGCAAATCCATATAAAAGTCACAAAAAACATTGTGATTTGAGCTAAAAATCTCCCCTTTTGAACATTTAATAAACTTTAACTTGTACTGGATTTTGTTTGATTTCTTTTCAGTTGTTATCATTTTCTTATGATTTTTTTCACTTATCTTCTTTCTTTTTCTTTGGCTTCTCATACTCCTGATTAACAAGACTGTTAGCCTATTTTTGTCTTTCGTTATTTACGAAAATTATCTATACCTTTGCATGTGAAATAAACAAAAATAGGTATGAGTAAGTCTTTGAATGATGAACGTCTGAAACAAGGCGGTAATCGCTATTCCCGTGAATTGCTGCAACGTATCAGGGATATCCGTGGCAGTGAACGGAATTTCTACCAGCAGGTTACGGACATATATGCTACAGCCACAGATTATGACCCGCGCAGCGAAATGACGTAAGTGTTTTTCTCTACAGTCCAAAACAAGATGCATTATGCTGTTCACGGACGTACAGCCGCAGAACTGATTGTAGAACGAGGTGATGCCGAGCAGGAAACCATGGGGTTGACTTCGTGGGGAATTTGTTGTTTTTTGAGATAAAAAAGAGGGTATATCTATTTGGACACACCCTCTTTTAGTTATTTGATAAACGGTTGTTTATCTACATTATTTCACTTCTTCGAAATCCACATCAGTGATGTTGTCACCTCCGTTGTCGTTGGTTGCACCACCTTGAGGTCCTTGTTGAGCACCGCCTTGTTGAGCTTGAGCGTTGTACATATCTTGTGATGCAGCATGGAACACTTGGTTCAATTCTGCAATTGCAGCATCAATTGCTGCGATATCTTGCGCTTTGTGAGCCTCTTTCAGTTTAGCAAGTGCCTCTTCGATTGGAGCTTTTTTGTCAGTTGGCAACTTATCTCCCAACTCGTTCAATTGCTTTTCTGTTTGGAAGATCATGCTGTCAGCTTGGTTAATCTTGTCAATACGTTCCTTCTCTTGAGCATCTGCAGCAGCATTGGCTTCAGCCTCAGCTTTCATTCGCTTGATTTCTTCATCGCTTAAGCCAGAAGATGCTTCAATACGGATGCTTTGAGATTTACCTGTAGCTTTATCTTTAGCAGATACATTTAAGATACCATTTGCATCAATATCAAATGTAACCTCAATTTGAGGAACTCCGCGAGGTGCAGATGGTATTCCATCCAAGTGGAAACGTCCGATTGTCTTGTTGTCTTTTGCCATAGAACGTTCGCCTTGCAATACGTGGATTTCTACAGAAGGTTGGTTGTCAACTGCAGTTGAGAATGTTTCCGATTTCTTGGTTGGGATAGTTGTATTAGAATCGATCAAACGAGTCATAACACCACCTAATGTTTCGATACCCAAAGATAGAGGGGTTACATCCAACAACAAGACATCCTTTACTTCTCCTGTTAACACACCACCTTGGATAGCTGCACCAATTGCAACTACTTCATCCGGATTAACACCTTTAGAAGGAGCTTTGCCAAAGAATTTTTCAACAGCCTCTTGGATTGCAGGGATACGAGTTGAACCTCCCACAAGAATGATTTCGTTGATGTCACCTACGCTTAAACCTGCATTCTTCAAAGCAGTTCTACATGGCTCGATTGTGCGTTGAACCAAATCATCTACTAATTGCTCGAATTTAGCGCGAGTCAATGTTTTTACCAAGTGCTTAGGTACACCATCAACCGGCATGATATAAGGCAAGTTAATTTCTGTAGAAGTTGTATTTGATAATTCAATCTTAGCCTTTTCTGCAGCTTCTTTCAAACGTTGTAAAGCCATTGGATCTTTGCTCAAATCAACTCCCGAGTTGTCTGACTTGAATTCTTGAACCAACCAATCGATAATTCTTTGGTCGAAGTCATCTCCACCTAAGTGAGTATCTCCATCGGTAGATTTTACTTCAAATACACCATCTCCTAATTCAAGAACAGATACGTCATGAGTACCACCACCACAGTCGAATACTACAATCTTCATATCTTGACTCTTCTTGTCCAATCCGTAAGCCAAAGCTGCTGCTGTAGGTTCGTTGACGATACGACGAACATTTAATCCAGCAATTTCTCCAGCCTCTTTTGTAGCTTGGCGTTGAGCATCATTAAAGTATGCAGGTACAGTGATTACTGCATCAGATACCTCTTGACCTAAATAATCTTCTGCTGTTTTTTTCATTTTTTGAAGAATCATCGCAGAAATTTCTTGAGGAGTATAAAGACGTCCGTCGATATCCACACGAGGAGTGTTGTTGTCACCGCACACAACTTTATAAGGAACACGATTTCTTTCAGTCTCTACACGATCGTATGTTTCTCCCATAAATCTCTTTATAGAGAAAACGGTCTTTTGTGGATTTGTAATAGCCTGTCTTTTGGCAGGATCTCCAATCTTACGTTCTCCACCATCAATAAAACCTACAACTGAAGGAGTTGTTCTTTTTCCTTCACTGTTTGGAATAACGATAGGTTCGTTTCCTTCCATTACAGCAACACAAGAGTTGGTTGTTCCTAAGTCTATACCAATAATTTTTCCCATGTTTTTATTTTTTATGTTACACTATTTTCTATTTAAACATTTTTGAATCCATTTTGATAAATTCGTTAAATAAGTTTCAAAGTTTGTGCCAATCTTTTTTTTGATAATTTTATTCAACTTTTGGCAGTATGTTCTAGTTTTCGACACTAAAACTCGTCAGATTGTATGACAATTTGACAGATTTTAGAAGTTGTTTAAATTTTATTTCGAGCATATTTGAGAGAGATTTTTAAATCTATTTTTAGTCTTCTTTTGCAGAAAATAGTGGACTATTATCAAAAAAGGAGAATAAAAATAGGTTTAAGGTGAGTTCTATAAATTC
>JAGBVI010000002.1 GCA_017630395.1 Paludibacteraceae bacterium
GAATTTATAGAACTCACCTTAAACCTATTTTTATTCTCCTTTTTTGATAATAGTCCACTATTTTCTGCAAAAGAAGACTAAAAATAGATTTAAAAATCTCTCTCAAATATGCTCGAAATAAAATTTAAACAACTTCTAAAAAGATAAAAAAAGCGACCCTTGTATCACTACAAAAATCGCTACTGAAATAATCTATTTATATGAGAAAGTAGGTTATCATTTTAATACCATTGTGGTCTTGTTTCGATAATAAAACAGAATGACTCAAAAAAATGTTCATGACAACGAATAATTTTTTCTTATTAGACACTTTTTATTTGCAGACTTACAGTTATAAGATGCACATCATATCGACGAATTTAGAAACATCTCATTGGACATAATTTCTCTTCATTCAAAAAAAATAAAAAAAATAAATCACCCTATCCTACTTTTTCTTCTTTCCTTTGTTACTCTATGTAACGAAACAATTGTCAAAAAAATATTTATGTTCAACTTATAAACTAATAATGTATGTATAACAAAAATTTAGTGTGGATAATTGCCGCCATTGCCGCAACCGGCGGTTTGCTTTTCGGATTTGATACCGGTGTAATATCAGGAGCAATTCCCTTTCTCAGAAACGACTTTCAATTAACTGATAGTCAAATAGAAAACATTACAGCATTCGGTTTAATTGGAGCTGTAATCGGAGCCTTAGTTTGTGGTCGTCTTACAGATATTTTAGGAAGACGAAGAGTAATTTTAGGCTCAGCATTTGTCTTTGTAACGGGGGCATTATGGAGTGGAATTGCTCCTAACGTGACTCAACTTTTAATATCTCGCCTATACTTAGGTTTAGCTATTGGAGTTTCATCATTTGCAACACCTTTATACATTGCAGAAATTTCTCCTACAAAAATCAGAGGAACCTTAGTATCAATGTTCCAACTATTAATTACTGTAGGTATCTTAGCTGCCTACATTAGCGATAGTTTATTGGCTGATAATAGTAACCCTGAAAGTTGGAGACCCATGTTCTATGTAGGTGTTATCCCCGCTATCATTTTGTACATTGGAATGTATTTTCTTCCGGAAACTCCGCGATGGTTAATGAGCAAGGGGCGTGAAGCTGAAGCCTTAAAAGTACTTCGAAAGACAGAAGACCCTAAACTGGTTGAAAAATCCATTGATAATATGCGAAAAGAGATTCAACAAGACAAATCTCAAATGCCTTGGACAGAGATATTTAAACCTTGGATGAGGAATGCTCTAATCATTGCTGTAGGAATTATGTTTTTTCAACAATTTGTAGGTATAAACACTGTTATCTACTATAGTCCCGACATATTTTTACGAGCAGGATTCAATGGCAACCAAGCAGCTATTTGGGCATCAGTATCAGTTGGTGTAGTGAACGTCTTATTCACGATTCTTTCTCTTTTCCTTATTGATAAAATAGGAAGACGAAAGCTATTTTTTATCGGAACAGCCGGTATTTTTGCATCCTTAGTGCTTATTGGAGCATGCTTTGCGCTTAGTGATGCATTAGGTGAATTTACAAAAATAGTGTTAGTAGCATCCATGTTGATCTATATTGCATTTTTTGCTATAAGCCTTGGTCCTTTAGCTTGGTTGATAATATCCGAAATATTCCCATTAAAAGTACGTGGATTAGGCTCTTCAATCGGGTCTCTTGCTAACTGGGGATTCAATACACTGGTTGCATGGACATTCTTTAAAATGATTGGTGGATTCAACTACTTGTTGGGAGGGGAAAACATAGCCATCGCCTCCACATTTTGGGTATTTGCAGCAATTTCTTTAATCGCGCTTCTTTGGGGATATTTCTACATTCCTGAAACCAAAGGTGTTTCTCTAGAAAAAATCGAAGAGCATTGGAGAAAAAAAGGAAGTCCAAGAAGTTTGTCTAACTAACCATTTTATGAGGGTTCTATAAGAAGCTGTTTAAATTTTATTATAAAATTGATTTTGAGCTTCGCTCTCTTTTTTTCGGCATCTTTGAAGCGCTTTTTAAGCTATTTTGACTATTCTTTTTTTGATAATAGTCCACTATTAACTTCAAAAGAATAATAAAAATAATCTTAAAAATCACTCTCAAATATGCTCGAAATAAAATTTAAACAACTTCTAAATTTATTTTGTAGGATTTTTGAAGGTAACTTCTATAAATTAGGTCGAGATGTTTTTGCAAAGCATCCGAAACAAAAATTATGACACAAATAATAAAAATCGTAATTTATAGAAGTTACCTGAATTATTTCGAGTAAATTGCAGAGTAAAAAAAAAGAGAAGAGAAGTGCAAACACTGTAATCAACTGAGAAACAATAATAAAAACGTTTAAATTTTATTTTATTTCATTTTGAGTTTCACTCTTCTTCGCTACATCTTTTAGATGCTTTTAATCTATTTTTATCATTATTTTTTTGATAATAATCCACTATTAACAGCAAAATAATAATCTTAAAAATCCCTATCAAATATGCACGAAATAAAATTAAAACAGCGCATATATTGCCGGAATAAATCAAAAAACACCGAAAGGGTTACCAACAGACGGTTAATCCCTTAAAATTTATAAAAGTGAACTTATAAAACTCTCCTTATTTAGGTCGGAATGGTTTTGAAAGTTATTTTGGAGTACATATAACCAAATACTAAACAAAAACATCTCGACCTAAGACTACTTAAAACCACCTAAAACAATAGAAAAATTTAGTCTCTAACACCATTAAAATCATAGCCAATATACCTTGAATTAAATTTTAAGGCGGAGGGCATATTTCGACTAGATTACTAACGAAAGAATGGAGCTGTGTAAGCACTATGACCATCTAACAAACAGCATATTATCAAAATAATACAATCAGCACCGAAAAGTTTATATTCAACGATTTATCCCTTTAAAATTTATAACGAAAAACTTATAGAACTCACCTTAATAAAATTTTAACAACTAAATTTTCAAAAAAAAATACTAACTATTGACTTTAAAAAGAAAAAGATTTATAACTTTGTCGAAAAGAAGAAAAATAGTCTTTTTTAGAAGTTGTTTAAATTTTATTTCGAGCCTATTTAAGAGCAATTTTAAAATCTATTTTTAGTCTTCTTTTGCAGAAGATAGTGGACTATTACCAAAAAAGAAGAATAAAAATAGAAAGAATCTCAAAGATGCCGAAAATAAGAGAGTGGAACTCTAAAATATTTTTTAATAATAAAATTTAAAACAACTTCTTATAATCGTATTAGTGATATGGTTTCTCTTTGGAAAGGAGATAATCAAAAAACTTAACGAATTAATAACATTTAAAATGAAAAACTTTATCTCAAATATCCTTCTCGTAATTTTGGTGGTCGTGACAGACTAACAAAGAGCGAGAAAGTTTTGTATTGAAAGGACAATGTAAACTCTTTCTCCGAAAAAAGGGGGAAGGGTTTTTATTTTAAAGGATATAATATGAAAAATGAATTAAGAAGTGCATTCAGCACACAAGGCAGACGCATGGCGGGGGCTCGTGCATTGTGGAGAGCAAATGGGATGAAAGAAGAACAAATTGGCAAACCAATCATTGCCATAGTTAATTCATTCACTCAATTTGTACCCGGACATGTTCACTTACATAAAATAGGGCAATTAGTAAAAAAAGAAATTGAGGCACTTGGGTGTTTTGCAGCAGAGTTTAACACGATTGCTATCGATGATGGTATTGCAATGGGACATGATGGAATGTTGTACTCGCTACCATCCAGAGATTTAATTGCTGATAGTGTAGAATACATGGTGAATGCACATAAAGCGGATGCAATGGTGTGTATAAGCAACTGTGACAAAATTACTCCGGGTATGTTAATGGCGACAATGCGCTTAAACATTCCTACTATCTTCGTATCCGGAGGACCGATGGAAGCCGGCGAAAAAGGAGACGAGCATCTTGACTTGATTGATGCCATGATTCAAGCTGCAGACAGCAACGTTAGCGATAAAGAGGTAGAAATTATAGAACGCTGTGCTTGTCCAACTTGTGGTTCTTGTTCTGGTATGTTTACAGCCAACTCTATGAACTGTCTAAATGAAGCCATCGGCTTGGCTCTTGCTGGGAACGGAACTATTGTTGCGACTCACAAAAACAGAGAAAACCTGTTTAAAAAAGCGGCTAAACTAATTGTAGAGAACACTTATAAATACTATAGAGACGGAGATGAGAGTGTGCTTCCTCTATCCATTGCAACAAGAGCAGCATTCCTCAATGCCATGACATTAGATATTGCCATGGGAGGGTCAACCAATACCGTACTTCATCTTTTAGCCATAGCAAATGAGGCAGGCGTAAATTTCACAATGGATGATATTGACTCCCTTTCAAGAAAAACACCTTGTTTATGTAAGGTTGCTCCAAATACAAAAAAATATCATATTCAAGATGTAAACAGAGCCGGTGGAATTATTTCCATCCTGTCCGAATTAAGTAAAGGGGGACTCCTTGATACTAGTGTCAAACGCGTGGATGGATTTTCACTTAAGGAAGCTATCGAGCATTACGACATAACCAAAGAGAACTGTAGTGAAGAGGCTAAGAAAATATACTTAAGCGCACCAGCAAGAACAAGGAGTATCGAATTAGGCGGACAAGAAATGTATTATAAAACATTGGATACAGACCGCTCTGCAGGATGTATTCGAGCAATTGAATACGCCTATACGAAAGATGGAGGTTTGGGAGTTTTGAAAGGAAACATTGCTCAAGATGGATGCGTTATCAAAACTGCCGGAGTAGATGAAAGTATATGGAAATTTAGCGGTCCGGCCAAAGTGTATCATTCTCAAGACGATGCATGCGAGGGCATATTAGGCGGAGAAGTTGTATCCGGAGATGTGGTGGTAATCATACACGAAGGACCGAAAGGAGGTCCGGGAATGCAAGAGATGCTCTACCCTACCTCTTATATCAAATCAAAACACTTAGGTAAAGAGTGTGCTTTGATTACAGATGGACGATTTTCCGGAGGAACATCCGGACTCTCTATCGGTCACATTTCTCCGGAAGCAGCATCAGGAGGTAATATAGGCTTAATTAGAAATGGAGATATCATCGAAATTGATATTCCCAACCGAAGCATCAATGTAAAATTGTCTGACCAAGAGTTAGCCAATAGGAGGAAAGAAGAAGAGTGTAAAGGAATTAATGCTTGGAAACCCAACAGAAATCGACAAGTATCTAAATCATTGCGAGCATACGCCTGCATGGTTTCATCAGCAGATAAAGGAGGAATACGTATAATTGAATAAAAGCGGTATGGCAGAAAAAAAAATGAAAGGTTCTTATATTTTGATGGAAGCTCTAAAACAAGAAGGAGTAGATACTATATTTGGTTATCCCGGAGGAAATATCATTCCTGTTTTTGATGCCTTATATGACTATCAAGATGATTTCAACTATATACTAATGCGTCATGAACAAGCTGTCACTCACGCAGCAGAGGGATATGCAAGAGCTTCAGGGAAACCGGGAGTATGCATTGTAACATCCGGACCCGGAGCTACCAATACAATTACAGGCATTGGCGATGCCATGATGGATAGTACCCCTATGATTGTGATAACAGGTCAAGCCAACGCAGCAAGCTTAGGTACAGATGCATTTCAAGAGATTGACCTTGTAGGTATAACTCAACCCATCACAAAATGGTCATACCAAATTAGACGTGCCGAAGATATTGCCTACGCAGTTGCTCGCGCATTTCATATTGCAACTACAGGAAGACCTGGACCGGTTGTATTAGATTTCGCAAAAAATGCCCAAAATGAATTATTTGAATTTCAACCGCAAAAAATATCAATTGCCAGAGGATATATACCTTATCCGGATCTTAATGAAAAACAAGTTGATGAGGTTGCGAACCTAATAAATGAATCTAAAAAGCCGCTAGTTTTGGTTGGACAAGGAGTCATTTTAAGCAATGCAGAAAAAGAGTTACTGACTTTCTTGGAAAAAGCAGATATTCCTGCCGCTTCAACACTATTGGGATTATCTGCCATGCCATCCGACTTCCGACTTAACAAAGGATTTATCGGGATGCACGGAAATATCGCACCAAATAAAAAGACAAACGAATGTGATCTTTTAATTGGCATAGGTATGAGATTTGCCGATCGGGTAACTGGGAACGTTAAGACCTATGCCAAACAAGCAAAGATTGTCCATATAGACATAGATATATCCGAAATAGGAAAAAACATAAAAACAGATGCTAAAATTTTAGGAGATGCAAAAGAGGTATTGATTGCACTTACTAAAAAGATTAAAGAAAACAATCATAGCGAGTGGATCGACTCTTTTAAAGCATTTGAAGAGGAAGAATACAATAAAGTTATAAAAAAATCTTTATATCCGTCCGTCGATGCCCTTACAATGGGAGAAGTTGTTCGAAAAGTATCCGATGCAACTCATAAAGATGCAATATTGGTTACAGATGTTGGACAAAATCAAATGGAATCAGCAAGATATTTTCAATACACAAAAAGTCGAAGTATCGTCACTTCAGGAGGATTAGGAACAATGGGATTTGGACTACCTGCAGCCATTGGAGCTAAAATTGGTGTTCCGAATAGGACTGTTTGTATATTTGCCGGAGATGGAGGTTTCCAAATGAGTATTCAAGAATTGGGAACCATTATGCAAAGCAATATTGGGGTCAAAATGATACTATTAAACAATAACTATTTGGGAATGGTACGTCAATGGCAAGAACTATTTTACCAAAAACGTTACTCCTCTACTCCAATGATAAACCCAGATTTCAATGCTATCGCATCAGCCTACAAAATTGCAAATAGAAAAGTAACAAAGAGAGATGAACTTGACGAGGCAATAAATGATATGCTTAGCAATGATGAAGCATTTTTATTAGTAGTTGAAGTAGAAGAGAATGGTTTGGTATATCCAATGACTCCAGCAGGAGAAACAATTACCAATATACTTACCCCGGAAGATTAGATTATGGAAAAAAAATTATATACAATCATCATATTCTCCGAAAATCATGTCGGATTATTAAATCAAATCAGTATTATCTTCACAAGAAGAGGGTTAAATATTGAAACACTCTCCGTTTCCCCCTCTGCTTTAGAAGGGATACACAAGTTTACCATTACAACCTATACAGATGAAAATACCATCGAAAAGGTTGTAAAACAAATCGACAAAAGAGTTGACATCATCAAATCATTCTACAACACAGATGAAGAGTTGGTATATCAAGAAATTGCATTGTATAAAATATCAACCGACGACTTTATTGCGTTGGAATCTAGCGAAGAACTAATTAGAAAATACAATATCCGAATTCTTGAAATGACTAAAAATTGTGTTGTTTTAGAAAAAACAGGACATTATAATGAGACTCAAGGATTATTTGATGAATTAAGTCAAAAAATGAAAGTTTTACAATTTATTCGTTCCGGAAGAATTGCAATTACAAAATCAAAAATCGAACGTCTTTCTGACATATTAGAAAAATATGAAGAAAGATGGAAAAAAACAGTTAATCATGGAGAATAAAGTAGGAGAATATCATTTTACGATAAGACCCTTTGAGGTGGATTTTAGGAATAAACTCACCCTCCCTTTATTAATAAATTACCTCCTAAACGTTGCCGGTTATCATGCTGATGCAAGAGGATTTGGGATGGAGAAAATTAACAAAGACAATCGCTCTTGGGTGCTATCCCGCATAGCTATTGAATTATATAAATATCCTGTCAACAACGATGAGATTATGATTCAAACATGGGTTGAGAATGTGATGAAAATGTTCACACTCAGAAATTTTGCTATTGTAGGGAAAAATAATGAGATATACGGATATGCCAAAACAGTATGGGCAATGATAGACACAGTAACTCGCAAACCGGTTTCCTTGACAGATGAAAAAATAAATTCTTTTATCTGCGATAAAGAGTGTCCTATCGAACGATCTGTTAAATTTGCAGCCCCCCAATCAGAGAGTTTCCTTTGCGAAAATTTTAAAGTTAAATATAGCGACATTGACATTAATAAACACCTAAATAGTTCTAAATACGTCGAATACATTGTAGATGCATTTTCACTACAAGAATTCAACGACAAGGATATATCAAGACTTGAAACAGAATTTGTGGAAGAATGTCTGTTTGGAGAAGAAATCAGTATTTTTAAAACTGAAATTTCAAAGCAAGAGTACTTGATTGACTTGAAAAACAACGAAGGTAAAACAGTCTGCAAAAGTAAAGTAAGATTTAATTCAACTGCAGCAAAACAAGATTCTTAATCCGGCTGTATACGCAATGAATTTAAGAATGCGTTTAGGATACATCTGAAATCACTAAAAAATTCTTATCTTTGCTACTAATGAAAATCGCAGAAGGAATAATAAAGACTTCTACAAAAAAAAGAAATAAAAATTTACTATGAATGCAATAGAAAAAGTTGGCGAGTATGCAAGCCTAATGTACAGAACAATTACTAAGCCGGACAGATGGAGCATCTTCTGGAAACAATATGTCAATGAAGTAAAGAAACAAGGCATTGATTCTTTATGGATTGTAGTAATTATTTCTACTTTCATTGGAGCAGTAATTACCATTCAAATGGTTCTGAATACAGAGAATCCCCTTTTACCTACCTACTCAACCGGATTGGCAACTCGCGACACCTTATTGTTGGAGTTCTCCTCATCAATCATGTGCCTGATTTTGGCAGGAAAAGTTGGCTCCAATATCGCTTCAGAAATTGGGACAATGCGAATTACGGAACAAATTGACGCCCTTGATATTATGGGGGTGAACTCCGCCAATTATTTAATTTTACCTAAAATTACAGCCTTCATGACTATCATTCCTTGTCTTGTATTGGTAAGTATGTTTGTTGGAATAATCGGAGGGTATTGCGTAGGTATATTCACAGACATCATTACCGTTCATGATTACGAAGTTGGAATTCAATATGCATTTATTCCTTTTTACGTAACCTACTCAGTAATAAAAGGAATTGTGTTTGCATTCATAATATCGTCCGTATCGTCCTACTATGGATACACCGTCAAAGGAGGAGCATTGGAAGTAGGAAAATCCAGTACAGATGCTGTCGTAAATAGCAGCGTATTAATTTTATTGTTTAACGTGATGCTCACAAAACTACTACTAACATGATTGAAGTTCAAAACGCCATAAAAACATTCGATGGAAATCAAGTTCTTAAGAATGTATCTGCAATTTTTGAGGCAGGAAAAACCAACTTAATTATAGGACAGAGTGGTTCCGGAAAAACAGTTCTCATGAAAAGTATTGTGGGAATTCACAGAATCGACTCCGGTCATATCTTGTACGATGGTAGAGACATCACAATAATGAAACGGAAACAACTTAACCAATTAAGACGTGAAATTGGCATGCTTTTCCAAGGTTCCGCCCTTTTTGATTCTATGACAGTACTTGAAAATGTAAGATTCCCCTTGGATATGTTTTCAGACGAAACAGAGGATGAAAAAGATAGACGTGCAAGATTTTGCTTAGAGAGAGTTGAACTTTCTCATGCAGTGGATTTGTATCCGTCCGAAATCAGTGGTGGTATGCAAAAAAGAGCTGCCATTGCTCGTGCAATCGTTCTCAATCCCAAGTACCTATTCTGTGATGAGCCAAACTCTGGATTAGATCCCAAAACATCGCTACTTATCGACAAACTAATTCAAGATATTACCCACGAATTTAATATTACCACAATTATCAATACTCATGATATGAACTCGGTAATGGAAATTGGAGAAAATATCATCTTTATCAACAAAGGAGAAAAAGCTTGGCAAGGTAACTCAAATGAGATATACGACACAGGTTGCCAACCTTTGGAAGATTTTATATTTGCTTCAGAATTATTCAAAAAAATAAAACATGTTCACTCATCAAATAAATAATATCTATGGCGATTTTCAATTTTTTCAAAACACCTAAAATTAGACAATATAACGTCAGTTACCGTTATTATGACCCTAAAAAAGAGGAACGAGAAGAACGCTTAAAAAGGGTTCAACAACAAATAGCTGATGAAAAGAATGGAGGGTCCGGACTTATTAGAAAAGGAATGTTCCATGAGCAGAGTAAAATTAAACGGAGTTCAGAAAAATCGCGAATTATACAAATGGCAATTATTGCAGTTGCAATTTTTGCGATAATATCATTTATACGTTCTTAAAAGCATTTGCCAACGATAAAATCTACTAAAATATGAGTGACATAATTCATTTATTACCAGATACAGTTGCCAATCAAATTGCAGCCGGAGAGGTTATTCAACGTCCGGCTTCGGTTATTAAAGAACTGGTTGAAAATGCCATTGATGCAGGAGCAACAGATATTCAAATAATTATAAAAGAAGCTGGAAGGACTCTGATTCAAGTAATTGACAATGGGAAAGGTATGAGTGAAACAGATGCAAGACTCTGTTTTGAACGGCATGCGACCTCCAAAATACAATCGGCAGACGACCTATTTTCGTTACGAACAATGGGATTTAGAGGAGAGGCCTTGGCTTCTATCGGTGCAATTGCCCAGGTAGAACTAAAAACTAAACGAGCAGAGGACGAAATAGGTACTCTTATCGAGATGGCAGGAGGAAAAATTGAGAATCAAGAATCCATTTTATGTCCTAATGGTACTAACTTTTCCATAAAAAACATATTTTATAATGTTCCCGCCAGAAGACGATTCTTAAAATCAAACACTACTGAATTTACGCATATCGAGAAAGAGTTTTTCCGAATTGTTTTGGTAAATCCGGAAGTATCGTTTGAATTAATTCATAACAATGAAGTTTGTTACAAATTAAAAGCTTGCAACTTAAAAGAACGCATAGTAAATCTATTTGGCAAAGGTATTAATACACAACTGCTTAGCATCAATGCAGATTCTTCCATTGTACAAATTTACGGTTATGTAGGTCGACCGGAAACTGCAAAAAAGCAAAACAACAAACAATATTTTTTCGTCAATGGAAGATATATGCGCCATCCCTATTTTCATAAAGCAGTTATGCAAGCTTTTGATAGGATGGTGCAACCCAATACCACTCCGGATTATTTCATTTATTTTAATATCGATCCAGGAAGTATTGACGTAAATATCCATCCAACAAAAACTGAAATAAAGTTTGAAAACGAACAAGCAATTTGGCCCATTATAATGGCTTGCATAAAAGAAGCCTTAGGCAAATTTAATATAACTCAGGCAATTGATTTTGATGCTCCGGAATCTATTAATTTCCCTTACACTTCCAATTCTAATGAAACTTTTGAAGCTCCAATAATAAAAACAGACCCTAATTATAACCCATTTGCAGGAGAACAAAAAAGCTACAAAAGAAATGATTCTCGCGGAAATTGGGAACAACTATATAACGGATTTGAGAAACAGAGCGGAAGCTCTCCATTTGAAAATAGCGAATCGTTCTTCTCTGCAACTACAAGAAACCATGATTTCGATTTCCCGGAAGATACAGAACAACTTCTTGAAGAAAATGACGAAGTTCAGTTGGAATTAAACATGGAAGTTGAAGAGAGTAAGGCCGTTTATTTTCAATATAAATTCAAGTATATTTTCACGACCACCAAATCCGGATTAACTTGTATTGATCAGCATCGTGCCCATGAGAGAATCTTGTATGACCAGTACATACAGAGTATTTGCAACCAAAATGGAGTTTCTCAAAAATTATTATTTCCGGAGATATTAGAACTATTAGAATCTGAAACTCTGATTCTGAATGATCTATTAGAAGAGTTAAGCTATTTAGGTTTTGAAATAGAACCTTTTGGAAAAAATACATTTTCTATCAATGGCATTCCATCTGATTTAAAATCATCCTCAATTAAAGACTATTTACTTGGAATAATCGGCGATGCTAAAATAGAAAGCAAAGATTTAAAGTTGGAATTTAAGAAAAAAATGGCTCTGTCTTTAGCAAAAACAACCGCCATAACAGCAGGAAAAAAATTAGATCAAAATGAAATGATGGACTTGGTATGTAAACTATTTTCAAGCTCTAACCCTGCTTTTACAGAAGAGAACAAGAAAATCATTTCAATTTTTGAAAATGACGAAATAGAAAAACGATTTAAATAATGGCAAAAACAGTAAAAGAGGAAGTCAGAATAGATAAATGGTTATGGGCGGTCAGACTTTTTAAGACAAGAAGTTTAGCCGCAGATGCATGTAAAAAAGGGAAAATATTAATAGGAGGTAATAGTATTAAAGCATCTCGGTACATTAAGAAAGGAGACATTATACAAATTAAACGTTCCCCCATCACCTACTCATTTAAAGTGCTTGATTTGACAGAAAATAGAATGGGGGCAAAATTGGTTCCTGAGTTTATGGAAAATGTCACAACACCCGACCAATTAGAATTGTTGGAAATGTCCAAATACACAACCTTCGGACGACGAGACAGAGGAACAGGAAGACCAACAAAAAAAGAGAGACGAGATATTGAACAGTTTATGGATCCATTAGATGATTACGAAGATTTGTTTATCTTTACAGACGATGATGACGAATAAAAAAATTAGCGATCATGAAGAAAATACTATTTATAATTTTAATTTTAGGTTTTACCCCGATTACCATTTTTGCTCAAAAATTAACTCTAACAGAGATTGAAAACGAGAATGGAGAGTTAACACAATGCTATAAAGATGAAAATGGAGAAGTTCTATACACCGTATTTTACATAGGGTCTATTGCAGATAACTATTCCGGAGGATTAAGGCGAATAGAAAAAGAGAAAAAGATTGGATTTATTGATAAAAAGGGGAACATAAAAATAACTCCACAATTTGCAAAAGCAGAAAAATTCTGCAAAAAAAAGTGTGCAGTCAAGAATATAGAGAAAGCATTAGACAAGTCTGCAACAGATGGTAGCGCCGAAATTACTTGGGAAGGTGGATTATGGGGTATAATAAATAAAAAGGGAGAATTGGTAAAACCCTTTTCCTACGAAAGAAGATGGAATAAAAAAAATGGCTGCTACGAATATTACAATAATAAAGAAAAGTTTTTATTCACTAACAAAGGGAAAATTAAGGTAATTCCATTTTGATGAACTATTCACAACGTTACAAGTAAAATCAAATTGTTACACACCATGATTATTGCAAAACAAAAGAAAGAAGAGAATATTGTAGAGTACCTTCTCTACATGTGGCAAATTGAAGATATTTTAAGGGCTTATAAACTAGATATCGAAAAAGTAGATGAAGTAATAGTATCTCAATACCAACAGGATGAGAAGACGAAAAAAGAGATTCGTGAATGGTACGACAACCTAATTCAGATGATGAAACTAGAACATCTTGAAGAATCCGGACATCTACAAATCAATATAAATTTAGTGAATGATTTAAACGACTTGCATATAGAATTACTTCAAAATCCACAAGAAATACAATATAACGCCCTATTCTTCAAAACACTCCCTTTTTTAGTTGAGTTTAGGAGCAAATTAAAAGCAGGAGAAGAAACTAATGATATTCAGTTGTCACTGCATTCGCTTTATGCAATTTTGCTACTCAAATTACAGAAAAAGGAAATCAGCAAAGATACAGAAGTAGCAGTAAAACAAATTAGTTCATTTTTAGCAGTATTATCTCAGAAATATAAACATTGGTTAGAGGAGGAACCACAATAATAGATAGTGAAATAAACTTCCGGCATAAACAAATAGATGCCATATAGAGTGAAAGTAAGTATACTTATCATCCTTCCAAAAGAAGTAGGTACCAAGAGTATAAGATAAACCTTCACCTAACAACAGCCATAAACAAGTAGCAGAAAATGCATCAAAGATTTGTTTCGCCAAAAAAACAGCAATCCATCCCATGCCCAAATATAATCCTAAGGAAAATTTGGGATATTTACCTAAAAAGAAAATTTTATATATAACACCTAATAAGACTAAACTCCAAAGAATCAAGAAGAAGACTTTTCCGGTAGTTCCACCAATTACCCAAAGCAAAATAGGAGTATAACATCCAGCAATTGAAACATATATAGAAATATGATCTGCATACCTTAAAATTCGCTTTACTTTAGGTTGAGAAACAACATGATAGAGTGTAGAAGAAAAGAAAATTAGCAGTTGTGATATTATATAGACAATCAAACTAAAATTCAATATATAATTGTTATAAACACCCCCTTTCTCAAATAATAAATAAGAAGCAATACAATAAAATAAAAATCCTATTCCGTGGGTAATGTAATTGGCAATTTCCGCCTTTTTTATATTAATATTAGTCATAATATCAATAGAAATTAATCTCAGTCAACACCTCTTCATAAGCAATTTTGTAATAATGAGCTTTTCTGTCTTTCATGAGTTCCAAGAAAGCTAAAACCTCATTAGAATGAGTCCGCGACAACAATTTCAAGAATCTAATAACAGATGTTGCCAATTTATAATCATCGGAACACAAACATTGTGCAGCAACCACTAACAAGCAATTTCGATTTTGAAAATCAAAAAGAGCTAATTGAATCTGACGCGTAGCAAGAAGAAAAATTAAAATAAGATGAAACGGTTCTTTTGCAGCAGAGACAGACTTAATCAAGTTGTTTGCCCAAGGTAATTTTACCAATAAATTACGAGAAAACTGCTCGGCCAACTCAATTGTCGAACACGAAGGTAACCATTGAAAAAATAGATCTTCAGTAAATTTATCCTCAGGATACAACAACGTAGCAAGAATTTTTAATTCCCTACAATTGGTATTCCAAAAACAATTAGCTACAAGAGAATCTTTCGGGAAACGTTTTGATAATTCTACGATTCTAGGCAAAGAAACACCATAATTCAAGCGATAATCTAATGATGACATATTTTCAGAAACAACCCCATTCATGGATAACATTAACAAATGCTTCGCCTTCTTCAGGTTAGTTTCAACCTTTTCATCATACAAAAAAAAATGGTTATTATTCATTTCTTATTAGAAGTTGTTTAAAATTTATTTCGAGCCCTTTTGAGAGCGATTTTAAGGAGGGTTCTAAAATTCATTTCGTGGATTTTTGAATTAATTTCTAGTAAATTACTGAGCAAAAGAAGTTAACAGTGTGAGCACTGTGACTGACAAACAGCAAATTGACGAAATAAATCAAAAAGTACCTATAAGTTCACTCTCTTGATTTATATTTTCTTAATTATAGACAGTGAATTTATAGAACTCACCTTCTATATATTATCATAAATCAAAACTCTATTTGAAATACAAAGGTAAAATAAAAATAGAAGTTTAGCAATTCATCTTGGACGATTTCTTTTTGAAGAAAAAAAATAATAATTTTTTCTCAAAAAGTTGCAATTCTAATAAAATAGCATTATCTTTGCAACGAATTTGATGGTGGGAGTAGCTCAGTTGGTTAGAGTATCAGATTGTGGTCCTGAGGGTCGTGGGTTCGATCCCCATCTTCCACCCAAAATTTAAGAGGGGCTGAATAAGTTTTATTCAAGCCCCTTTTCTATTTTTAACAATCTAAATTTAGAAGTTGTTTAAATTTATTTCGAGCATATTTAAAAGAGATTTTTAAGATTGTTTTAATTATTCTTTTGTGGAAAAAAGTAGCCTATGCTCAAAAAAGAATAATTAAAATAGATTTAAAAGATCTCAAAGATGCCAAAAATAAGAGTGTGAGACTCTAAATAAATTTAAACAGCTTCTTAAATCAAAATACTAATTTTTACTAATATACATGAAAAATCAAAGAAATTCATGGAGTTGGATTCCAACATTATACTTCACCGAAGGATTGCCCTACGTCATTGTAATGACTGTCTCTGTTATCATGTACAAAGATTTAGGAATTAATAATACAGATATTGCCTTTTTTACCAGTTGGCTCTACTTACCTTGGGTTATAAAACCTTTTTGGAGTCCGATTGTGGATCTATTTAAAACAAAAAGGTGGTGGATTATCGTCATGCAATTATTAATTGGATGCGGATTGGCCGGAGTTGCCTACCTAATCCCGACTACCCATTTTTTTCAATCCTCACTTGCCATTCTTTGGCTTATGGCATTTAGTTCTGCCACTCACGATATTGCTGCGGATGGATTTTATATGATTGCACAAACCGAAAAAGAACAATCATTATTTGTCGGAATTCGCAATATATTCTACCGAATTGCAATGGTTGTTGGTCAAGGCGGACTGGTTACCTGTGCAGGATACTTAACACACCACTACTCCACTCAAAAGGCTTGGCTGATTGTTTTCCTCATTTCCGGAGCTATCATTATCACTCTAGCTCTCTACCATTGGTACATTCTGCCCAATCCGGAAGAAGGTCAAAAAAGATCATTTGAAAAAATAGGAAATCTATTTTCAACATTTTTTAAAAAGAAAGAAATTGGAATTATATTGGCCTTCATCCTTCTATATCGCTTTGGAGAAGCTCAATTAGTAAAAATAGCCTCCCCTTTTTTAATGGATAGCAAAGCGTTTGGTGGTTTAGGGCTAAAAGTCGAAGATGTAGGGACTGTATATGGTACTATCGGTGTTATTTCTCTCTTAATCGGAGGGGTACTTGGAGGATGGGCAATTTCTAACGGAGGATTAAAAAAATGGCTTTGGCCTATGCTGATCTCAATGAATCTTCCTAATATCGTCTATGTTATCATGGCTATATATCAACCCCAGGATATATTTGTCATCTCCTCTTTTGTTGCTATCGAACAATTGGGATATGGATTTGGATTTACGGCATTTACCCTATATTTAATCTATGTATCTCAGGGAGAATTTAAGACATCTCATTATGCTATTTGCACCGGACTTATGGCTTTAGGCATGATGATCCCTGGAATGTTTGCCGGCTATATACAAGAAAAATTTGGCTACTTAAATTTCTTCATCTGGGTATGTATATGCACAATCCCCGCATTTATTATTGCAAAATTTATTAAGATTGATAGTTCTTTTGGCAAAAAGCAAAACGAATAAAATAGATGGGATAAAAATAAATGTGCTATGACTACCTAAACAAAAGTAGCATAGCACATTATTTATTAAGGTGAGTTCTATAGATTCACTGTTTTATATTAAAAAGACATAAATCGAGTGGGAATAAACTTTTCGACACTTTTTGATTTAATTCGGCAACTTAGAAGCAGCCTTAAAAATTCCTCGAAATGAATTTATAGAACCCACCTCAAGAAAAATTCTATTCTACCTGCCCACTTATCTCTACATCTTGCTTCTTCAACCTATTTTTAATCAATTCTGCATAATTCTTTCTGCATTTATAAATATCGCAAGCCAAATAAAGAGCATTACGAAAAGACTCTTCAGACGCACTTCCAATGCCCACTTTATCATAAGCAGTACCATGAGCCGGAGAGGTTCTTATAATTGGCAAATTAGCAGTATAGTTAACACCACTCTCCATTGCAATACATTTAAATGGGGTCAGTCCTTGATCATGATACATTGCCAGAACAGCATCAAAACTTTTGAAACTACCTGCACCAAAAAATCCATCAGCCGGATAGGGTCCAAAACATGTTATCCCCATTTCATTGGCCTTTTTGATTGCCGGAATTATGATTTCCTCCTCTTCTGTACCTAAAACACCATTATCACCAGCATGAGGATTCAAACCTAAAACGGCAATACGAGGACGGATCACTCCAAAATCTTCAATCAACGTTTTATTCAAATCGACCAATTTGGCAATTAATTTTTCTTGAGTGATATGAAATGCAATTTGTTTAACTGGCACATGTCCTGTGGCAACAGCAACTTTCAACACATCACTAACCATCAACATTAATCCCTTCTCCCCCTTTGCAAACTTATCTTGAAGATATTCTGTATGTCCTGGGAAATGAAACTTTTCAGACTGAATATTCTTTTTGTTTATAGGAGCTGTAACCAACACATCAATCAAACCATCTCTCAAATCAGAAGTAGCACGCTCCAACGCCAAAAAAGCCGCTTTACCAGCCTCACCAGTCGATTTTGCCAACTCAACCTTAACTTCATCATCACCACAATTAATAATATTAGGACGTTTCGGATTAGCTTCTGAAACATGATTAATTGCATTTAAATTGAAATGTTCCATATTTAAAGCTTTTCTATGGAATGCAGCAGCTTTAGATGAACCATAAACAATAGGAATACAAAATTCACATATACGAGCATCTATTAATGTCTTTAAGATAACCTCATATCCGATTCCATTTATATCACCTTGTGTGATACCTACTTTTATTTTATAATCTTCCATACTAAATCATATTTTTGACAAAAATAATATTTTTTTCGTCAATTTATCTCTACAGAACGAAGAATAGACTCTATTTGACGCATTTTATTTCGCTTTTTATGTTGTGGTGCATATACAAAAGCTTCCGCAGTAACAATCTCTTGTCTTACTTCATCATAATAAGAACGACTCACAAACGGTCCACCCATGATATCACCTTCAACACGCCACAAACCTCTTAGCTCTGCACAATATTTACCTTCAAACATAAACTCTCTATACAATGGCTTAAAAAACTGAACTTCCGTCGTCATATAAGACCCTTCGCTTGGTCCCGGTACATTCACTTTTAACACAGAATCTCTTATCATCAAAAGATGCTCTTGTTTAAAATCATCCGGACACTTATATGGGGTTCGGTAAACAATCAAATCCAATCTACTATCCAAACTGCCATTAGATATCCAAACAAATTTTTCTCCCACTTTATATTTATTCATAAAATCTGGAAGCGACAAATTAACATTCAATTCTTTCCTTATCAGCTCTCTCCCCTCATTGTTGGCATAACGTCTAAAAAAATCTAATGAACGAGCGCACTCTGCGTCAACAAGAAAATCAACAATTTCTGTTGCCTTGTCTGTAACAACTTTTATCATTTCGCTTTGATTTGGGGCAGTTATCTGAACAATAGCTTGAGGCTTTGCCCATCTATTTCTCGCATAAGAAACCTTCCCTTGCGTGTACATTTTATCATCTATACTAAACAATAAAATATTACGTGCCGGTCTCAGAATAGATGAAAACTCCCTTGATGGAATAAACGAAATATTAAATTGAGGTTCCGACTGCGGAAGTCCGGGAACATCCTCATCCAAAACATCAAATAAAACTTGTCCTGCAGAATCCTTCCACACCCTTGCATCACCTACCACTAAGAGGTCATATGCTGCTCCTGTAATCGTAGGCAAAAGAACAGAATCACCTCCTCCGCTACATGACAACGTAATAACCGATGTCAAGAGTGCGCTAATAAAAATTTTACAATTTTTCATAACTATTTTTTTTCTTAGTTGACAATAGTCCACACGCTGCATAAATATCTTCTCCTCTGGACTTTCTTATCGTAGTTGTTATTCCTCGCTTATTTAATTCGTCCCTAAACCATTCTATTTGCTTTATCTCAGTACCCATCAATCCTGATTCAGGGACTGAGTGGTATCGAATAAGATTGATACGACATTCCAAACCTTCTAACAATTTAGCTAAGGCTTGAATATGCCTGATTTGATCATTTTCTCCTTTAAACATTGTATATTCAAAAGAGATTCTGCGTTGTCCCGAGAAATCATATTTTTTCAACTCTTCTACAACAGATTCTATTGAATATGCTTTCTGAATAGGCATGATATTAAGTCGCTCACTCGGAATTGGATTATGTAAACTAATCGCAAGATGACATTTACTTTCGGCTAAATATCGCTTCAATCCAGGTAACAATCCAACACTAGAAACCGTTATTCTTTTCGGACTCCATGCCAAACCATAATCAGAAGTTAGAATTGACAAAGAGGATAAAACTGAATCTAAATTATCAAAAGGCTCACCCATCCCCATATAGACAACATTGGTCAATTGTTCACTTTCTGGGATAGAAAATATTTGATTTAAGATTTCTGAAGCCGTCAGATGGGCAGCAAAACCCTGTTTCCCGGTTGCACAAAACAAACAATTCATTTTACATCCAACCTGTGTAGAAACACAGAGAGTAGCTCTTTCTGCTTCGGGTATGAAAACAGATTCAATATAATGATTGTTCACTTGAAACAAATATTTTTTTGTTCCATCAATCGATTGGCAACATTCAATTGGAGAGCTTAATCCTACCTCAAAATGTTCGGCAATTTTCTGTCTGTTTACCACAGATATATTGGTCATTTCATCAACACTATGCACCCTTTTCTTATAGATCCAATCTGCTATTTGTTTAGCAGTATAAGAGGGCAAAGAAAGTTCAGAAACAACATGTTTCAACTCTTCTAAAGTTAATCCAACCAATGATTTTTTTTTCTCCATAAATTTCATCAGATTACTAAGAAGCTGTTTAAATTTTATTATTAAATTGTTTTTGAATGACACTTTGGGATTCGTTCTGCATCTTACCAATTGTCATTCGGTCATTCTACTCGCTCAGTTTACTTCTTTCGCTCAGCAATCCACTCAAAATAGATTCAAAAAATCCACAAAATGAATTTCTAAAACCAACCTAAAAATATTTTATAGCAATACTCAAGATTAATTATTTCCCAAAAATCCGCCGATAAAAAAGAGACAAATCATCTTTTCAAAATTTATGAAAAGAAACTTTGAAAAAAAGCGCAAAGAGAAGTCTCTTTGCGCCAATATACTTAAAGAATATAACTGATTAATAGAAAACAGAACGATTATCTTCTATCTCAGACATATCCATCAAAGATTGAATCAAAGAAACACTCAATACTTGCATAATATCTTTTTGTTCTTTCTGTAGAACTTGGTCAGAAGTATTAGCAGCTTCTTTGCTTCCCAAAACTTTCAATACATAAACAGCTGTTTCACCCTTAATTGGTTCTGAAACTTGATTAGCAGACATAGAAAGAACCTTTGACAATACAGCAGGTTCAAGTCCCAATCCAGGAATAGAACCACCTGCATAAGTTACACCAACAACAGTATCAACTTTCTCTGCAGTTGCTAAATCCGTTATTGAAGACATATCAGCAATCAATTGTTCAGCCTTCTTATCTTTTATCACTTCAGCCTCAATTTGACTTGCAATATTGGCTGAAGAAAGAGGTACATACTCAGAATCATTAATTTCAGACAAAATACCAACTAACAACTGATTACCTAACTCAAAGGGTTTGTCAGTTATGTCTCCCAACTCATGCTCAAATGCCCAACGAACAACAGTACGACCATTAGGAAGAACATATAGATTGTATTGATTCTCTGTCAATGGTCCCAACGGACGAACTTGCAAACTCTTCTCTTTAGCATTTTGGATAAATCCATCAACACCAGGTTTACAAGAAGTGATAAATTGATTTGCCTTATCATATACATCACGATAGGTATCAGTACTAGGTAAAATTTCTTTTGCAACAGCAGCAAATTTCACCTTCTTAACAGGAGCTGTCTTATCCAAAACCTTAACCAATAAAATACCTTGGTTACTTTCAATCTTAGCCACATCTCCAACTTTACCATTGAATGCGATGCTATCAAATTCATAAGAACCAGCTTGTCCCTCTTTCAACCAACCTAAATCACCTCCGGCATCCTTAAACATTTGATCAAACGAGTGAGCTTTTACCAACGCAGAAAAGTCTGCTCCTGATTTTGCAACAGCCAACAAACTATCTGCTGTAGCATTAGCCTCTTCATAAGTTTTTCCACCAACAACCAAACGAGCAACACGAACAGAATCTGAACGCATAATTGGTTCTGAGACCAATTTAGCAGTTTTGTAAATAGTACCATCTAAGAATGGCTCCATAACAGAATCCACAGACGCAGAAAATACAAAATCTTGCAATGAGAAATCCACATCATTCTTAGAAACAAAGTAAGTAGGATAAGCAATATCAGATTCAGCCACTGCATAGTTAATCAAATCGTCTCCGCTTAACGATTTCATATCTTCTTTACAGATACGAGCATTCTCTTGAGCATCGGCATAATCAGCTTCAGAAGGAGTAACAGAAAACACAACAACCTGCATAGTTCTGTTTGGCTTAGCCTTGAAAGACTCCTTCAATTCATTATACTTCGCATTTTTCTCTACATCTGTTGCAGTATATAACGAATCAGCCAATGACCAATATGGTTTCTTAGTGTAAGCAAAATCAACTGATTTTGAAGACAAAGAAGCCAAATAATCCAACTCAGCCTGTGGCGAGGTCAAAGCCTTTACCAATAAATTTTGATACTTTTCTATCAAAATTTGTTTTTGAATTCTTCCCTCCCAAAACAACCAATAATCTTTAAGTTGTTTCATTGATTCATCATTTTCTCCATCTTCAGAATTTTCGATACTAGACAATACATTATTAAGAATGGATGGATCAAACTGATTTTTCTCATTATAAAAAATAGGAATTTGCTTCATCATAGGATGAACATTTTCTCCCAAGGTTGCGTCTGCTAACTCTGCAGGAGTAACGACCAATCCTAACTTCTCAGTCTCAGAATTCAAAATCGCACTTTCAACATAATCGTTCCAAACCATTTCTCGGACATCTCCATCCTCTGGTTGATTTTGACCTTGAACCTTGAACACATTAGTCATCACCTCTACATCATCTTGAAATTTCAGGTAAGACAAATCAGTTCCTTCTACCTCTCCAATTTTCTCTCTTTGCTGACCGAAGAATGTGCTTGAACTATTCAAAAAATCTCCGATAACAAAACATAAAAGCGCAAAGAAAATCGTAAAAATAAGCAATTTTGAATTGCTTCTAATTTTTTCTAAAGTTGCCATTTACATTTATTAATTTAATATTTTTTTTATTCTTGCTTTTGAGCGCACGAATTTACGAAAATATATTGAAAGAAAAAATGCTTTATCAAATTTTTAATGTATCTCTGCAGTTTTAACCAGAGATTCTATACTAATAAACGAATTCGCTTATTCTATTATAACCTACCAAACTCGCCAAGACTCGCAGACAACACGACAAAACAAGTTAAGGTAAGTTCTATAAATTCATACTATTTTCCTAGAACATATCTTCAAATCTGATTTATATAGAACTCCTAAAAACTATTAGAGTCCAAAGCTAGACTTCATACCAAGCAAAAAAAATGAGAGACTATTCTTTAATTGGAAAAATCCCCTCCGGTTTTTTAATTACATACTTAGTAAACGTTTGATTAGATTCAAACCCTGTTCCTGTTATAATTTTATCAGCTTGTGTGATTTTTATCTTTTCGCTAGAAAAAATTAATTCCTCTTTTTCGCTCCAAAACATTTGATTTGTTTCAAAGTGTTCCCCTTGCAAATTCATTGCATGAACACTATCTCTGAGATCCCACAATTTTTTATTTGTATAATAAATCGCATACTTACTCTTCACCTCTGCATCAACATTCAATGTTGAATCAAAACGCTCCAAATGAATCCCTTTAGGAAAATCCCAATAGGGCTCTTCCGTCTTATCAAAAACCAACCATTCCTTAGCATTTACACGATACCGAGTTATTCCTGAATCGGAAACAAGAGTGGCAACATCCAATGCATGCAATCTTGGCGAAATAGAGCGTCCAACCCCCTCTACCACCTCATGCTTCTCAGAACATGAAAAAAGAAATATAGCAACCATCGATAAGATGGTCGCTACACTTCTTCTATATTTTACTATTAAATCCACTACAACTTAAAATTATTTTGCTCTTACAGTAGTTTTTTCATTAATCCAACCAGGAACTGTATATGAGTCACCATTTTTAATATTTCTCATAAACAACTCTGATGCAGGTGGGAAATACTCTTTATAAGTAGCAATCATCTTATTAACGGTTGACGTACATGCAGGATTAACAGCTTTAGCTCTCTCCAATTTATCAACTGCAGCCCAGAATGCGGTCATTTGAATAATTGCATCACTACTAATTGCCGAATTATTTTCTGCATATAACACAGCTATCAAGATGTAAGAATCAGAACTTTTTGGGTTGTAATTAATTGCAGCTTGTGCAGCAGCACGAGACTGTGAATAATTACGCATTTCATGATAGATTACAGCCAAATTTTGTTGAGATTTAGCCTTTTCAATATTATCAGTCTCCAAAGAAACAGCCTCTTTAAAGTAACTAATTGCCTTGCTATAATCTTTCTTTGAGTAAGCTTGTGCTGCCAAACCTCTTGCTGATGAAGCTGACGGCTCAATAGCATGCTTATAAGCTGAAGCCTTAAAATAAACAGCAGACTTATCACAATTAGCAATCGAATACAACTTCAACACCATATTCAAGAAATCTTTATCACTTTTCTTTTCTTCAACTTGACTTGCATACACACCATCCAACGTATTGCAATCCGCAGCTCCGGACTTCGCAAACATAGCATCAACAGAAGCTTTAATATTCGCAAAAACAGAATCCTTTGCTACTCCGGATGCAGCACGTTCAGCCAACAATGGAGTAATCTTCATATAATCATCAATATAAGTACTTCTAAATGTATTAGCATTCTTCTTGAAAGAAGCATCAGAAAGCAAGAAATATTGTTGAAAAACAGATGCTTCACAAGCAGACCCTTGAGCTTCGATTACATCAGACAACCATTTGTATGCCTGACTCTTCATTGGGTCTCTACTTTCAGGAACATATTCTACATAATCAATAGCTTTTCTACCCATTATGTAGTTCTTCCCTTGTTTTCTATCATTTCCAAAATATTTTATACGGTCATCATATACCTTCATCATTTTATCAAACAACTTCTCTTTTTGAGCAGGATCTTTTGATGTTTTGATTTGATAACCTAAAATCCTCGGACCATATATATAGATATTTTTTGAAGATTGAGGACAATCTGCATACGCCTTCTCCCAAAAAGTTGCTGCACTTTTGTAATCGCCTTGCTTAGCATATTGAGTGAATAAACTTAGATTCTGAACACATTGCACACTATCCTCTCCATGACCATACTTAGAACCATCTTGAATTCCTTTCTGAGCCATTGACAATGCAGAAACAGACATTGCCAAACCTAAGAAAAAAACTTTAGTTTTCATTTCATTTCAATTTTATAGTTACTAATTCAATTTCCTTTTCATAAACCAACTCTCATTAATCGTAGCATTTAAGATAAACTTAAAATACTGTTCTCTGAGTAAGTCCCCTTCAACTTTACCGTTTAGTCCATACTCAAATGTAAAATTCATTATAGTAGGATTTAAGCCTTTCTTCAATGGAAATCCCCATCCCGTACTCAACACCAAAGATCTCAACTGTTCTCCATTAACCGTGTAATACGACTTAGACAAATTGGCTCCAAAACGATAATAAACTCTTTCAAAATATGCTCTACCATTAGGATTCGGTAAATATTCAAACCCTAGAATAAATTTATTTCTATCCAAGAATTCCTTCTCCCCAAAAAACTCAACATCCGACCAAAACTCATTTTTATAATCAAATCCAATGGTAAGCTTATTTAAATAATTAAAAACAAATCCCGTGCCAAAACTCATTGGAAAATCAAAAGAATTGTTAAAATTTTGCGCAACAGTATCTGTTGTGATAATAGTTTGTTCCGCATCTGCATTAACACTTGACTTCAATTGATAAGTTCCTCCCAGCGTCAGAGACATCTCTTTTTTTAACGGAATAGTAAATTGAACTCCAAAATTTCCGGATAAATCTGTTACTGAAATCGTTCGCTGCATAATAGTAGGAACATACACTTCTTCAAAAGAGGCAGAACTTGAATACTCGATAGAGCCAAAATAATATTGTAAATTAGCACCCAATGAAAACCAAGAGAAAGGTCTGAATCCCAAACCAAAGTAAAGTTGAGTTATTCCACCCTCTCCTGTGTAAGTGTAATCCGTTTTCAAACTTCCGGCAGTAATCGAAGAAGGTGCAGTTTCTGTCATAGAATAATTATATCCTACAATAGAGTAAGGCATCAAACCTAAACTTAATGCAACCCATTTTTTTATTGGAAATTGCATTGCCAAATATTCTAAATTACCATCTAAAGCAGTTTGACTTTTTTCGCCATCTGAAAAATTGGAGACTTGAAAACTCACTCCCGCCTCCATTCTAAACGTTAATGAATCTATTGACGTATAAGATGCAGGATTGGCAGGATTTATGAAATTATTGGAACGCAATCCCATCGACAAGCCACCCATAGCTTTCACTTGTCCGAAACCGGCATCATTCACTAAGCCATATCCATAGCGTGTATAAGGCGAACTCGTGTTATTTTGCGCAAATAGAGGTTGCACAATAAAACTCAATACACAAATTATTACAAAATATATCTTCTTCATTTGAATGTTAAAATTCTATTCAATCCGATTAACACTAAATCAGGAACTGCAAAGTTGCAATTTTTTATTCTTTTTTCAAAGTATTTTGTGTTTCCTCCTGTTAAAAACACTAAAAGTTTTGGATAAACACGACCTAAATTGGATATAAAACCATCTATTTCACCTACCAACCCATTCACTACTCCGGAAAGAATAGCCTCTTCCGTTGTTGTCCCTATCAAAGGAGTTTCTTCTTGCAAATTAACCAATGGCAACCTCTTGGTAAAGTGATTTAAAGCTTTACGTCGCATGTCCAAACCTAATGAAATATTCCCTCCAACATACTGATTATTAGCATTAACAACATCATACGTTATAGCTGTTCCTGCATCAATCACCAATATATTTTGGTCTGGCGCTAAAAAATTAGCTCCAATACAAGCTGCTAATCGATCTTTTCCTAACGTCTCTGGAGTTTTATAACGATTATCCAAGGGTAAAAGATCAGTCGTTGACCATGTTTTCACGACAGAAACATACTTTTTCAAAGTTTTCAATAAAACCACTTCATCAACAGCAACCGATGAACAGAGTGCTTGTTTAATTGGAAATTTCTCCATCAACATCTTCACTTTCTCGTCGGTCAATGCTTCCCATCGCTCAGAAAATAGCAATTCATCAGAATTAAAAACTCCAACTTTTACAGACGAATTACCTTGATCCAAAATTAAATTCATTTCTATCTTTTATGGTAGGTTTTATAAATTCTTTTCTAGAAATTTTTGAATTTATTTCGAGTAGATTGCAGAGTGAAAGAGAGGAGCAGTGCAAGCACTCTGACATACAATTAAGTAGCATTTTCCTGAAATAAATCAAAAAGAACCGAAAAGTTTATCAACCCACGATTTATACCTTTTTAATTTGAGCTGTGAATTTAGAAGCAGTTTAAATCTTATTATTAATTTGTTTTGAGTTTAACTCTTCCTTTTTCAGCCTCATCAGGGCGCTTTTAGCCTATTTTTACTACTCTTTTTTTTGATAATTGCATACTATTAACGGAAAAAGAATAATAAAAAAATCTTAAAACACGCACTCAAATATGCACGAAATAAAATTTAAACAACATCTTATAAAACTCACCTTAATAAAATCCTCATTTAAGAAACGCAAATTTAGTCATTTTGATATTATTCTACCAATATTTTTTTATTTAGTATATTTTTTATACATTTGCACCGTGATAATAAACAATAAAAATGGTACAATTTTTCCATCATATTCATCATTATTTTCAACGATAATAATCGGTGAGTTTTTGGAGTGTCCTTTTCTCAGCTTGCCGAATTGGTGAGCTTTTTTACTTTATAGAAAACAATAAAAAAGAAATATATGTTACGTATCGCAGTTCAGGCAAAAGGCCGTTTGTATGAAGAGACAATGACTATGTTGGAAGAATCCAGCATCAAAATTAAGTCAGGCAAAAGAACCCTATTGGTTCCAGCATCTAATTTTCCGGTAGAAATTTTATACCTACGAGACGATGATATTCCGCAAGCAGTTGCAAGTGGAATTGCAGATGTTGGAATCGTTGGAGAAAATGAATACGTAGAAAAAAATGAAAATGCAGATTTAATTAAACGCTTAGATTTTTCTAAATGCAGAGTTTCTTTGGCTATCCCTAAAGCAGAAGAATACACTGGCCCGGAATGGTTTAATGGAAAAAAAATTGCAACCTCTTATCCGGTAATATTGCAAAAGTTTTTAGACGAAAAGGGTATTAAAGCCGAAATACATGTCATAACCGGTTCTGTAGAAATTGCACCCGGAATTGGCTTGGCGGATTGCATTTTTGACATTGTTAGTTCCGGAAGTACTCTGGTAAGCAACAACCTTAAAGAGGTTGAAGTTGTGCTAAATTCTGAGGCTATATTGATTGGCAATCCTAATTTATCGACTGAGAAAAGAGAAATTTTGAGTGAACTTTTGTTCCGTTTCGATTCTTACAAAAATGCAGAAGGAAAAAAATACATCATTCTAAATATTCCAAATGAGAAAATTGATGCAGTTTGTCAATTACTTCCCGGTATGAAAGCACCAACTGTTACTCCACTCAAAAAAGAGGGTTGGTCTTCTCTACATTCGGTTATTGAAGAAAAACAATTCTGGGACATTATTAATCAATTAAAAACTTTAGGTGCAGAAGGTATTTTGGTTGTCCCTATCGAAAAAATGATTCTTTAGTATTTTTTCAATAGGTAATTTGTAATTCAAACAACTTCTAAAGGTATGAAAGTAGTTAGGTATCCGAAACACAACGAATGGCAGGATTTATTAAAGCGTCCTGTTTTTGACAATGCCTCTTTATTTGACACCGTCAACACAGTGTTGAAGGATGTTAAATTGAAAGGTGATATTGCCGTAAAGGAATATGGTTTAAAATTTGATAAAGTGGCCATTGAAACTTTATCAGTTTCTGAGCAAGAATTAGAATGGGCAGAAAAGTGCGTATCAAACGAACTTAAAGAGGCTATCTTAATAGCTAAAGAGAACATTGCAAAATTCCATGCTGCACAAAATACTCAATTACCTAAAATCGAAACATCTAAGGGAGTAACATGTTGGCAAAAGGCCAAAGCCATTGATAAAGTTGGATTATATATACCAGGCGGGACAGCACCACTTTTTTCAACTGTACTTATGCTCTCTGTTCCGGCTCAAATTGCTGGTTGCAAAGAGATAGTACTATGTTCACCACCCAATAAAGAGGGAAAAATTCATCCTGCAGTTCTATATGCTGCTAAAATTGCCGGAGTTAGTAAAATTTTCAAAATTGGAGGTGTTCAAGCTATTGCAGCCATGGCATACGGCACAGAAAGTGTTCCCAAAGTTTATAAAATTTTCGGTCCCGGGAATCAGTATGTTACTGCTGCTAAACAACTGGTTAGCTTAAAGGATGTTGCAATTGACATGCCCGCAGGGCCTTCGGAAGTGGAAGTTTTGGCTGACTCTTCAGCTAACCCTAAATTTGTTGCTGCAGACCTATTATCTCAAGCTGAACATGGTACTGACAGTCAAGCCATATTGATTACCACCGACGAAAAATTAGCAGACGAAGTGGTTGTTGAAGTTGAAAAACAATTAGCAGAACTACCAAGAAAAGAGATTGCCACTCAGTCTATCGAACATAGCAAAATAATCCTAGTAAGGAATATCGAAGAGGCAATTGCCATTACTAATGAATATGCTCCGGAACACCTCATTATATCCACTCAAAACTATCTTGAGATTGGAGAGCAAATAGAGAACGCCGGATCTATTTTCTTAGGAAATTACACTCCCGAGAGTGCCGGTGATTATGCTTCCGGAACTAATCACACCCTACCTACCAATGGATATGCAAAAGCTTATAGCGGTGTAAATTTAGATAGTTTTAGAAAGAAAATCACTTACCAGGAGATTAGTAAAGAAGGTATCGAGATAATTGGTAACACTATCGAGATAATGGCTGAAAATGAGAGTCTTTTCGCTCATAAAAATGCTGTAACACTCAGACGATTATTATAACGGTGAGTTCTATAAATTCACCATTAAAATTTTAAAAGTGTAAATCGTAGGTTGAAAACTTTTCGGTTCTTTTTGATTTATTTCGGCAATTTGCTAGTTAATAGTTGGTCATAGCTGTTACAGTTCTCCATTTCTTTCGCTCTGCAACCTACTCGAAATAAATTCAAAAATTCCTCGAAATGAATTTACAGAACCCACCCTAAAATTGTTAGATATGTTTGATTTAAAAAATATTGTCCGTCCTAATATTTGGAATTTAAAACCTTACTCTTGTGCGAGAGACGAATTCCAAGGAGAAGCATCTGTTTATTTGGATGCTAACGAAAGTCCATACAACGCTCCATATAATCGATATCCGGATCCTCTGCAGTGGGATTTAAAAAAGGAAATTGAAAAGATAAAAAAAGTGGATGCTAAACAGATCTTTTTAGGGAACGGAAGTGATGAAGCAATTGATTTGGTTTATCGCGCATTTTGCGAACCCGGTAGAGACAATGTTGTAGCAATTGAACCGACTTACGGAATGTATGGAGTTTGTGCGGACATCAATAATGTAGCTTATAAGAATGTTAAACTTAATGAAGATTTCTCTCTTAACACAGAAAATCTACTAAATGCTATTGATGATAATACAAAGGTGATTTGGCTATGTTCTCCAAACAATCCTACGGGTAACCTATTGGACGCCTGCGAAATTGAAAAAATTTTAAACTCATTTCAAGGAATTGTTGTTGTTGACGAAGCTTATATTGACTTTTCTTCAACAGAATCATGGGCTTTACAACTTGACAAATATCCCAATCTTATTGTATTACAAACATTCTCAAAAGCTTGGGCTTCTGCCGGTATCCGCTTAGGATTAGCTTTTGCTTCCACTGATATCATTGCCATATTTAACAAAATTAAATATCCATATAATATCAATATCCTTACGCAAAAACTTGCATTAGAAACCATCGGCAAAAAAGATCTTATTTCTTCATGGAAAAAGACCACTATCATAGAAAGAGATCGAATGATAAAAGAATTGAGCCAACTACCAATTACAACTTTTATACATCCTTCCGATGCCAACTTCTTATTAGTTAAGGTAAATGATGCTAATAAAATCTATCAAGAGTTAGTAAAAAAAGGAATCATTGTCAGAAACAGAAATTCTGTAACTCTTTGTCAAGGGGGACTACGAATTACAATTGGGACACCGGAAGAAAATGATATTCTGCTAACAGAATTGAAAAAACTTTAAGAGCACAAAACTACCTTTAATAGGTAGCGACACAATAAAACTCATGCGTCATAACGTACAAATACCCTCTCGGTCTATGAATTGTACATTATGACGCATTTGATATAAAGTCCTCCGTATAATTTTCGCTATTGCTTCTATCGGACTAATCATATTTTGTTTAACGTATCAATGATTGCTTGTCGCTCCATATCTTTCCCTATAAATACGATTTTTATCATTTTATCACCATACTCTGCATCCCAATCTCTGCGCAAATCTGCGTTTCGCTCTAGCAAATGTTCGACTTCTTCTTGGGGAGCCGTGCAAATCCATTGTCCTGCCTCGGTTAGTCGCTTTAAAGAACCTGCTTGATCAAACATATAGGACATAGGTTCATTCTCTTCAAAATAGAGAATTCCTTTGGATCGAATAACACCCTTAGGCCAATTGGAGTAAACAAACTGCTCAAATTTAGACAAATTAAAAGCTCTCCTCCTATAATAAACAAACGTTGAAATACCATATTCACCGCTCTCCCCTTCTCCTTGATGATGGTGATGACAATGAGAATGGTCATGATGCTCACAATTCAGGTGATTTTCGTGATGATCGGGGTGCTCATGATTACATCCACAATGGCAATGCCCCGAGGTATCAGAACACTCTACCTCCTCATCCAAGCTCTTTATCCACCCTGCAGACATTGCCACTTTTCCCAAATCAAACGCATGTGTATCTAAAATTAAATTCAGGTCGAATTGAGCAAAATCCGCTTCTATCACCTGCGCTTCAGGTTGCAATTTTTTCAACACAGCTAATAATTCATTTTTAGCCTCTATTGTTACTTCACTGATTTTATTCAATACGATAACATTACAAAATTCGATTTGTTGGACCAATAAACTAGCAATACACTCCTCATCAACAAGCCCCAATAAATCATTTCCTCCTGAGAATTCTTCCAAAATACGTAAGGCATCTACAACTGTAACCACACAATCCAAACGACAAATTTCCGGCAATTGATATTTTTTTGCATAATCAGAAGTAGAAGCTATAGTTTGAGCAATAGGGTAAGGATCACAAACCCCACTTGCCTCAATAACAATATAATCGAACTGATTACTTTTAGTCAACTCTGCAATTTGTTCTAGCAAATCTGTTTGCAAAGAGCAACAAATACACCCATTAGATAACGCAACTAAATTATTTTGTTCTTCAGTTACAATTCCACCTTTTTGAATTAAAGAGGCATCAATATTGACTTCACCAATATCATTTACAATAACAGCAAAACGATACCCTTTACTATTGGATAAAATATTGTTTACCAAAGTGGTTTTCCCACTTCCAAGATACCCGGTCAACAACATTATTGGAACTACCTGTTTATTCATGACTTAAATTTTATTAAATAATGTTCTTCAAAGATAGATGAAATAACAATATTTCGGTCAAATATGCTCAAAATAAATTTTAAACAATTTCTTATTTTGTCTATAAAAATAGCCATTTCATCTATAAACCATTGCTAACTATTTAGATTGAATTTAACTTTGCTGTAGGATATATACCTATTCAAGGTGAATAATATAAATTCTCCTATATAATAAAGAAGGTATAAATTGGTGCTTGATAAACTTTTCGTAACTTTTTAATTTCTTTCGAAGTCTTACTATTTATCGAATAGTTACACTATTTTCACTGCACATTTAGACAATAAATCACTCGAAATAAATTAAAAAAAAATGAGAAATGAGTTAATCGAACCCACTTTAAGTTGTAAATAAATTTTTCATAATAGTGTTTGTTTTCATTTTTTTATTAGAGAGAATTTACTCTCAAGTTAAGTGCTTGGTTGTGAAATTAGGCACTAATTTTTAAAGGCAATATCTCTAAATGAGGTAGAAATGATTTTGATTTGCATTTTAGATAGAAAAACTCGCACTACATCATCCTTTCGCTTAGAAAATTACTCGAAGTAAATTCAAAAATTCCCAAAAAGAATCTTATAGAAGTCACCAACATAAAACTTTTCATAAGCAAAATAAGCATTGCGAAACTACTATCTTCTTTACCAAGACGAGCAAAGGAAGTCTCAAGTAAAAAAAGATTACGGTATCATGATTGATTGAATATGAGCAAGATAAGGAAATAAATTCAGCACCTAAAAACAAAACTAAATAAAACACCTAACAATTCAAACGCTCCATTAATAAATCTTTATAATTCTTTCCTATTGACAATTTTTGACCGGCAATAGTCACTAAATTTCCCTCCACCGACTCAATATTAGCAAGAGAAACAATATAAGATTTATGAATTCTCATAAAATCGCGAGAAGGTAACTCTTCTTCCAATTTTTTTAACGCATAGTATGCCGTAATTTTTTTATTATTTTTCAGATGAAAGGTAACATATTCACTTTGGCCTTCAATAAATAAAATATTAACAAAATCAATCCTATACAATTTATAATCAGCCTTTACCATAAAATAATCCTTTTCAGTCTTTGTCTCACTCTCCTTACTTCTCAACAATTGAATCCGCTCTTGCACTTTATTAACAGCTTGCACAAAGCGAGGAAATGAGATAGGCTTTAAAAGATAATCTACAGCATCCAATTCATAACTATCAATAGCGTACTCAGAATGGGCTGTAGTAAAAACTATCAAAGGGGGATTTTTTAAAGAGCGAATAAACTCCATCCCTGATAAATCCGGCATCTGAATATCTGTAAATATCAGATCGACAGCCTCATTTTGCATAAGTTCTAATGCATGAACAGCATTGTCACACACTCCACATAATTTAATATTAGCAATTTTTGAAGCATATTCAGACAACAATTTTCTCGCAGGAAATTCGTCATCTATTATTATCGTTTTAATCTCTTCTTGCACCATAATAAATTATATTAAATTGATTACTAAATCAAGTTGATAGATATTATTCAATTCGTTAACACTCAAAACATATCGATTGGGATAACACAACTGCAAACGATGTTTTACATTTTGTAAACCAACCCCATTTGAAAATTCTTTTTTTGCACGAAATTTCTCACAAACAGTATTTTCTATATAAAAATGGAGTTGATTTTGAGTCGCATTCAGCGACAAAAAAATAAAGGCATCATCTACCCTCCCCACGCCACTATACTTAAACGAATTTTCCAAAAAAGGTTGAAGCAACATCGGCGCTATCATGATAGACTCAGACCCGACCTGCTTCTCAAAAGTAATATTTAGAGGATTTTCAAAACTAAAACGATGAAAATCAATATAATTTTCCAAATAAACAATCTCTTTTTCCAGCGAAATTTCTTTATTTTTAGAACAATTTGTAACATATCTTAGCATCTCTGAAAGAGATAAAATTGCATCGGTAGCATTTTTATCTTTCATGTACACCAAAGAATAGAGGTTATTCATCGCATTAAACAAAAAATGAGGATTGATTTGGGAGCGAAGAAAATTCAGCTCCATCTGCATTTTCTCCTGCAACAAAGAGTTTCTGACCTGTTCAGCAGCTAAACTCCTTTGCCTATAAAACGACAAAAAATTCACCAAAGTAACACCCAAAAACAAGATAAGAATTTTCCATTTAGTTGTTTGAGAATTCCCAAGAAGAGCCTCTATCGATTCTTCTTCAAAAAAAGGCTTTTTCTCTTCGGGCAAAGAGATATCCAACAATGACACTTCAGATGCAACTCTGCTATTTTCTATAAAATAATAGAGAATGCGCTCTTCCAAAAAAGAAAAAACAAATGTCATTAAAACAATGATAGCAACAGTAAATAAAACAGTCCAAAAAAAACGTTCTTTACTAAGAAAAAAAGGAATTGTAACCTTTCTATTAAATAGAGAAAGGAGAACCATTCCGATCAGAAGAACGATTGATAATGAAAAGGATAAGTAAAAATCCAAAGGAAAACTACTGACAGTTAACAAAAGAAAAACTGCCACCCAAATAAGAATCTCAACAACAGACTCCCTATTCCAAAAGAATTCTACTCGTCTATTTTCCATACGTCCAAATTTAAGAAATTATTCAGAATATGATGGAAAAGTCTCTCAGTTTTTTTAGGAGAACTCTATAAATTTGCCGTTTAAAAAAAATATATCAAGTAACTAACCTTTCAGTACTTTTTGATTTATTTCTGTAACTTACTGTTTGTCAGTCTCGCACTGCTCCTTTCTTTCGCTCTGCAATTTCCTCGAAATGAATATATATAACCCACCATTATTAAATTTATGCAGTTGTAATACACATAAAACCTTAAGAAGGGTAGCATTTTCATCCAAGCAACGGAAATCCTTAATCACAAGAAATAACAAAATCATCTAAAAATTAAACACTTAGAAAACGACAAGAAATATTTTCAAAAAAAAAGAAGAAAAGACTTGACAAAAAGAAAAAAGTATCTTATCTTTGCATTAGAGATTTAGATAAGACATATCTACGAAAGTAGATTAAAGATATTCATTCTGGTTTTAGTTTGGTTAAAATTTTTTAGGACGAGGGAGTTCTAATCTCCCAAAAAAAGAAACGATGTGAATTGTTGGTCCGATAAAACGGAGGTTCATAACCCGCCTCCGTTTTTTTATGTCTTTACGTCACTATAATCAACTCCATTTCTTAGTGAAAGTCGATATCTATTCGAACTACTGCAAAACTCCCCACCTCAGCAACGAATCAAAGAAATCAATAAAAAGCGACCTATAAAAAGTTTTTTTTACATGGAAATAAAAAAATAAGAGAGTTGTTTACCTTGGATTTAGAATAAAAATAGTACCTTTGCCGGAAGAAATATCAATTCAGAAAAGAGAGATGAAAGAGCGTATAAGAAAAATAGCTGAAGAAATAAAAGACTTACATGCAGAGAGTTTAGAAGACATTGAAGCTCTACGCATAAAATACTTAAGTAAAAAAGGAGAGGTTTCGATGTTATTCAACGAATTCAGAGAAGTTCCCAACGACTTAAAAAAAGAGGTGGGACAGATGTTGAATAAATTGAAGAATGAAACACAAGAAGCAATTTCTGAACTGAAAGAAAAATTTGAAGAGTTAAACTTAAGTAATGATAAGTTAGACTTAACCCGATCAGCAGAACCGATAGAATTAGGAACAAGACACCCGCTATCAATTGTAAAAAATGAGATTGTCGAAATTTTTTCTCGATTAGGATTTGTTGTCGCAGAGGGTCCTGAAATTGAGGATGACTGGCATGTATTTTCAGCTCTAAATTTTCCACCGGAACATCCGGCACGAGATATGCAAGATACATTTTTCATTGCAAGAAATCCAGACGTTTTATTGCGTACACACACCTCATCAGTACAAACTCGTACAATGACAAGCCAAAAACCTCCTATCAGGGTGCTTTGTCCTGGTAGAGTTTATCGCAATGAAGCCATCTCATATCGTGCACATTGTTTCTTCCATCAAGTGGAAGGTTTATACATAGATAAAAACGTTTCGTTTGCAGACTTAAAACAAGCATTACTATACTTTGCAAAAGAGATGTTTGGAGAAGAGACTCAAATACGTTTACGACCATCTTACTTCCCATTTACAGAACCATCTGCAGAAATGGATATATCATGTAACCTTTGTGGAGGGAAAGGATGCCCATTCTGTAAAGGCACAGGTTGGGTTGAGATTTTAGGGTGCGGAATGGTTGACCCTAACGTGTTGGAGAGTTGCGGGATAGATAGCAAAGAATACACCGGATACGCATTTGGAATGGGTGTAGAAAGAATAACTAATCTAAAATTTCAAGTAAAAGATTTAAGGATGTTCTCTGAAAATGACATACGATTCCTTAATCAGTTTAAATCAGCATATTAAAAGGAAAATACCATGGCAAAAGATTCATTAGCAGGTAGCGAACACAACACTCTGGCATTTGGAACAAAGGTAGTAGGCGACATCCAAGCAGAGAGCGATTTCAGATTGGATGGTTCTGTAGAAGGAACTATTACTTGCAAAGGGAAAGTTATCATTGGAACAAAAGGTTCATTGGATGGCACATTAACATGCAATAATGCAGATATATTGGGTCGTGTAAACGGTCAATTACACATCAACGACACCCTTTCTTTAAAATCCTCTGCACGCATTGAAGGCGATATTGATACCAAAATATTATCAATTGAACCACAAGCTATATTCACAGGAACTTGCAACATGAGTAAGAGAGAGAGTACAAACAACAATTAATTTTACTCGTAAACATACATAAAGTAATTTCTATAAACCACGCAAAGGGAAAGTATAATTATTATTAATTTGTATTTTCCAACGTGATTTATAGAAATTACTTTATAAATGATGATACAAAAAAAAAGAGGTCTTTTCAACCTCTTTTTTTTATTTTTTCGAGCAAATCATATCAACCAAAATCAATTTCGAATCGACTGGAAGACGAATCATCTCCTTTCTCCGCACTATCAGTTCCTGACGCACTGTCATTAATAAAACCAATAACATCTTGCATACCGGTAAGGAACTTCTCAAAATCTTCCTTGTACAAGAAAATCTTGTGCTTCTCAAATGACACTTGGGAATCATCGCCCATTACCTTTTTCTTACTTTCTGTAATCGCTAAAAACAACTCATCCTTACGATTACGTTTTACATCTAAATAATAGATGCGCTTGCCGGCTTTAATTGCCTTCGAATAAACAATCTCTTGATCCCGTTTATCCGTCTCATACCTCTTTTTCTCTTCGTCCATACGCTCACACTTTTTAATATTACACTTTTCAATAAAAACGAAATCACCCAAATTTCTAAAAATATTTTTAATTATCAAAATTTTTTCAAATATTTTTTTTCTACAACCATAAAAAAAACGCAACAACTGCTAGATAACAAAGAAAACATTTAAATTATAAACGGAGAATTTATAGAACACTCCTAAAAAAAATATCCTAAAAAAATCGTACCTTTGTTACACGTTAACAAAATAAAAAAAGAAATGAAAAAGAGAGATTTGCTAAAAAGAATAGTTGCACTACCTATTAGTGTAATTTTGTCAATATCCATAGTTTGGGCAGAAGATCCCCAAAATATAATTTTCATGATTGGAGATGGAATGGGGTTAAATCACATATATGCAGCAATGACTGCAAATTATGGGAAACTAAACATTGAAAGATGTTCCCATATTGGATTTTCCAAGACCTATTCTGCCAACGACTACATAACAGACTCGGCTGCAGGCGGAACGGCATTAGCATGTGGAGTTAAAACTAAAAACGGCATGGTGGGAATGAGTCCGGACACAACAAAACTAACCTCTACCCTAACCTATTCAGGAAGAATAGGAAAATCAACAGGAATAGTTGTAACCAGTTCTGTCACACACGCAACACCTGCAGACTTTATTGCCAACCAGGATAATAGAAAAAAAGAAGAAGATATAGCACTTGATTACACAAAGGCTCCAATAGATGTTTTCATTGGAGGAGGATTAAAGTTCTTCAAGGAGCGAAAAGATGGAAAAGATTTAACAAAAGAGTTAGAAAGAAAAGGATTTAGGGTAGCTACTACCATGGAGGAGGTAAAGAGCGTAAAACGAGGAAAATTGGCAGGATTAGTTGCTCAAGAGGCTTTACCCAAGGCAAATGAAGGAAGGGGCGACATGCTTTCCGAGGCGACACAAAAGGCCATTGAGATATTAGACAAGAACAAAAAAGGCTTTTTCTTAATGATTGAAGGATCACAAATAGATTGGGGAAGCCATGCAAACGATGCCTCATATACCTTGGCAGAAATGCTCGATTTTGACAAAACAATAGGGGTAGTATTAGACTATGCACAAAAACAAGGTAATACATTGGTTATCATCACGGCAGACCACGAAACAGGAGGTTTAACAATAAAAGATGGGGACCTGAAAAAAGGAGACGTAGATATACGATTTGAAACCATCAAACACACAGGAACTCTCGTTCCTATCTTTAGTTTCGGACCCAAAGCGGAAGAGTTTATTGGAATTCAAGAGAATATTGATATACCAAAAAAAATAATAAAGATTTGGAATTTAGAAAAATAAACACTTCATCAACAATAAGAGAAGACATTTTTTCAACAAATCCCCCTACAAATCACCCCAATCCGAAAAAAAGGATTACCTTTGCAAAAACAAATTAAAAAAAACAATGATAAATCGAGTTCTTTTAAGAAATAAAGTGATCCAAATTTTGTATTCTTATTACAAGAATAATGCAGAATCGTTGGATTTTGAAGAAGCAAAAGATGAATTAGCAATTAGTATAGAAAAAACGTATGAGTTGTACCACTACTTATTGCAGACGATTGTAAATGTCACCTCGTATGCAACCAATAAATTGGAACGAAGCAATAAACGTAGTTCTGATCTACAACTGATGACCAAGCTTTCCAACAATAAATTTGCTTTGCAATTAGCTCAAAATAAGGATTTACTAAAATTTATTGAAGAGCATGATTTAGATTGGCCTACCGAAGAGAGCGAGATTACGAAAACTCTGTATAAAGAGATCGCACAAGTTCCTGAGGTAAACACTTACTGCGAAAAAGGAGAAACTACCTACGAAGAAGATCGCGAAATTTGGAGATTTATCGTAAAAAAAACATTTTCGGGGTGCGAATTGTTAGGAAAAGAGTTGGAAGATTTATGCATCTATTGGAATGATGACGCAGAGGTGATTTTGAGCTTCGTTTTAAAAACAATTAGAAAGTTTGAAGAGGAAAAGCAGGATGAGCAAGAATTGATACCTCAATTCAGAGATAAAGAAGACGAAGAATTCGCATATACACTATTAAAAAATAGTATCTACAACGAATATGAGTATCGTGAAATGATAAAAAAGCATACTCATAATTGGGATTCAGACCGAATTGCATTTATGGATACAATTATCATGCAGGCCGCCATTGCGGAAATTTGTTCTTTCCCTTCCATCCCCGTAAATGTGACAATGAATGAGTTTATAGAAATAGCCAAAAACTATAGCACACCCAAGAGTGGAACATTCATAAACGGCATCTTAGATACTATTGTAAAAGAATTAAAGGCTGAAAATAAATTAACAAAGGCTACATACGTAAATTCTTACAAAAAATAATTATATTAAAATTACAACTATGGTTACATCAATTTTGTTACAAGCACCAGCTCCAGCCGGAAGTGGAATGTCATCAATCATTATGATGATATTGATATTCGTAATCTTCTTTTTCTTTATGATTCGCCCTCAGCAAAAAAAGCAAAAAGAGATTCAAAAATTCCGTAATTCTATGTTAGTTGGCGATCAAGTGATTACAGCCGGAGGAATTCATGGTAAGGTGAAAGAAATAAATGACTTATACGTTATTTTGGAAATTGCAAACAACGTAAATATCAAAGTTGAAAAAACTTCAATTTTTGCAGACTCCACAGCTGTTCAACAAAACACTCGCAACTAATCAATCATGTGGAATCGAGAAAAAATAGAAGAAAAATTTAACCGATTAATGGAAGATATCAAAAGGTTCGTTACCAGTAAGGACCTTTTGATATTTCTGTTTTTTCTCTTAATCACCTCTTTTTTATGGTTATTGGAGGCTCTTAGAAAAAACTACGAGACAGTCATTCAAATTCCAATTAGCTATGTAAACGTCCCTAATGACTATTTGATCACCAATGAATTGCCACAAAAAACAAGAGTAACAATTACCGGTAGGGGTACCAGCTTATTAAGTCATCGATACGGGAAACGATTTGATCCGCTGAAAGTTGACGTGGATAAATTCATGAAAAAGAACAGAGAATTATTCTATACTAAAGAGTTAATTGAACCTCTAAAAAAACAGATAAAAGATGGTATTCAGATAGAACGTATTTATCCAGACACCATAAGAATAAAACTATCTAAACAGGCAGAAAAAAAAGTACCGGTAAAGCTCAATGCTAAAGTAGAATTATTTCAACAATATTGCTTTTGCGATACACTACAAATTTCTCCACAGGACGTTATTGCGTACGGACCGACAGAGATCTTGGACTCTTTGGAATTTGCAGAAACAGACTCTGTTATTCTGACCAATGTAAAAGATACTCTGAAAACAACAATCCGACTAAAAAACATCCCTAGTGTAACATTTTCAAATAAAGAGATTGATATGACTGTTTGTACAGAGCCTTTTACTGAAAAGGATATAATTGCACCAATATCAATTATCAATTTACCCAACAATAGGAATTTGAGAATATTTCCTTCTACTGCAACTATTCATTGTCAAGTTGGAATAAGTTCATACGATAGAATAGATGCCTCATCGTTCTCTATCGAAGTCAATTATAATGAGACTGCATTAGATAATGATAGTAAACTTCCTATCCACATAAAGAAGAGTCCTCAAGAGGCTTTTAACATAAAAATAAAACCATCTTCAACTGACTATATTATAGAAGAAAAGTAATATGATTCGTATTGGAATAACCGGAGGAATGGGTGCCGGAAAATCTGTCATTTCTGAAATGATGAGATGCTTAGGGATACCTGTCTATGATGCCGACTTTGCCTCAAAAAAAATTCTAAATAGCAATACAAAGGTCAAAACTCAACTAATTGAATTATTAGGCGAAGAGATTTTTTCCAATGGTCAACTCAACCGTCCATTGATGGCTGAGCGAATTTTTAAAAATAACGAACTTTTATTAAAAACCAATGCAATTATACACCCCGCCGTATTTGATGATTTTATTGCATGGTCTGAAGCTCAAAACAAAGAAGTTGTAGCTTGTGAGACAGCTATTTTATTTGAATCTGACATGGTTTCATATTTTGATTCTATTTTAATGGTTTCTGCCCCTCTTGAAATTAGAATAGAACGGTGTATAAAAAGAAATAAATTTACCCGAGAACAAGTTCTGGAACGAATTGCAAAGCAGATGGACGAATCAAAAAAAATAGAGCTCTCCGATTTTGTCATTGTCAATGACAACCGGAAAGCTCTATATCCTCAATTAAAAAATTTTCTTAAGAAAATTTATAAGGCAAAGCAATAGTTAAAGTTGTAGGATGAACCTTACGGAAGGTTATAAGCATCACCACAAATTATTTCAACAACGCTATATCTAAAACCTCACTAATGGTTTCCACGTAGTGGAAAGTAAGTCCCTTTAAATAGATCTCTTTAATATCCTTTATATCCTTTTCATTCTCTTTACAAAGGATTATTTGCTTAATTCCGGCTCTTTTTGCAGCAAGGATTTTTTCTCTTATACCGCCAACCGGCAACACTTTTCCTCTAAGCGTAATCTCCCCTGTCATGGCCAAATTTTTACGCACTTTGCGCTTTGTAAGAGCTGAAGCCAAAGAAGTGACCATGGTGATACCTGCAGAGGGACCATCTTTAGGAATAGCACCTTCCGGCACATGAATATGAACGCTCATCTCTTCGAATAAATTTTCTTCTATGCCAAATTCCGATGCATGAGCTCTTAAATACTCCATAGCCAAAACAGCCGACTCCTTCATTACATCTCCTAAATTACCTGTTAAAGTTAATTTTGGAGCTTTGCTTTTACTTAAACTAGACTCAACAAAAAGAATTTCGCCACCAACTGCTGTCCATGCTAATCCGGTGACTACACCTGTATAGTCGTTTCCTTCGTATTCGTCTTTCGAATATTTTTCAAGACCTAAATAATCCACCAAATCAGATGGAGTAATTTCTGGATTATACTCCTCACCCATCGCCACTTTGCAAGCAATCTTTCGCATAATCTTGGTTAATTGCTTATTCAATTCTCTGACACCGGATTCGCGAGTATAAGAATCAATAATTTTAACAATCGTATTTTTAGGCAAAATCAATTGTTCTGCCGTCAAACCATGATTCTTTAGTTCCTTTGGCAATAGATGTTTTCTTGCGATTTCAACCTTTTCTTCAACAATATAACCACTAACATCTATTAATTCCATACGATCTAATAGAGGTTGAGAAATTGCCCCTACATTATTGGCTGTAGCAATAAACATAATTTTAGATAGATCAAAGTCAACATCTAAAAAGTTATCATGAAAAGCCACATTTTGTTCCGGGTCTAAAACCTCTAACAGCGCAGACTCCGGATCGCCTTTGATATCTCTGGATATCTTATCTATCTCATCCAAAATAAAGACAGGGTTAGCAGATTCTGCTTTTTGTAAACTTTGGATAATACGTCCGGGCATTGCTCCTATATATGTTCTTCTATGCCCCCTAATTTCGGCTTCATCATGCAATCCTCCCAAAGAAATTCTGACATACTTGCGTCCTAACGCCTCTGCAACAGATTTCCCCAATGATGTTTTACCAACACCCGGAGGACCATAAAGGCAGATAATAGGAGACTTCATGTCATTCTTTAATTTTAAGACCGCTAAATGCTCGATGATTCTCTCTTTCACTTTTTCAAGTCCGAAATGGTCTCTATCCAAAATTTTTTGAGCACTCTTCAAGTTATGATTATCCTTGGTATAAATACCCCAAGGCAAATTCAACATAGTCTCTAAATAATTAAGTTGGACAGAAAAATCAGGAGATTGCGAAGGGGTTCTCTCTAAGCGTTTCATCTCTTTTTCAAAAACCGACTTAATCTCTTTGCTCCACTTCTTTTTCGAGGCTTTTTCCTTAAGATTGATGAATAAACCGGAATCAGAATCTCCTCCGGATAGTTCATCTTGAATAGCTTTTATCTGTTGCTGTAAGTAGTATTCTCTTTGTTGTTGTTCTATTCCTTCTTGTGTTTTAGATTGAATGGCCATTTTGATTTCCACCAATTGCAACTCTTTACTCAACATTGACATCAAAGAAAATCCACGTTCCTTTATATTCTCAGTCTCTAACAACGACTGCTTATCCTCTAATTTCAGACCTAAATTGGCTGAAATAAAATTGATAAGTGAGGTTGAATTCTCGATGTTTTTTACAGCAAACGTTGCTTCCGGAGGCATTGAATTGGATCCCTTAATAATTCTTATTGCGGTATCTTTTATGGCCTCTAATAAAGCGTTAAACTCTACTGTCTCATCTTCTGTTGGCTTTATATCTTCTAAGGGAGATACAGTTCCTCTATTGAATGGTTTGGAAAGCGTCATGCTATCCAAAAGTATTCTCTTTTTACCTTGAAGAATGGCTGACGTAGAACCATCCGGCAATTCCAACACTTTAATAACTTGTGCTATGGTTCCTACTGAATACAAATCTTCTCTTGAAGGATCTTCTACTGAAGCTCTTTTTTGCGTAAAAACACCAACTAAAGTGCCTTTTTTGTAGGCTGAACGAATAGCCATTAAAGACTTTTTTCTGCCTAAAGAAACAGGTAAAACTACCTCTGGGAATAATACAACATTACGCAAAGCCAAAATGGGAATATCCTTGTTCTCGTCCGGAAGAAATTCAAAATTATCCTCTCCATCTGATATCATAGGGATAAATTCTGCTTCTCCATCATCACCCGATTCTACAAATAATTTTTCAATTTTCTTTATCATGACATATTTACCTTTGTATGCGACATTTTGTCAGTAATATAGATTCTAATACCTAATAAAAGAAACCTAACAATCTATATACCTATCTATAAATCAACATTTTAATTTTAAAATCATATTTCTTTCTCTATATATAGAACAATAGTCATGCCAAACTACAATAGCGAATCTTCTTTAAGAAGCTTTATCTGTAGCTTGTTAAGAAGCTATTTCTATTTTAGTCCTATAGGTCAAAACTATTTTCTGGTAAGTAGTATTGATTGAGCCGGTTGAAAAGCCTTGAAGATACTTTTGCACAATGAGCCGAGTTGTAAATCGGGCAAAGTTTCAAGAAAGCAACTTCAACTTCACTATACAAAAAAAGGAGCATGCCAATCAATAACATGCTCCTTTTTATTTTAGGTAAGTTTTATAAACTCATTAATTGCTTATTGTCTCAACAATGTGAAGTGACCGGAATATTGCATATCTATTTCTTCTATGTCAATCACATACCAATAGTCGGTAGAAGGCATTGGAACTCCATTGTATGTTCCGTCCCAACCATCTATATCTCCTCCTTTGAATTGAATCAATTCCTTACCAAATCTGTCATAAATGATAACTAATGCATCGGGATAAACTTCTGCCAAAGAACCTACAACCCATTTATCGTTTACACCGTCTCCGTTTGGTGAAAAGAATTCAGGTACATTGATTGCCGGAGGATCCAATATAAATTTGTAAGAAGCCTGACAACCATTGATGTCTTTGACA
>JAGBVI010000109.1 GCA_017630395.1 Paludibacteraceae bacterium
AGATGTCAAAATTATATTGTTTGAGTTGTTGTTCCCTGTTATAGATATTGTCGTCATATAATTTTGATACATTGAGAACCTACTGAGAAGCTCGTGGCTTCGTGGTGAGAGGAGGAAACGCGGTCGCCCAATGCCGCTAAGCGGCATTTATTGCGACCAGCAGATTCCGAGGATATTACGGGTTCATAACGGGTTCTTGACGGGTCCATAATAAGACATCACTATCCCATCCGTAGCACATCTCTGTAATAATAGTATTGCGACTATACCAATAATTATCTATTTCTTTCCCTGTCGCTCACCAATGTTGGGTGAGCGAAATGTTGTCTATGTTGTCTTCATATAGAATTAGAATCCTTAGAATCTTTAGAAAAATTAGAATTTTGTTGTCTTATTTTTTTCTAAGAATCCTAAGGATTCTAAAAATTCTATCATGCAATTTTACCTTTAATCTTCTGGTACTTTCCGTTCATAATTCGTTGTATTTCATTAGATTGAACATATTTTGTTAGCCAGTATTCTATCGTCTCCACGCTCACTCCAAGGACTTCCGATTACTTCACAGCATCCTATTTCGTTAAGCAATCGTTGAGTCCGTGGAAAGCATTTAGAAGTACAAATCGTTTGTTGATTTTGCTAAAATATTTTGAAATCTCGTTTTTTTTATGTACCTTTGCAGGCAAAACCAACAATCATGCAACACACAAATACACCAAATACCGATGAATTAGACATCAATCGCGTACTGATAGCTAACGCATCTATGCCATACGAGAAGAAAATGCTGCAATTAGTAGGCGGCGATGAAGCACGCAGAAGTGAACTTGCAGGCAAATTGCTTTCGGGCATTGAGAAGCCCAACCTTATGATGTACCATGTGGACGTGCTGCATAGCCACGATGGACACCGTGCATATGAGTTCTTAATTGAGTTTTGCACCAACGACCCCAGCGTAGGTATCTATTATGGCTGCCGAGGATTTACCAAGAAGCAATATAGCCACCCTAAAGAAATCCAACAATTTATAAAAGAATTCGAAGCACTAAAAGACGAGTTGATTCAAAAACTCAACCGCCGTTTCTTGGGCAAAGACTTTACCTATCGCCTTCTTCCTACGGATAACACCGATTCCAAGACCTATTGGCTTTTTTGGATTCAGTTGCAACCAGATGAGGATATTTGCGAGGTAGCTCTACCTGCCACAATATTGATTCGCGACATCTTCGCCAAATATTTCGGTATGGAGGTGGCGACTACTCCGCCTGCCGAGCAATCAGCCGCCTCGCCCTACGATGTACTTCTCCGCGAATGTGCCACCTATGCGTATAACCATGCTCCCTTGTTTGAATCTATTATCAGTCATTTGGAAACGGATGGTGTCTTCGTGCGCGAAGCAGACGAAGAGCATGTTTGGCGTTTTATGGGCGCGCCCAAGCATAGTACCAATGCCGATTTCTCTCGACTGATACATCTGATTTTCAGCGAGTTTATTCATCCCCCAAAGTTCCAAACGGAGGATAATGCCAAACTTGTCCCTTGGCGTTTGGTGCGTTCAGTTTTCTTGGATAAGCATGGCAATGCCTTCAAGGAATCCGTCCGCACACAGTGGCAATACGAGGGCATAACCGATGCGAAAACCGACTTCTGGCGCAACAAGATTGCATCTTTGTTGTAAAAGTTCGCTATATTCGTTTTATTCGCCGTTCTGAATTATTTTCGGGAATTTTTGGTCTAATTTTCGATTATTTTTTGTTTTTTCTCTCAAAAATCCTATACATATATAGCGTATGTGATTTTTTTCTCGTACCTTTGCAGAAAAAATGTGTATTTTATTAAAAACATTTTGAAAATTCGTTTTTTTTATGTACCTTTGCAGCCGTAATTTTGAGCAGTAGGAGAATATTATCTACTATTAGCCGATTTTGCAGACATAGATAAGGCGTTTATTACGCTTTGTTAATTATTAACAACTTAAAATTTTATTACAATGGGAAACTACGATTCAGATTATGATCCAGACAATGGATTAGGAACCTATGACCAAGATGAGGACTTAGGAATGATGTTTGATGAAGATGACGATTATTTTGATGAATAATTGCATTTTAGCCACGCTCAAGGCAAACAATAAATTGAGTTTATTTTATTTCGAGTAATAGATAATTATTGTACAAAATGGATGCACAAACAACGATTCAACCACTTAGAATTGATGCTTGGTTAGCACAATTTCAAGATATAGAGTGTAAAACTAATGATACTATTGTAGGGATAACATGTTGGTATACATTTGGCTAATGTAAGAATGAAGGCATCTAAAACCTATAGTAGAAAAGTTTACATCTCAACAAACTCTACTTGTAATTTAAATTGCAAGTATTGTTTCGAGAATGAAAAAGTGAAATTTGAGTTCAATATTGATGAAGCACTTAATATTCTGCTTGAGCAATTGAGTACACAAACAATATATGGAACTCAAATTTCCCTTCGAGGAGGGGAACCATTTATGGTCTTTCACAAAATCAAACACTTATGTGAATCTCTATGGTCTCAAGATATTAAAGAGTACTACCATATTCACATCACAACAAATGGTACACTAATACATGGTGATATACAAAAGTGGCTATCATCAAATAGAGATAAAATCACGTTAAAATTAAGTCTTGATGGAGACCGCAAATCTAGTGAAATAAACAGACCTAAATCTTTTGACTTAATTGATTTTCATTTTCTACTTAACACATGGCCTGAAATGAAAGTCAATACGACCATCACTGCTGAAACTTTACCTTATTTAGCAGAAAATATAAAGTTTATAAACTCTTTAGGATTTAAGCACATTACACCACATTTTTCGATAATGACGGATTGGAAGAATTGTAATTTAGGAAATACATTATATAAGCAATTACAAGAACTCCATAATTTTTACCTTAAAAATCCGGATATCGAGCCATGTAGCTTCTTTTTGAGCGACATTTCATGTACTTTGAACGATAAAAGTTGTCACCAAGCATGCAATAGTGGGGAGATGAAGGCATACGATATGCAAACAAGAAAATATTATCCTTGTTATATGTGCTTTCCATCAATCGGAGGAGAAAAAATTGCAGAAGAATTTAAAAAACTTGATTTTACAAATTTGGAAGAATTGGAAGAATACCCCTGTAAAGCATGTACATTTTTAAATCTTTGTATTACTTGTTATGCAGAGAATTATATTACACGAGGCTCTCTATCTCGTCGGGATATGTCATTATGTAAATATCAAAAGATAGTTTTTGCAGTACTTTTTAATTTTGAATACAACAGGATACTATCTCTAACAAATCCTTCACCTAATGATGTGCTAAAAATGATGGCTATTAAGAAACATTATAAAGAAATTGAAAACATATTAAAAGAAGAACTACAGATTACCTCACAAGTGGAAGTTAACACATAAAGAGACTATAGCAGATTTAATAAAGTGTAAATTTCAGTTATTCAATAACTTGTCGGTATATAATCGATTGCTTTTTGAGGAAAAAATAACGGATGAGGTTGAAACTGCATACTTTGAATTAAAACAAAAACTTATTCATTTAGGATTACTTAAACCGAAATATGGTGAAGTAATTAAATATGCGCAATGTATGGCTGATAATGATTCTTCAATGGTTATAACTCCAGATGGTCATATTGGTAAATGCGAGCATTTTTCTGAAGATTATTTTGTGGGCAGTATTTATGAAAAAATTTAAACCTCCAATTGATGAATCAATTTAAAGAAGTATTTCCTCCTATTCCTTCTTGCAATTCATGTGCATTATATCCATCTTGTGTACGCATTAAGTTATGCCCCTCTCATTTGGATGCTTGTACTGAATTTATGCGGAAAGATTTGCTGCAAAACTTACATTATATGATGAATAGATATTATCAAACTTGGAAGAAAAAGAAAGAATAAAAGTGATGATTTCTGTATTTTAATTTATTTTTGTACTATCACACTGAAACATTAAGCATTATTTGTATGGCTATAAAGTTAATTGAAGCATGTAAGAAATTAAACATAGGTATGTCCACTGCTGTGGAATTCTGCAAGAGGCACGGAAGAGCAATAGCTACAGACCCTTGCGCTCATATCGAAAATGACTTATACCTACTGCTAGCGAAGGAATTTAACGAGGAGATAGCGTTGAAACTCGAAGCAGAGCATATACCTAACAGATCAATGACAGGAAATGCTCAAATCATAGATTTGGGCGATGATGTATGTAACATCTGCCTCAATTTTCATGATAAAACTATTAATGCATGGAATGGTAACACCAAGAACCCTTTCTGTTTTGACAAACTAAAACAACTGTTATCAGATGGTGTTCTTTTAAATTGTTATTTTCAAAAGTTAGCCTCGAACGATGAGATTCCTCGTTGTACAATGTTCATCGTTATATCGCCAGATTGTTGTGTAGAGGTCAGGATGAAGCTCAATGTCGAAAATAAGGGATTCCAACAGAGATATTGTTTCTTTGTGCCTAGGATACGAGTTGTAGCATTACCTCCCAATAAAAACTATGTAAAGGCGAAATGTACTATTAAAGTTTTAGAAAACAAAGACAGTGGAATTACACCTAATCCTGCATTGCATAGACTCATGGATGAGGTCGCAACATTATCCCTGCCTAAAGTGGATGTAAATCAAGAACGCGATAAGGAGATTTGGAACAAATATGTTGAGGCTTTACGCAATTTGGTTTATCAAAAAGAACAAATCTGGAGAGTAAAAGCAATGAGCGAAATGCCATACTATTCAAAAGAATTGGCTAACGAAGATGACTCTTTATTTGACATCGTTATTGAAGAAAAAGATTTACTTAGGCAATTTGAAAAAGAAATTGCTGAAACATTTCAAAGAGAAGGGCTTGTCGATTATGGAGTTAATGCAAGAAATGGCTTTCTTGAATTTTCTGGCGAAAGAGATATGTCTAAGGGAGAGTATGAAAAGTTGGTGGATATGGCAGATCAATATTTTTACGAACTTACGCCAGAATCACCAATTCGCTCTATAGTTTGTCTGTTAAAATTTAAGTATAATACTGAGAATATTAAGGACACGATTTATCCTGAGATAGCAAATACGCTTTTGAATGAGTATCAATTAGAAGTTTCCATTGAGGACAATGGTCGTGTGCAAGTTCCAGAAAAGTATGCTCGTCATGTAGAGAAAGTGATCTCTGATAAGTATGCAGCGTTCATCACTTTATATAAAGACAATAGTGTTCGCCATATTGTTAAAGCAAATGTAAAAACAACATCAAGGTTTTTTAATGCTGATGATTACCGCGCTGTTTTGGATGCTCGCAATGTTACTGCTAAGTCTAAAATTTACTTTTCAGATGGAAAACTGATGCATATAAAAATTGGTGCCAGCTTACCTAATGATTTATTTACACAGCATGGGTTCCAATTAGTAAAAAAAACATTTACATTCTTTAGCTATAATACACAAGCAAGTATCCCAATTGATGGATTATATATTGAGGATGGTACATATTGCTTAGACTCAATTGATAAACAAAATTCCATTTCGCAATATCTTAAACTTATTCATGATACTTTACATGATGATTCCTTTGCTCGTGGGCAAACACATTATGTATATGAGTTTATGGATGATGAGACAAAGGAAATCTTGCGTGATTTCAAAACAGATGTGGAACAACCCAATTTAGTATCTTTTAGTTTACAGACATCTATTTTGACTATCACTGCAGAAGATGCAACAAAACATCGTACTATTTTAGAGGAAATTCGCAAAAAATGTCCCGATGTTATTGTAGAGGATGCTTACTATTCACCACAATACTATATACACTTAAAAGGTGAAGCAAAAACTTTTCGTGAAGAAACCATCAATTCAATCAGGAATGCTCTGCGTCTCAAATATTATGATCATATTAAATATGATTCATATAGGAATTTTGAAACTACAGCTGTAACATATACATTTAATGAAGACGGAGAACGGAAACAGTTTATAGAAAATCTAGAAACTATTTGCTCCCCGTATAAAGATTCATTAGAAATTCAAATAGAAAATGAATTGGGCACCACTCTTTATGAGTTCAAAAAGAACGATCGATTAGTTCAAGATAAAGAGCGAGAACTCCGCAATAATATTAGACAAGCTAGTTTTGTATATTTAAATGCTGAAGAATATAATAGATTTAAGCAAGCTCGTAAAGAGAAAGGTGATGCTTTTGATACACGCGAAGGCATACAAATAGGTACTTTAATACAAAAGGAAGGAGATTGCTTTACTTTTAAAATTTCTAATGAATTTCTTGATTTACTAGATACAAAAGGTACTGAGGCTTTGAAAGGTGGATTTATACGACCTATCTTTCCTGGTGAATTAACCAACATTAATCGTATGGTTAGAGCCATGCGTAAGATTACATCTCCTGACCGCGATGGATTCCCTGCAAACCCTAATATCTCTAACTTTATATTTGATCCATCTGCTACACGTGAACCATGGAAAGAACTTGATGAAGTGAGAGTAAAAATTTTGGAAAATTTAAATGAACCTCTCCTAAGAAATCAGCC
>JAGBVI010000110.1 GCA_017630395.1 Paludibacteraceae bacterium
ACGCTGCTTGGCATAATAAGCTTTCGCATCAAAAGCCTGAAAACAAAATAGGTATGCACCCTCAGGAAGACAATTATCATTAAGAATATTTTGACCTATCAAAACATTGCCCGACTCAAAAAAATTGCTGATACTGACCGGTGTATTCCCTGCACCCAAAACAACAGCAGGTTTTCCCATACCAATCGAGAACTTATTGGAATAAGAGAGAAAAACCGTATTCATGGAGGAAAGAGACTTCACACGCATTTGGATCAGCATCTCATAATTATTCCCATGATTCATATCGCGAAGCAGTGCCTGAATAACAAAACGATTAGAATTGGAAAGATCCGTCAGGCAAGTCCCGTAAGGAGGTGTCAACATCACATTCAAATCAACAGGATAGACGCTACCAATCTGCCCCTTGGTCTCAAAAGAAAACAAGGAAAGCACCAAAACCACTGTTACTATTATATTCTTAAAAAAAGTTCTCATATTTTTATTGAACTGCAAAAGTACGTAAAATTATTATATTCTGATTAAAAGTTACAACTATAAGTAAGGGATGAAAGAAACTCATACTTATTATCCCCGGAAATCATACCCCAAAGATACTTTGTAAAACCGGAAGAAAAAGAGAAAGTATGCGACCCAAACTGCTTTTTCTTAGGCACAATGGAGTAAGAAGCACTCAAAGAAGTATTGAGCAATGCACCCTTAGTTGATCCGGAAACATCATTCACATTAAACGTTGCCGACAAAGCGGTACTAAGTTTATCCTCAAAGAACTGTTTAGAGAGAGACGCTCCCGGACCCCAATAGAGAGACTCCATACCGGTAGCATCACAATAACTGGCCATCAAATAGGCAGACCAGCCCATTTTGTACAAAGCAACTTGTTGAGAGAAAGTAAGATTTCCTGAAAAATAATCAGAGTAATTGGTTAAAGTCTTCTCAGACAACATATTTGCACACTGATAAGAAGCATTAAGAGAGACAAAACTTTTCAAATTATCATCGCCCCAATTATAAGAAGTCATTGCAGACGCAGAGCGTGATACTTGATAAAAATTAAGACTATCCAAAGCATCTGCATAATAAGGATAAGCCTGAGGTTTGACCCTTGTATAGGTATTAAAATTAGAAAAATTAACAGAAGCGGTCCAATGCTCGCCCGAGTTGAACGACGCATTAGCAGAATAGACAATATTTCTTGTATCGGTTGTTTTTGAGTTATCCAAATTATTGAACTGCAAACCAAAATTACCGGAAAAAGACAACTTACCTTTTAACAACTTAAGATTAGGAGCAATGGTAAAATTTTCAATATCATTTGTAAAATAGTAACCACCCAAAGTAGAATAGTAAGGCGAGACACGCTCATAGTTGAACGATAGTCCCCAGATATTACCTTGATATCCGACAGCCCCATTGATAGCATCTACATAATGATCAGAAGAGTGTTTTTTGAAGATTTTATCAATAAAAGAAGATGTTCGGACAGGCTCATTATTCTCATTAAAAATATTGGAGTTATAAATAGAGAAAGCATACTCGGCACGCACATAAAAATATTTAAGAAATTTTTGGCTGACCATGGTAGATATAGCAGTATTTTTACGAGGTGTTAAATAAGATTCATCCGGAATAAATGAGAGAGAAGACTTATCATCTTCGCCATGGAAGAAGGTAATATTGTATTCCCCGCCAAAATCACCGGCATAAGCCACCTTAGCAGCATAACCCACTCTTTTGAAAGCTACAGTTTCATAGTTAGCAACAAGCGGATCAAACTCGACCGCCTTTTTCAAACGCCCATACATAGCCGAGATATCCCAATTTCCGGGAGTAAGTTCTACCCCCACTCCATAGAAATCATGACCTGCTAAAGTATATTTAGACATCTCCATAGTATTGTTTCCCAAGAGGAGATGCACCCACTTATAACTTGGGTCTAATTTGAAACGATTAAACGGTTGCGTAAAACTCTTCTGCGTATTGCTCAAAGAGAAAGAGAAAGGCAAACTAATTCCCCATAGGTTCATATTTAAATTTCCATTCAAATAAAAAGCATACGGGTCTCGTGTTACCAAGCTATCGCTCCCTGCATAAAAATTGTTGGAAAAAGAGAGACCTCCGGTTGCTTTAAACCCCTTCTTAAAACTAAAATCATCAAAATTCTGTTGGGTTGTAGAAATGGCTGCAAAAGATAAATTTGCAGACATTAACAACCAACCCAATACAAAAATTAACCTCCTACGTATCATTTTTATTCCTACTAACTCAATTCAATTGTTCGTTATCTATTTGCCCACAAACCGGACAAGTCATTAATTCTCTATCAACAACAATTTCGCATCTGCATCGTCTCTTGTTCTGACAAGCACAACAAAGACTTGAGATTGAACATTGATAATATCAGCCGCATTAACCCTCTTCTCTACAACAAATTCACCGGCAACAGAACTTGCTTTCAAATCAGAAGCCTTTCCTACAATTTCAGTTGATATATTTCCATCCATAGAGTAGATATAGATATTATAGTCAACCTCAGCACCGAAGGTAATATTGATTTTCAGCTCACCCATACCGGAAAGAGAATATGGATTTGGAGAAAGCGATATATCCAAAATATCATTATTATTCTGAACACCCCCTTCATACATATTGAAATCATCCTGAGAGATAAAGATATCTGATTCTACAATACCATTCTTTTCAACCGTATAACGGCATCCATTAAAGTAGGCATACATTTTAAGATGACACTCTCTCCATATCTCCTCCGACCCTGCCGAAGAAGCAATTTCATTCAACTTAATAAAATTAATATGCTTATTAATAGAGGAGAACTTATCAATCAGTTGGAAATTTTCGGCAAAGAATCCATCCGGAATACTCTTAGTATCAGGCTGAGAATAGAGGATTTTCTTGGCCTCATCGGACCCACCTTCAATATCATAAATCAACATTCTTCTATCCAAAATTTCGAATTTTTCAGCATGCTCTCCGGAAATTTCGTAAGAGACGCTATCAAAATAAGCTTCCGGTCCACACATATCCACCAAAGCAATAACATCCCCGTTTTTGTTGTACTTAGAAACCAAGAAATCAATTCGCTCAACCTTAATCTCATCATTTCCAAACATCACGGTCGTGTCATACAAACAGCCATTGTTATCCGTAATGACGTAGTGGAATTGAGAAGTCTCATCACCGGTTACAGGAATATACGGATCAGAAAGATCCTCAGAAAATCCTTCAACCCTATAGGAGTAAGGAGCAACTCCCCCATCAACATATTTAGTAAACACACCACCGGAACTAGATTGATCAGCAAAGACAATTCCATCCGCAAGACCTTCTTTCGGACAAATACTTGAAGCAGTCACCAAAGAAGAAATTGGTTTAGGAGAGTCCAGAACAATCACAGTATCATTCACACTCTTATCAGCGCCCATGTGTCGTATACAATTATTCTGATCAACCACCGTAAAATAGTATCTACCTACAGCCAAATCATTCAAAGTAATGGTTTTGATTGTTTTGATAAGTTGGTCATTTTTATAAATGGAAGAATCTTTAAACTCCGAATAAGAGGAAATATGCTCATCGCTAAACAACGATTTGTCTCTATACAACGTATAAGGTTCAACACCACCTAAAATAGACAATTTAATCATACCATCACTTGTTTTATCAATCGGAGCTTCCGCACAAGAAACATTCCTCATTGCCTCCATTTGCAATCTCATGGCAGGTATCGTATCCGTCACAACAGCCGGAACATAAGTACCACATTTATCGTTACTTGTTCTATAGATAAACAATCCATGTGTACCATTCCCAAATTGCATCTGCACAGTATCTTTTTTAGCATCCAATCTTACCAAAGAGAATGTATCCCTGTTACAAGTATCACAAGTATTATTCAGACAATCCGATGCATATTCATAAATATCATACAGACCATTATACTCATCATCTTTCAAATTCAGAACAACCGGAGCATCATCCTCTTCCGGACATAACACATTCACAGTATCCACCGTAGCACTGAATTTACTCTTCACTGCAATACGAGTTCCGGCATTAAATTTCTCGAAACAACCCTTTTCATCTACCACCATCACCAAATAGTTACCGGGCAGAAGAAACTCGCTTCTACAAGAACCTTTCAATTTTTTTGAATCATATTGCACATAGTTACCACCCAAATAACCATCGTATGCACCGCCTTGTTTATCACCCACATTTTCAGGAGCAAAACTATAATTATAGCCACCCCAACCACCATCAACATAAGCCGTAATGTACCGATGAGCAGGATCACATTCTGCCAATTCAGCATCGAAAGACACAGAATCAAATTTTAACGGACGTACAGGTCTCTTCACCTCAAACGAATCAACAAACGGACAACCAAGAGTGTCCTCAAAAATAACCTTGTACCATGCCGGTGCCAAATTTGCTAACGTAATGGCATCACTCTCTAAATAAGCACCAAACTCTTCTTCCCAGAATTGATCAAGATGAGAACAGCCCCATACCGGGGTTTTTATCGTATCCTTACCGGAGAAGTACCACGCTTCGTCAAAATCCGAACTATCCGGCAATACGATATTAGTCAATTCCAACCAATTGTCTTCCGATTTCTGATACCATTTGAACGAAGAGGAGACAAAATCATTTTGATAAAGTCCCGGAGCAAATTTCTCCAAAGTCTCCATACTCTCGATTTTCTTCAAACTATTGCCATCTCGATAATAAAATTCGTTGCTATCAAATACTTTATTAATCTTTACAACAATTTGTTTATCATTCTCATACATCACAGGTGTAAAAGAATAACCATCCACCATATCACCCCATCTGTCAGGCACTTTTGTTTCCTCTTTCTTGTAAAGCATGTATGCATCATAGTGTTCTTCGATTAAGGCTGAATCTCTGTGTATAACATAATTCACAGGCGCTGAAGTGCCCCGTCTGTGAGGTTTGAATGTTACAGAACCATCCGTGAAAGCATTACAAGAAATATCCAAGATTTGATGTCTGCCAACAACATCTGCCGGACCGGTAATCTCGATATTAAAAATACCAATATCATTACAGCCCGGAATAGTAGAAGTCATAACCAACATATAGTTTCCTTTGCCCAATCCTGTATATTTTACCTCTTGCACTGCTTCATGAGAGAATACCACACCGGATTGAATAATATTGTATCTTCCGTCACTATTAAGTCTTTGCAAATAACAGAAACAACTATCAGCCCCACCACTAAACAAAGCTGAAATAATTCCGGTTGTATCCGACGGGCATTTGACTTTCAACTCCGACTTAGAGGAATCAACGCTAACAATATAAGGTTTAGTTCCGCCAACCATAAAATCATAAAGAACCGTATCCTTACAAGAGTTAATGATTCTTGCAGTGAAATCTCCGAAAATCAGATTGGAAATATCATAGTGAGCCGTATCTTCCTTACGCCACTTATAACTAAATTCAGCGTAGAGAGTATCCGCATGCAACACCTCTATATGCTGTCCGGGAGCCACTCCTATTGCCGTCAAATAGGCATGGGCATCTCTCTCCGCCAAACAAACAGCCTCCTTAATAGAATCCAAGGAGTGGAATTGGAGCTGATTCGACATCGGCTTAATAGTAATAATCGTATCAAAGTCAGAAGGTGCTTCAACACACTCAAGCGAACCTTGATAGGCAGTCACACGGTACTCACCCGGCTCAACATCCCAAACACGAATGACATTATCTTTGTAATGAGGGTCATCGTATGTTACTTGTCTAAACTTATCCTCTCCCAATTTCTCTGTAACAATCGTAACCGGCACTCTCTCCCCATTCACACTATCAACTGCACAACGGATATAACCATTATTCGCCTCAAAACAACTCTCATCCCTATGTGTAAGAGTAATATTGACATTGATAGGAGTAGAACCAGAAGGCACATTCACAAACAATGTATCTGAATAGGCTTTACAATGATTGGAAAGAGCAACACAACTAAAAGTTCCTGCTCCTGCATGGAACAAAGTATCTGAAGAGGATTTCTCTAAGTGAGAAATAGCATTGTTCCAATGAAAGGTATATCCCGTTTCATCTCCGGAAGCATAAGGGATAATTATCGCATCGCATCCTCTGCCTTCTACAATCAAAGAGTCGAGATGAATAATATCATTACCAACGATTTCAAACTCAACCTCTGTGTGATCAGAACAATTAGGAATCAGCGACTCCAATCTAACAACATATTTTCCACTTAAAAGATCTTGGTAAGTTGCAGAATAGGGCATCATTCCCTGATTAATTTTATCGGTAGCAATCTCTTTTGCAATTGTCGGATTCTTTCTATCATACTTAAACAAAGAGATTCTCATGCTATCTGCTCCCCCTTCACACACCGCTTTAACAGTACCTTTTGGACCATCATCCGTTGGACAATCATAAGTAAAGATAGAGGTTGCACTATCAATGCTTAACTCAAACGGCTGAGTGCCACCAATAGAGAAGTTATAAAGTGCTGTATCTGAACAACTATTAATAATTCTTGCCACAAAATCTCCGGAAACCAAGTTCTTTGCGTTGTAATAAGCAGTATCAACTACTCTATCAAAATATTTGTAAGAATTGACAACAACATTATCGCTTAAAATCTCCATTTTTTGACCGGCAGCTACACCAATTGCAGTTAGTTTAGCATAAGCATCTTTGTTTGATAGACAGTGAGCATCTGCGATTTCATCCAAACTAATAAACTGCAGAGAGTTAAGCATCGGACGAATTGTAAGAACTGTATCAAAATCAGACGGAGCATCTACACACTCCGGAGAACCTTGATAAGCCGTAATACGATAATCACCCGGAGCCAAATCATTCACTCTGATGATATTATCGGCTCTGTTATAGGTGCTAAGCGTTTTCACTCCGTTGCTAAGATTTTCTGTAACAATCGTCACCTCTACTCTCTTCTTATTGACACTATCAATAGTACATTTGATACGACCGTTGTTCATACCCATACATGCCTCGTCAATAGCATTAGGTGTAATGATTAAGTTCTCCACAACAACAGAAGAAGATGGCACTTCAACATAGGCAGTATCAATCAAATTACACTCTTTAGAGTAGGCCACACACATATATTTTCCTGCACCGGAATTAAATAATGTTGGCTCCGGAGTCTCTGTCAACACCTCTTGAGAAGAGACAAAATTGGTCCATTTATACTCAATTCCTTCTGTACCCCCTGCAATAACAATCGGCTCTATCGTAGCTTCACATCCCTCTCCTGTCACATTCAATTGCGAAATCTCAAATGGTTTTGTTGGAGCTGAAACCGAGAATTGAATTGCTGTTTCATCCATGCAGAATTTAGAAGTAGATTGAAAAATCAAACGATACTCTCCTCCTGCCAATCCGGATATTTGTAAAACACTTTCATTAAACTCTAAGAGAGGAGTTTCGTCAACTTCATCTTCATTTTCAAGAATCATGTTAAAGTCATCTGTATTTCTCTTCACTTTGAAAAGCGCAGCACCATTTTTCTCACCATAACAATGTACATCCGTAATCTGAGGTTCTCGTGTGATTTGAAGAGAATACAAATCCTCGATGGTAGCAGTAACTGATCCATAATCATAACAACCATCCGTAACCGATATTCGATAATCACCGGCAAGGATTGAATCTATCGTAACACTAATCTCCCTTTTACCCGTGTGTTCTATAGTTTCTTTCACACACTCCGGATAAGCAGGTCCTTCAACCCGGAACGTCAAATTCTCCGGAATATCAGAAATCACAAATTGCAACATACCATTCGGTGTTATACCGCAAGTTTGGTCGGCACTTTTCAACAATTGGATGGTCGACTTTATCGATTCATCTTTTCGTTGGATATAAACAACTTGCTCTGTGTATATTTCACAACCGGTATCTCCCGACTCAATATAGCAACGTACAATTGTGCTATCAGTTTCTGCCAATGTCGGATCGAAGAAATGTCCATTCACAATACATTCACCCTTAAACATAGCTCCTTCTACTTCGGAAGACAATTCGATAGGTTCTGCTACGTTCAAACAAACCGTACCCTGCTCATCAATGCCTGTAAATGGCACTTCGCCTGTTCCGTTTACTTTCATTGCAACGGTAAGAACGGTATCTTGTCCACAAACATTGGTAATAGTCAATTTAGCTTCCACCAGCTCTTCTTGTCCTTTCAAATAAAGTTTGGTATCATGTACTGCAGAATCGGAGAAAAGAGCCTTTGCATCATTACTGCTCCATCTAAATTTAAAGGTATTCTCCTCCAAAAGTGTAAGTCCGCTCAATTTCAATTCTACACTATCTCCACGACACACTTCTGTTTTCTCTGCATTCAACTTCATCACAGAGCCCGAGAAATCACAATCAGCTTCAATTGCACCAACACAATAATCAACAGTCGGACGTTCCACTCCTCTTTGGTCTTCAGTCACAAGAGTTGCATTCTCCGTCATCCTCTTAATTCCACCACCCTCAGCAAAGTTGACATTCACAAGAGTCGGAGTCATAGCATAAGATTCTTGATGTGTTAGTTCCACTTCAAACCTATCATCTTTCACCTCTCCTTTTACAATCTCTGCAATCGAAAGAGGGGAAACAATTGTATCATGCACACCCAAAGAGATAGCATCCGACTTAGCTGTATATACGTTAAAATCAGAAACTATCGGCAAAGACTCATTGCGATAATTAGGGTCTGATTGAACCATTATATTGCTGAATGAGAAGATATTTCCTTTCAACTCCACCGGAATAAAATCATATATAAACAATCCGACATTCTCTTTGGAATTGGAGAAAAAGCTGTTATTGTATATCTCAAGTTTTGTATTATCCGCACTCACACGAAAATCTCCCGGAGGTAATATATTATAGACAGAATTAGCAAATGTAGAGTTTTGAACCCGCATCAAACCATGGACTGAATAGGTATAAAGAGAATACAACGAGTTGGCAAAAGTACTCTTATCAACGAGCAAGAAACTACTCTTTTCTGATTGGAAAGAGGAATGAGAGAAGGCATAGGCACTAATGGTATCAAAGAAACATTCTGTCACAATCATCGAATCACAAGAAGAACTAACTCCGGTGTAGTTGCCAATAAACGAACATTGTTCGAGACGGAAGTTCAATCCGGTCGTATTATGTGCATGTAAATTCAATGCAGAACTACTTGCCTTAGGAACACATCTTTGACCTCTGAATTCAATTCCCTTAATCTCTGCATATCCCGGTGTTTTGCTATATATACTTACGATATAATAACCGTTGTCACTTGTATTTAAACTTGTAATACTTGAATAACCCTCCTGAGAAAGAGTATATATATCATCCCCATTATAATCCACACTCAATGTGGTCTTATATTTAGCAGGGTCGGCAACACTTCCATCTTGAGCATCTGCCGGATAACCTCCATACAAATTTAACAAACGTGGGGAAGAATAGCTGCGGGATTTACTCTTGGTTAATTTACCGTATGAATCAAACATCGGAGAGTAGGTTCCTTCTGCAATATAGAATGAGGCATTGGTTGGTACAATTGGGAAGTAACGGGCAAAAGTGGTGTCGCCCATACAGTTTTCCCAGTTTCGACCGGAACCATCTCCCTGAGAGTTTTTCTTCACATAATAACCCATAAATGTTGGGAATTCAAATGCACCAACACAACTTGTATCCTTTCTGACAAATCCGCGTTGATCATAATCAACCTTTCTCTCTGCACGAGGAATGCTGAGAATATCACCGCCATTAAACAGAGATTGAATAACTGCAATGGTTGGTGTATAACCTCCATTGTATTGAATAATAGGAATAAACACCGACTCTGAGTTGTACAACATTTCACCATCCAAAAGTTGTTGAATCTCTTTCGGGTCTGTCATAAACATATCATGTTCACCTTGCGAAATAGAGGTTGCATTAAATGAGAAGATATTATAATCACCACTTTCAAAATTAGCATATCCGCCTATTTCCGGATGTTGATTACCTGCAATAAGGTTACCAAATAAAACTACAGAGGAGAGTTCGGTTTCATCTTGAGCATCCAATGAGGCCAACACAGAACCTTGGTGAGACGAGGTTGGCAATAATTGATTTCCAACAATGGTATTATTTATCAAATTCAACTTAGATGACTTAATTCCAAACACACCTCCCATATCAGCAGAATTGCTTGCAAGCGTGGAATTCTCTACCAACACTTCTGAATTTTCTAAATAGAAGATTCCTCCAACGGCATATTGCGCATCACAATCGTTTACCAACGCCATATTTTCATAGGCAGAAGATGAGTACACATTTAATTTAGAGCCTTTAAGACGGAATACGGCTCCCCTCTTGGAGTAGTTATGCGTAAAGACAGAATTAGAAACAATGACATCTACGTTTTCGCCTCGTATAGCAGAAGCGGCATTACCCTGAACCACAGTTTGGTTCATCTCCAACGAAGCACCATCACTCAAATCAATCACACCTCTGTCACAACTATTAACATCTGACAATGTCAATCCAAAAAGTGTCAATTTTTTCTCTCCGGTCACATAAAGAAGTAGTGAATCATTCTCATCGAAATTAGAATATGGCGTATAATCCAAAGAGTGAGGGTAATAGTATGTGTAATCATTATTCTTTACATCGGCAGAAAGTTTAGTAACAAACAGTTCCGGTGTTGGCGGTGTGGAGATGGATGACACTGTATCCGGATAACCACCAATCAAGGAAACAGAAGAATTGACCCTATAAACCCGTCCCATAGTTGAGTCAACAAAAGAAGATTTATATACACCCTCTGCGATGTGGAAGGTATCTCCGTCGTATGCCAACGGAAGGTGATTGGAAAAATCTTCCGGCGACATAGCATTTTCCCAATCAGATCCATCGCCGGTACCTTTTTTCTTGACATAATAGCCACCTTCTCTTTTCTGAGGACGAACAGTCAATGAAAGCTGAATAATACTATCGCAGCCGGAGACGCAACGCAGAGTATCCGAGAATTTATGCACTCCCACCTTGGAGATTGCATTGCTCAAATCCACATCGTTGAAAGAATAGTCATCGCCTGCAACAATTGTATCTGTAAGTTCCACCACAGCCGGCGAACAAACCAATTCATACGCACCCATGCATGTCTGTTCCAAACGCTCCACACCGCGTTGGTCGGTAGTAACTGTTGTCTCCGACAATGGGAAACGAATGCTTGTACCATCCGGCAACCTGTCTGACTTAAGAGCTACGGTTGGGGTGAAGCCGCCGTTATTTTTCAAAACAAATTCTCCACTCGCATCCAAGTCAAACAGATTATTTCCTTGGTTTTCTGCACCGGACAAATTTATGTTATCTGGCCAAGTTGAGAATACGGCCATTTCCGATTGGAACAAATTATGTTTTACTAAATCAAAATAAGATGAAGATGTTGTGCGATGTCCGCCGTCAAGAATAGCAGTAAAATCATTTTTTAGAAACACGTTTCCGACTATAGTAGATGACTCACTATTATCATACGATTGGTCGTACAAGAAAACGTCTGCCTCGTTATTAAAGAAAGAGTTATTATACAAACGAAGCCCACCTTGAAACGAAAAGTATTGTTTCGCTTTATTTTTTGTGAAAGTACAATTTACAAACTCATATAAATCACTTGAGCCACTTAGACCAGGGAAATAAAACAATATATCTGCTTCATTCCCAACAAAAGAACAACCATAATACTTATCAACACCAACATTATATGGCGTCTGATATCCTTGAAGAAGTGTTGATTTGTTATTCAAAAACTGACATTCCCTAAATTCTATTATACTTTCAGGTGTCTGATAATGACCTACTATGTTTGACCCTGTTGATGGAGTATAATAGCGTGCCGCATCTATTTCCCTAAATGTACATTTGTCAAAAGTGACCGTTTTATTTCCTGGGAATCTTACTAATAGAGGACTTTCAAATACAACACCATAAAAATTGGTACTGTTTGACACAAAACATCTTTCTGCTTTTTCTGCGCTTCTCAATATTGTCTCATATTTTTGAGGATCAGAGAGAGTATCTCTCTTTATGTCTGTAGAAAATCCTCCTACTATTGATACATTGATTGCATCTGTTGTAAAATATACCCCATCACTTTGTTTTGAGTATTCCGAATCAGGCATATACTCTCCCTCTGCCACATAGAAGGTAGCACCATCAGGTGCCAAAGGCAAATAAACTGCAAAGTCCTTGCCATTCATGGCATTCTCCCATGAGGAGCCGTCGCCTGCACCCCACCGTTCTGTTTTGACATAGTAGTTCAACTTTGTTGGGTCCGGTTTAACAATAAGCGAGTGCATCACCACACTGTCGCAACCGTTTGGCAATGCGATTGTTTCAAATATGCTGTCGTGACGACCGATGGCGTAGAGTTCGCCAAGGAACTTCTCGCCTACAACAATAGTGTCGGTGGCGAGGGTGGTGTCGGTTGGGCAGAGAGATGAACATACTTGCTCAGAGAAATTAGATGTGGCTCTTATACCATCTGTTTCGTAAGTGGCAGATACAATAAAACAAACCTCCTTCTCACCCGGGAACTTTGAATGTGAAAGTTCTAATTCAAACTCGCCATTCGGAGTGTCATTGTCGGTTGCCAAATATTCTATTGAATTTTGAGGTTTCCCATCATTTTTATACAATTCTATAACTCCTCCCTCTCCACATGTTCCGCGAACGACAATGTGCGAACCGGAGTTGGTTACAGAAGTTATCTTAGGGGTTGGCAAATCTTCTCTAATATTATCTATTGCCAATCCGTTGGTATTCAAAAAGAGATTATTCGTGAAGTGGGCATTCACTTCCAAACTATCTATATGAACAGAATTTTCTTTTGCTCCAATAATGGTATTATCTTTGATTGTGAACTGAGCCTTTCCTGTTCCATAGAGTCCGATTCCTTCATAAAACTGTGATGCAAAACGAATATTGTTTACATTGGGAAGCACCTCGCCCGCACGATTCATTCCAAAAACATTATTCTCCAACAACAATGTATCACTTCCCCAATCTGCAAACGCATATCCTTCAGAGTGGAATCCTCCTATTCCGTTTCCATAAAAATAATTATTTCTAACCACAGCATTGGTAGCATCGACCAACATACCGGTTGAATAGTAGGAAGCATCTCCTACTACATTGTGCTCAAACAATACTTTCGATCTTTTATCTGAGTAATATTCTCTTGACAAATATACTAACTGCGCCTCTTTAGTACTTTGCTGTCCACAAGAAAATGTACAATGGGTAACTTGAATATCCATACCGTCCAAAGCACACTCAATAGCAGACTTTACACAATTGGTAAAATTACAAGAGTCCACTATAACCTTGGTGACAACATCATCTGCAATAATACCAACTCCAATTCTACAATTGTTGGTATTACACTTCTCTACGACCACCGTGTCCGGTGCAACTCCTGCTACCAAATAGTCGCAACTTTCAAATGAACAATTGGAGATCTTTAGTAACGAACGATGATTCTGCGCACATCCCTCAATGGTATTATTGCACTTCCTGAATAAACAATTATCAACAACCACCCTTTTCCAAGATACATAATCAGACATTTGTTCGAGAGGATCATTAGGAACACCGGAAACAACATTGGATTGAATCGAATCAAACGAACAATTCACAATCTCCAAAACCAACTCCGGGTGAAGCACTTTTATAGCAAACCAACTTGAAAATAAATTTACATTATCAAACAAGATTTTCCCCGATACAGAATCTGCATTAATAATATGGGGCAAAGCATAACTATCTTTGATATCATATCCAATCTTAATATTCCGAAACACAATAGAATCAGTTTCTCCTGTTTCTACATTGAACATATAACTTTCATAAGAGTTAGCTATTCGTTTTTCAGAAACAATGGTAACAAATCCATCGTCCAAACTTCCGTCTAACTCAAAAGGAGTGGTGAATGTTATTGTTGTGTCGATCACAATTTTCGACCCCGAAGGCAAATCAAATCTAATGTTTGAGATACCCGATTCACGATTGGATTGCTCAACAGCCCACCGAAAAGAGCCTTCTCCCCGATCTAAATTGTTGGTTACCATAAATGTTGATGCCCAAATCGGAACTACACAAAAAAAGTAAAGACACAATAATAACAACCTATTTTTCATTGTATTTATCTAATATTAAATATGAAATCATTTTAGGTGAGTTCTAAATCCGTCACGAGCGAATTAATAAAACTCACCTTGAAATTTTACTTATGAATTATTTTTTATTAACAAACTGTTGTGTACATACTTTATCTGCTACTTTTACTCGCAATATGTAAGTGCCGGAGGTTAACTTGTTTGTTGGTAAATACAACGAATATACTATCGGACCACCCATCAACTGAGGTCCAAAAAATACATCAGTAGCTAATCCTTGAATGGTGTAAACTTTCAACTCCGTCATATCTACATTCCCATTTACCACAACATCTGCCATTGTTCCCCAACTATTTACGCTCAAATTGCGCAACAGTTCATTACAATTATTTTCTGCTTCAATCTCTACATCTTCATTCTTCGCATTAAACAGATAAGCATTTTCACAATAAGAACTATCCACCCTAACTGTCAACTGATACTCCTTATTAGGATCCATTCCGGTTGTAGAAAGATAGATATTTTGCAAAGCCTCTCCTCCCATCATATAAGTAACTTCGCGCAAAACCTCTCCATCCCTCTCTTTCAACGCCAAATTAACTTCGGATAAAGAGTTAATAGTATGAACTTGTACCAAAGCTCCCTCTTCGTAAACTGTAACAGACTTAACCATCTCTTTACAGATTTCTGATTCATCTCTGGTTGCCTTTACATAAAACACAAATGGATTTTGCAACGTATTGTTGTAGAGGCGAACCTCTGTCACCTCACTGCTGTTGGGTGTATATACCAAATCAAAAGAGGTTGACCCTTCAAAATCAATCTCCTCATTTTGTTTGTAATTCAATACACTGACATTTCTTCCGGAAATTTCAATATCATTCAACATAACCACTCCATCTTCGTCATTGGTAATTGTAAACTGACGGGATACGGCTCTCGACAACAATCCATAATCAATCGTATCACCATACAACACTGTTTGAGCTCCTCCCGTAGAACGAACTGTTACCTCATTGGATACCGTCATATTTAAATTATTTACAATATTCGGAATACAAACGTCAAACGAACTCATATCCTCTTCAAAAGGTATATCGGCTGCCACATATTCTACACTGCTGCCGGTTGGAGCAAAGTGAATAACCACATTATTGCCATCTTTGTAACCATTGGGATTATTGACTGAGTTTTGCAAAGATAATTTAACCTCGACATCATCTCTTGAATCACCGCTTGTCGGAACATATACGCTATCCAACAACTCTAAAGAGCCACACTCATTTCGGTTGTAAAAGAAAAATGTTCCACTCTTATCTTTAGCCAATTTTGCACACTTCAGTTTTCTATCTGTAGAAAAAACAACCTTGTAAATACCTTCAGTCCCGTTATTCTCTCTCCTCTTATACTTTAATTCTTTCGGATTTGAACTCTCTCCATGATTGCTTTTAAGTCTTGAACCAGAATTGTCTGTTGCAACTATATAGTAGAAAAGAGAGGCTCCCGTTCCTTCATTCGCATCCAAAGAAACACACCAAGAATCTCCGGCTGATTTTTGCATACTAACTTCGGTAAATGCTCCGGATGGTAACGTCTTATAGAAAAATTGTGCAGACGAAATCCCGTTAGAATCTGTTATCTTAGCACAAACAGTCCTTGATACACACGCAGTTGAGTCACTGAAAGTTACATCTGAAATTTGAGGACGATCATTTTCAATCCCTATCTCCCAATTTGAATCAGAATGCGTAACATAAGGATTGTCTATTATCTCTCCATTTTCATCTTCAAAATAAAGTCTCACGTTGTAAAGAATCTTTTCCCCAACCACATCCTCTGACGGAATGGTTGCTCCTAAAATACCATTTTCAACTTTAACATCTTCTATCTTATATTTCGTTGTATCATTCCCATTCACAACAAAATAGTTTATATCGGCACGAGACAAAACAATACACTCTTTATCCAAACCCGAAACTTCAAACGCCAAATCTACAGATGTTCCCTCATTTACGAAATCTATTTCTTCTGTTTCTCGTGTTCTATTCACATATACAACAGCATCAACCGTTGCTTCTTCTCTTACTTCTTCTCCATAAGCTGTGGCTGTGACCAAAATGGTTTGACCACACTTATACTCCTGCTCTGTACAGAAATTAACTCTACATTTGTAACTCAATTTTTCTCCGATGCTTCGCGCTATTGCTGAATAATCACTCGTTCCTATATCATAGAATTCTCCGCGAGTCTTCTGACAAATCGTTTCGTATTCTGTTTTATTGAAAAGAGATTGAATAACAAAAACTTGAGCTCCATTTTCGCACAAAATATTTGCTACTTCATTTTGCATGTTTGTTCCGTACATCAAGCCATCACAACCGGTACCATTCAAACCATCTGTTACAGATTCGTCTCCTAACAAAATCAAAACCAATTGCGCTCCTGAAACTTTCGGGAATGGTTCTTTGGATGCTTGTATCAATGAGTAGTAATAACGCTCATCTCCGCCATTTTGAACGTTACGAGTCCAAACATTAGTTAAAAAATCCGCAATAGACCCATTTTCTGGATTTAATAAATAAGAAGATTTCCCGAGCCTATCACCTTGAATTACAGGGCAACCGCTTCCTTCATTCTGTCCAAATCGCATTAGAGCCACATTAGGAGAATACTGCCCTAATGCATTAATTAAATCCTTCATAGCATAATTTACTTTATCTTGGTAGGTCCCCATACTTCCACTGTTATCAACCAAAAAAACAATATTGAGCGGTTCCACCTCATCAGTCATATTAAACATCTCTATATTACCACATTGTGCGGCAGGAATTCCATTAACAGAGAGCTTAATATCCTCCTTGTTCATAAGAATATCCACTTTGTCTTTGGATAAGTACAAATCTACAAATCCAGAACCATCGTCATTTAATCTTACGTTGGTCAATTCTAAATCATACTCACTATTCTCACCTCCGCTGCGCAATTCTACCGATGAAGAGGAAAAGGATTTAACCAATGAGAATTTCTGCAAATTCCATCCTGCCCCCTGTTCCGACTCATCAGAAACCAAACGAAATTTAAAGTTTACTTCTTTCCCTGCATATTCACTAATGTCCACCTGACAAACGGCTCCTTTCTTCTGTTTTCCGCTGAAAGCGTACACATCGGTAAAGGTATCACCGCCATCCGTGGAGAGTGACAAGAACAGATGATCATAATAATACTCCACCTCTACCTCTTGTTCCAAATCCACATACAATTTTTCTCCGCTCTTCAACGAGGGCAAAACTATCGAACGACTCAATAACCATAACTCAGAACCGGATGGATACTCTCCGGTAGAAAGTACCTTGCTCCCATCTCTTTGCGTAACAAGGTTTAACCCATTCCCCTTCCATGTAGAGAAAATCTCATCTGCCTCTTGTTCCAAAAGAAACTCTTCTCTGCCCATTGTGCTTAGACTCCAACCCGGACGTTCGGGATATTGACCTTTTTTCACATCGTTCCAAACAACTTGCTCTTCATCCTGACCATAACCATCAGAAACCGACGCAAAGGATTGCACCATACAAAATGCACCTAACCCCAACATAAATAATCTCAATTTCATCTCTCTTCTAATTTTTTATAAATTTAGTTATCTTACATACATTATTTTTGTCACTCAACCTCAATTGATATACTCCCGGTTGCAAAGAATTTACATCGATAAGGCGACTATACCCCCCACCTTTTATCAATTTCCCTACAACCGTGTATATTTGGTAATTCTCAAACATTAGATTATCCGGCAATTCCAAATACCCTGAAACGGAATTTGAACTTAGAACAAAAGTCTCACTCTCCATCTCAAAAATAGAAGATGCCTCCACAAACTCTGCACTCAAAACCACCGGCTCTGACAAATTTTGCAACAAAAACTTACCCTCTTCATTTACACTCAACAACTGACCATTGGCATACAAACTCTTCAAACACATACCCTCGTCCGAGTTCACTCCAATCTCCACATCCTTCCCGTGCCAAACCAAAGTGTCCGGAACTATCAAAGTTCCTCCTTTAATATCATTATCCACTGAAACTTTGTAGGTCTCGCGGTACTTGGCAATAAAATCACCTTGAACAATTATCTCCTTTTCGCCTTTATAATTCAACATTGTATTATCCATAGAAGACTTATCCCCTATAACATACACCACTCCCTCTTCTCTACCGACCTCAACTCTCACGAATGTAGAACTCTTAATCAACATTGAATAGTGATAATTATTGTTTTTATCAAATTTATTTATGGCACCCAATGCCACATTATCGGCAGAAAACTCCAACCGCTCCAACTTATCAGAAAAATCAAAAACCAATAAAGAATCTGACAACCAATGCTCTCCTGTAAGCACAAAATATCCGTCTTGCTTATCATAATCTATTGCCTTTATACCAAACATAACCCACTGTAGAGCCGGTTTCAACGAATCTACTATCACATTCAAATCTGAATCCACAATAGCATGAGAGTAATAATCTGCATCAACTGCTCCCCAAGAGTTATACGTAGGATTGTAAATCGTCATCCGAGTCCCTTTTTCTCCACACGAATAAATTCCTGTACCCTTTATCAAAAAATTAGGATAATACAACTTTCTATATTTCAGAAGTTTTACCTGTTCATCCGAAACATCGTATGCAATCAAAACAGCACCCAACGAATCCCAATTTGAATATACCTCATCTCCATAAACCCAGACCGGATTCTCCGGCTGTGGACTGATATTGACAGAATCTCCATAAAAACAATAATGTACAAACAATGTATCACCATTTAACGACGTTGACAACGAACCATAAGAATCATCATCTTCTTTTGTTCCTAAAATAAAATCCCACTTTACATTCATATCCTCATCATAAGCAGCAAAATAGTAGTCATACGAACCAACTAACTTTGCATGCTCATAAAAACCATTGGAAGTTTGCCCCTTAAATGGAACTATTGGATTGGCAATACTGTCAACCACTTGTGAACAAAATATATAGTCATCTTGATGCTTATACAATTGAGGATATATCAAAAAATTCACCCAACTACTCTTTAAAAATTCTCCGGTCTCTTTGTTACAAAATGCCAATATGATATTTGAATTTTTTTCCATCCCGTCTATATGCTCCGAAATAACCTCTCCGTCATAATAAACTGTTTTATCCTTGTGCTCTAACAACAAACCTGCATCCACTAAAAAACACAAAGAATCTCCTTTAAATTCTAAATTTCTTATACATGCATAATAACTTGAACAAGCCTCTTTGCTCCACAACAACTTCCCATCTTTGCTGTATTTACAAAGAAATCCTGTAAAAAACTCTGCATTACAAAAACTCGGACGAAATAATAATCCTTTCGCTGATTGTACATTGTTTTGGAATTCTCCACAAACATAGACATTTCCCTCTTCATCCTCCAACATATCACGAATAACCGCATTGCTTTTTCTATAATCCTCATACCACTCCAATGCAATCCCTCTCTCCCCCTCCGTTATCAAAAGGGCAGACATATCCTCTTCGGCTGACAAATATGCAACCGAGCAAAATAAAAATAAAATCGTTAATAACTTTTTCATTACAATATTTATTAATTACCCAAAAACGTGCATTATCAAATTGAATTTATATCTCAAGGCAACTTCTATAAATTACGACTCTCTATTTACAACTCATAAATTCAGTTTCGGATGCTTTTGAATAGAAACACGCAAAATAAAATGCCCTTCAAAATCATCTCAACCTAATTTATAGAACTTACTTAGAAGTTGTTTAAATTTTATTTCGAGCATATTTGAGAGAGATTTTTAAATCTATTTTTAGTCTTCTTTTGCAGAAAATAGTGGACTATTATCAAAAAAGGAGAATAAAAATAGGTTAAAAAGAATCTCAAAGATGCCG
>JAGBVI010000111.1 GCA_017630395.1 Paludibacteraceae bacterium
AGATTTTTAAATCTATTTTTAGTCTTCTTTTGCAGAAAATAGTGGACTATTATCAAAAAAGGAGAATAAAAATAGGTTTAAGGTGAGTTCTACAAATTCACCGTTTAAAATTTAAAAAGTGTAAATCGAAGATTGATAAACTTTTCGGTACTTTTTGATTTATTTTGGCAATTTGCTGCTTGTCAGTCGGTCACAGTGCTCGCACTGCTCCGTTCTTTCGCTCAGCAATTTACTCGAAATAAATTCAAAAATCCCTCGAAATGAATTTATAGAACCCACCTAAAAGAATCTCAAAGATGCCGAAAATAAGAGAGTGAAACTCTAATTTTTTTTTTTTAAATAAAATTTAAACAGCTTCTTAGAATACAATAAAATTTCAACAATATTTGTAGTTGTGATTTCTATTTTAAAATTTCTTTGGACAATTAGCGCCATTAATTGCCTACGCATCTTACTTAATAGGTTTAGAGAGATTTTTAAGTTGATGTAATACTCTTTTTTGTAATAAATTTCAAACACATTCTTAAATACTTGTAGAAATTTTTGTACTTCCTTTTTTTTGTGCTAATTTTGTGGTTGTATGTTATTTTTTAATATATGGGTAGAATTTTGGCTATAGATTATGGACGAAAGCGAGTTGGTTTAGCGGTGACAGATTCGCTAAAAATCATTGCTAACGGACTGACAACTGTCAAGAGTTGTGATGTATTGAAGTTTTTGTCTGATTATCTATCAAGAGAAAGCGTAGAATTGATTGTTGTTGGGTTGCCCAAAACAATGAACAACGAGGAGTCTGATTCGATGCAGTATATTAAACCCTTTGTAGAAAAGTTAAAAAAGCAACATCCGAACGTTCCTATTGAGATGTATGACGAGCGATTTACTTCCGTATTAGCGCATAAGGCGATGTTGGAAGGAGGCTTAAAGAAAAAGGAACGTCAAAATAAAGCTTTGGTAGATGAAATAAGTGCTACAATAATTTTGCAATCTTATATGGAAAGCAATAGGATGAAATTTTGAAGTTAAAAATTAAAAAAAAAGAAAATGATATATCCGATAGTTATATATGGTCATCAAGTCTTACGAAATGAAACGGTGGATATTGATAAAAGTTATCCGGAGTTGGATAAATTGATTGAAGATATGTTTCAAACTATGTATAATGCTGATGGCATAGGTTTGGCAGCTCCTCAAATAGGTTTGTCTATTCGTTTGTTTGTTGTTGATTTAACTCCTATGGCAGACGAGGATGAAGCCTCTGAATTTATGGGTTATAAGAAGGTTTTTATCAATCCTCGTATTGTTGAGTATGGTTCGGAAGAGGATACATATAGAGAGGGATGTTTGAGCCTGCCTGGAATAAATGAGACTGTCAAACGTCCAACGAAAATCAAAATTCAATATCTTAATGAAAATTTTGAATCCTTAGAAGAGGAGATAGAGGGCTTTAAAGCTAGAGCCATCCAGCATGAATATGATCATTTAGAGGGAAAAGTTTTTGTTGATCGTATATCACCAATCCGCCGACAAATGAATAAGAGTAAATTGTCCGGTATGGCGAAAGGGAAGGTTCGTTGCCACTATCGAGTGAAAACTGTATAATTATGGAAGATTTAAAGCATGCGAGAATATTACTTGACAAAGGTTTGTGGAATGAGGCTGTGGAGGTGTTGACCTCTTATCTAAAAGATTATCCGGACTCAGATGATGCTTATTTTTTGTTGGGAAATGCTTACCGAAAAAAAGAGGATTGGCAGTCGGCTTTAAATAATTATCAGAAGGCGATTGATTTGAATGATGAGAGCCCGGCTCGGCATGCCTATCGGGCAACGACAGAGGTTTTAGAGTTTTATAATAAGGATATGTTTAATCAATGATTTGAAGCGTTGTGAAAAATACAGAGCAAGAGTTTGATGCAGTAATCAAGATATGCAGAGATTTGTATATTAAGAAATTGAAAGATTATGGAGCAGCTTGGCGTATCTTACGTCCGGAATCGATTACAGATCAAATTTATATAAAAGCGAATCGGATTAGGACTTTGGAAGTGAAAAAGGAGTCTAAGATTGATGAGGGTATTCGGTCTGAGCTTATTGGAATTGTTAATTATGGTGTAATGGGACTTATTCAGTTGGCTCGTGGATATTCTGAAACCTGCGATATTACCATTGATGAAGCTATTGAGTTGTATGATAAGTACATGGCTCAAACTCGCGAATTGATGTTGGCTAAAAATCATGATTATGACGAAGCTTGGAGAGGTATGCGTCCGAGTTCATACACAGACTTGATTCTTATGAAGTTGTATAGAACCAAGCAAATTGAAGATAATGGACATATCACTTTGGTTTCGGAAGGAGTTGATGCCAACTATATGGACATGATTAATTATGCAATGTTTGGTTTGATAAAAATTGAGTTTAACGAGGACGAAATAAATTAAGAAATATAATAGGGAGGTGAATGATATGAATTTAGAAATGAGTAAGGTTAAGCGAATAATTGTTGTTATTTGTCAAATTGTACTTGGTTGCGTATTTATCTTTTCAGGATATGCAAAAGCGGTAGATCCTTATGGATCTTATTATAAAATTCAGGACTACTTAACTGCGTTTGGTTGGGATGCCTTGTTGCCGTTGGCGTTTGTTGCGGGAATTTTATTATGTGCGGCAGAGTTCTTATTGGGAATTTGTTTGTTGTTGGGTGCAAATTTAAAAACAACCTCTATTCTGACTATTCTTTTTATGGCGTTTATGACCCCTTTAACTCTTTACATTGCCTTGACCGACCCGGTGAGCGATTGTGGGTGCTTTGGGGATGCGTTAGTAATAAGTAATTGGGCTACGTTTTGGAAAAATGTCGTATTTTCTATTTTAGCAATTGTTGTTTATTGTTTAAGGAAGTACAGTCCTAATTTATTTTCGCAAAGAACGGATTGGATTATTGCTATCTACGCAGGATGTTTCTCGATTTGTGTTTCTCTTTATTGTTTAGTAAACTTGCCAATCATTGATTTTCGTCCATACAAAAATGGAACGAATATTCCTCAATCGATGGAAATCCCGGATGGGGCAGAACCGGATTTGTATGAAACAACTTTGATCTATGAGAAAGATGGTGTGCAAAAAGAATTTTCAATGGATAATTATCCTAGTAACGACTCTTCTTGGACCTTTGTCGATTCTAAAAATGTGTTGGTAAAAAAAGGTTATGAACCGCCAATTCATGATTTTACGATGGAGCATCCTGATTTGGGAGATATTACTGAGGATGTGGTTTCTAATCCAGGTTATACATTCCTTTTGGTTAGCCATCGTGTTGAAAAGGCTGATACCAATAAGAGAAAGGAAATCGCAGCGATCTATGATTATGCAAGAGCGAATGGATATGATTTCTATTGTATGACAGCAACCGGATTGGAGACTAAAGAGATGGAGGAATATAAGATAGAATCTGGAGGGGTCGAGTATCCGTTTGTAAATACAGATGAGATTACGCTTAAAACAATCGTTCGTTCTAACCCTGGTTTGGTTTTGATTAAAGATGGTGTTGTTATCAATAAGTGGAGTAACAAGAATATGCCAACATTCACAGAACCGTTGGAAAATTCTCCACGAGGACAAGTGCAACAACCGAATGATTGGAGAGTTGTATTTTTGTCTTTAGTCTTATTTATTGTTCCTCTGATTTTGGTATTTGTTATAGACCACCTAATTGGATATGTGTTGGAGCGTATAAAACAGAAAAAATCTTAATATTTATTTATAATTTTTTTTACAATGAGAAAGAATATTGTTGCAGGAAACTGGAAAATGAACAAGACTTTGCAAGAAGGTCTTGATTTGGCGACCGGATTGGATGCCGCTTTGAAAAATAAGAGTTTGAATTGCGATGTTATCATCGGAACTCCATTTATTCACTTGGCAAGTGTTACAGCAGCTATTGATACTAATAAAATCGGTGTTGCTGCTGAGAACTGTGCAGATAAAGCTTCTGGAGCTTATACAGGAGAGGTTTCTGCTGCTATGGTTAAATCTACAGGTGCTGAGTATGTAATCTTGGGTCACTCTGAGCGTCGTGAATACTACAACGAAACTCCGGAAATCTTGAAAGAAAAAGTTTTGTTGGCTCTTGAGAATGGATTGAAGGTGATTTTCTGTATCGGAGAAAGTTTGGCAGAACGTGAAGCTAACAAACAAAATGAAGTTGTTAAGGCTGAATTGGAAGGTTCTGTTTTCAATCTTTCAGCTGAAGATTTTTCTAAGATTATCATTGCTTACGAACCAATCTGGGCTATCGGTACCGGAAAAACTGCTACTGCAGAGCAAGCAGAAGAAATTCATGCTTATATCCGTTCAGTTATTGCTGATAAGTATGGTAAAGAGGTTGCAGAGAATACTTCTATCCTTTATGGTGGTTCTTGCAAGGCGTCAAATGCTCCTGAATTATTCGCAAAACCAAATATTGATGGAGGTTTGATTGGTGGTGCTTCATTGAAGGTAGAGGATTTCTGCGGTATCATTGATGCATTCTAAGTCGATTCGTTATAATTAACAATCAACTGCGTTGTTTTCGATTTTCGAGTTCTGTTATGTACTAATTAATTAGCAACGCACTGCATTTGATTTTGGTATTATTTAAATGTGCAAGTTGGGAATTGTTTAATTCTCTCTTGCACATTTTTTCTATTTTTTTTTGAAAAAACATTCTTTTATTGGTGATAGTTGATAGAACTTATCTTAAATTTGTTCGAACGTATCTTGAAAGGTGGAAAATTCCTATTCTTTCATAACAAAAACAATGATTTGAACTTATGGAAAAATTTGTGATAATAGTGGCTGGTGGGAAAGGATTGCGTATGGGAGGGGATGTTCCTAAACAATTTTTAGAAATAAAAGGGAAGCCCATATTAATGCGTACGATGGAACAGTTTTATGAATATGACCCTGATATTCGTATTGTATTGGTTTTGCCGGAGGTGCAAATAGAGTATTGGGAAGAGTTGTGTAAACAATATCATTTTTCAATTCCTTTCCAATTGGTGCATGGAGGAGAAACCCGTTATCACTCTGTTTCTAATGGATTAGCCGCGATAAAGGTAGATGAGGCCTTAGTGGCTGTCCATGATGGAGTTCGACCTTTCGTTTCTATAAATACGATTGCAGATACATTTGTTGAGGCAGAAAAGTCGGGTGCGGCTGTCCCTGCTATCGAGTGTGTAGATTCTGTGCGTGAAGTGGTTGGCGATTCCGAAGAAAGTTTCGCAAAAGATCGTGCTGCGTTAAGATTGGTGCAAACACCGCAAACTTTTCGTTTGTCTATCTTGAGAAAAGCTTACTCATTACCCTATACACCTTTCTTTACGGATGACGCAAGTGTTGTTGAGGCTGTAGGTGAAAAAATTGTTCTTACCTTAGGGAATAGAGAAAATATAAAAATAACTACATCGTTTGATTTAAAAATAGCAGAGGTGTTATAATGTCATTACTGAGTGATAAAGATATTACTTATTTGTCCGGTGTTGGTCCTAAAAAAGCAGCATTGTTAAAAACAGAGATAGGAGTGACAAACTATGAAGAGATGTTGTATTACTTTCCTTATCGTTATATTGATAGGAGTAAGTTTTACAAAATTACAGAGATTGTTTCTTCTACCTCATACGTTCAGGTTCGTGGCAGAATCTTAAAGATAACCATGCAAGGTGAAGGAAGGAAACAACGGATGACTGCCATCTTCTCTGATGGAGAGTCTGCGATGGAGTTGATTTGGTTTAGAGGGATTAAGTATTTGGAAGGGAAATATAAAGAGGGATGTGAATATGTCGTTTTTGGAAAACCTGCTCTATTTAATGGTCATATAAGTATTGTTCATCCGGAAATAGAAACAATTAATGAGGCAAAATCAAAACTGCAGATAGGTGGAATTCAGGGTATGTATAATACAACCGAGAAAATGAAGTCCGGATTTCTTACTTCAAAGGCTTTGCAGAAGATTGAATATGAAATTCTAAGCAGTTTGAAAGATTATCGTATTCCGGAAACCCTTCCGGAACACATTATTAAACGAGTAGGTTTAATTTCGTTGCATGATGCTTTGGTTAACATTCATTATCCTAAAAGTTTTGAGATGTTAAAGGCGGCTCAATTCCGTTTGAAGTTGGAGGAGTTGTTTTTCATTCAGTTGGGTATTGTTAGAACAACTAAAATTCGGTCTAAACGATTTAAAGGTTTTCTCTTTTCTCAAATAGGACACTATTTTAATACTTTTTATCATGACCATATTCCGTTTGATTTAACCCAAGCACAGAAGCGAGTATTAAAGGAGATTCGTGCGGATGTTGGTAGTGGAAAGCAGATGAATAGATTGTTGCAAGGTGATGTTGGTAGCGGAAAAACCTTGGTAGCATTGATGTCTATGTTGATGGCTTTGGATAACGATTTCCAAGCTAGTATGATGGCTCCAACAGAGATATTGGCAACTCAACATTATGAGACAATCTCAACATTGCTTGCTCCATTGGAAATTGGTGTAGAGTTATTAACCGGTTCTACTAAGAAGAAAGAGCGAGAGCGAATTTTAGCTGCATTAGAAGCCGGAAAAGTTCAAATTTTAATTGGGACACATGCTTTGTTGGAAGATTGGGTTCAATTCCCTCGCTTAGGAATGGTGATTATTGATGAACAACACAGATTTGGTGTGGCGCAAAGAGCCAAACTATGGTCTAAAAGTGAGCAGCCTCCTCATGTTTTAGTTATGACGGCAACGCCTATACCAAGAACTTTGGCCATGACTCTTTATGGCGATTTGGATGTTTCGATTATTGACGAATTGCCTCCTGGACGGAAACCCATTCAAACAATTCATCGTTATGATACGAAAAGGGCAGATTTGTACGAGTTTATTAAATCGCAAATTGCTTTAGGACGTCAAATCTATATTGTATATCCGATGATTCAGGAGTCTGAAAAGATGGATTATGAAAATCTTGACGCGGGATATGAAAAATTGAAGCATGTTTTCCCTGAATCACACTATTCTTTAGGAATTGTTCATGGAAAAATGAAGCCTGCAGAAAAGGAGGCAGAGATGCAAAAGTTTGTCTCTGGAGCTACTCAGATTTTAGTGGCAACAACCGTTATCGAAGTGGGAGTGAATGTTCCTAATGCCTCTGTTATGATGATTGAGAGTGCAGACCGATTTGGATTATCTCAATTGCACCAACTAAGAGGTAGGGTAGGGCGCGGTGCCGATCAATCTTATTGTATATTGGTGACACAAGTTAAACTATCATCAGAGAGTAAGCAGCGAATGGAGGTGATGTCTAGAACATGTGATGGATTTGAAATTTCTGAAGTGGATCTAAAAATGAGAGGTCCTGGTGATTTGGAGGGTACACAACAAAGTGGTGTGCCATTTAATCTTAAGATTGCTAATTTAGTAACAGATGGACAAATTGTGCAACAAGCCAGACAATTGGCAATTGATATTTTAGATGAAGATCCAGAGTTGCTAATGGAAAAAAATCTATTATTAAATCTTCAATTAAATCAATTAGCCAAGAAAAAAATTAATTGGGGAGTAATCAGTTAGTGAATTGCATCTTCCCTCAGAATAATATTCTTGTCATGTCATAATTATGTTAGGTAGATTATTATGTCCAATTTTTTAAATTCCACTCGTACTTGCTTTTACATTCGGAAGTAACGAGTGAATTTTTTTCTTGTTTTTCCATAGTTTGCATAACAACCTCTGTCATGTTGTTTAATCTTAAATTCTATTCCCACTTCGTGAGAGCCATGAGTGTTATTTCTTAGGTCGCCAAAGAAGTAATCGTAAGAATAGAATACGGAGAAAAATCCAAATGAAAATCCTGCCATCACTGACCCTTCACGAGGATGTCTGTAGGCTGCACCAATGTAAAAAAGGTCCATTGGTACATTATCGTAATCGGTTATATAGTGAAATTGCAATCCCATTTGATGTTTCCAAATGTGATTTTTTTCATCATTAGCCAAAATTCCAAGGAAAGTGTAAAAAGGGGAGAGACGCCACCATTCTGAACTTTGAAAATTATAGTTGGCAAAAGCAAAAATCGTCTTATTCATCGTAATTCTTTCATTGCCTTTTAGCAAGTGGTTAACAGCTCCACCGAATTCAAGATTTTGAATTAAAATCTCAAACCCTGCATCAATATCCGCTGCATTCCCCCTTTCCAATTTAGATAGTAATTCCTTTGCTTGTTCATTCGTCAGGGTATTCCCATAATCTATTTCGTTGTAATCATAATTCTTATTCACTAATCCGGCACTCATTCCCATGTTGAGGTAACAGTCATCACCAATTGGAATGCAAAATGCATAGTTTAATTTAGGATTTATGACTTGTTGGTAACCTATTTTATCGTATAGCATATTAAATCCTATTTGAGAGTGGGCTCCCAAGAAAAAGTATTTTCCACTGAAAAAACCGTCAATGGGTTGCCCCTCCAATCCTACCCATTGAAATTTACCACTGATTCCTACAGAGGCATATTGTAGTTCCGGAATATAACCGGGATTAAAATAGTTGTATTGTAATTGTTTATTGGTGAAAAAAGGAACTTCCTGACCCAATGCCTGAATGCAAAGGGTCGAAAGTACTATGCCATAAAATAATCTTTTTAAATTCATGTTATCTTACTAAAGTGATATAACCGGTTTTAAATTGTTTTTCTCCTTTTATGTAGTACATCAATGAGTAGAAATAGGTATCGGCGATAGCAGGTCTTCCTTTGTAGGTTCCATCCCATCCTTTCCCTTCATGTATAAGGGTTCCCACTCTGTCATAAATTTGCAAGTCGTAATCTTCCATAAAGATGATTCCGTGTCCGTAAAGTAATGTATTGGGTACATATAGGTAAGGGTCAATGGTAAGGATTCTTGAAGCAGATGCTTTACATCCATACTCGTGTTCTAAGTAAAGATTTACCTCAATATCTTTGTTAAGGTGAATCGTCTCGTCACTAAATGTATGGGAAAAACTATTCTCTGTTGACGAATGCATTATTTCATTTCCAATTTGCCATTGGTATGTGATTTGTCCGTTATTAGTATTACCATCTGCGTATAGAGCAATATTAGTCTTTTCTTTAGACAAATCATATTCATCGGAATACTCGGTCGTCTTTATAATCGGCTTAGATAGCGTGGCTACATTTATTTCAACTTTTTCTGTATTGGTCTGACAATTATTAATGTCTCTTCCCCAAGCATATATCTTTGTAGTTTTTTCTCCAATAATCTCTAAACTATTCGAGTCAATTATGGTGTCATTGTACAACCAAGATACAGAGTTAAGTCCTTCTACAGCTAATTTTATAGTATCCCCTTTACATACATTTGTTTCACCCTTTTTTGAAGTCACGCTTACTATGATAGGTGTTTGTTCTCTTACATTTACCGTAAACGAGATAGAATCTTTACAACCCATCACCACCTCAGAGGCGATTAATGTTAAATTGGTATTTGCCTTAAGGCTATCCCAATAGTTATTGCCTTGATAGAGAATACTATCATTGTCACTATTTTTCCAAGTGAATTTACTTTCGTTCTCGGAGGTTGCTTTGAAGGTAATTGTGTCATTATAGCAGTATATCTTTGAATTATCATTTTCAATAGCTAATTTACCTACATTGTACATGTTTACCTTCATATTATGAATCGCTTTACATCCATATTGATTTGTGGCAAGTAATTGATAATTACCTTCATCCTCTAACACTTTGCTAATATTATCTCTTCTGATAGCTGCATCATAGTACCAGATGGAATCAATATTTTCAGAGATGTTAAATTTAGATTTAATTAAATCGGTTGTTATCTTACTTTTACTACAAGTGTCGTAAGTTAATATTAATGGTTCTACTGCCGGCATAACCTCAATGGAGATTGTACTGTCTTTGTAACAGAAAATCTCTTTGAATGCTTGTTTTGCTCTGAGATTTATCTGCATCTTTTGAGGTGTTGTCGTTTTTAACGTAAACGTTGCACCCTCGTTGAACTCGTTCCATTTATAATTATTAGCACCGGAGGCAGTTATCTGAATTACCTCTTGGGCACATATCGAAGGGGTGGCGCCTTCGAGCGTAATTTCTACCGGATTGTTTACATTAATTTGGACAAGACTAGTGTCCCTACATACCCCAGAAGCATCTGAGAAGTAGGCTTGGTACAGACTCGTATTTTCAACTTTTTTCTCATCAAATTGCATTGCATCCAAGTTTTTAAACTGAATGTTGTTTATTAGAGGATTGTTGCGATGGTTGTTTTCAACCATTTCTCGAAGATTTACACTTTCTCCATAACAAATCGAGGTGTCTAAATCCATGGCAATTAATTCAGGTAAAATCTTTACCCGAATAATAGTGTCTGCACTTATACATCCACTATTGTCTTGAATATGACGAACTTTGATGCTCTTTTCTGTTGCTAATTCGGTTGATACAGTAGTGGTATTTGTATCGATTCGACTCGGATAGACTGAAAGATCTTCCCAAATTAGTCGTAAATTGGTGTAGGAAGGTGTTCCTGTTAATTCAACTTCTCCCGTGTTTTGGCAGAATGATTGATTGGCAATTGATGGCTTTTGTGGCTGCTGTAAGAATGTTAATTTTGCATCGGTTGTATTTCTACAAGTAACATCGCCAAGTGTGTAGTTATAAAATATTCGGTATATTCCGTTTTCGGAAATTTGAGTGCTGTTATTGATCGGTGTCACGATACTTCTATCTGTTTCGTTTGTGACTCCTATGCTCTCTATAATAATATTTTTTGAATATTCTTTTGCACTTACTCCTATTGTACCTAATTTTTCCAAGTTGATAATATTAGGTTGACATGTTGTACTATCTATAGTTGGAACTTCTATTTGTGGTAATATGTTTATCTTGATAGTTGCCAATTCACTTTCACAACCTGTTGTGCTATTGATTTGTTTTGCATAGATTGCATAGACCGAGTCGTTGCTTGTATTTATTGATGGTAGCTCATTTTCAGAGAATAACTCTGTATTATTTTCGGTAAACCATTTTATTTTTAAAATCTCCCCTGTTCTGTTATCGGTTAAAAAGTTTAATTCTTCCTTGCCATTGATTGTTTGGCAATAAACTAAGGAACTATCAGCCAATCTCTTTGGATTTAAATTAACTGTAATTTCAACGTCGGTACTATCCATACAGAATATATTGCCTATCTTTTTCTCTCCATATAGGCGGAATGTTTCGGATTGTGTTACAGAATTTCCGAATGGGAACAAAGTTGATTCCACTTTAGCACCATCTTGTCTAACCCAACTATAGCGGTCTGCATTGATAGCTGTCAGGTCATAGATTTCCTCCCCTTCACAAATAGTTGTAGTACCATCTGCGGCAATTCCTAACGGTTGTTTTATATCTACGACGATGGTATCTTCTCGGTAGCAGCCGGATTCAGATTCATTCGCCTTGATAATCACTTTACCGCTTGAAAGGACTTGGGTAGGATCATTAATCAATGATAAACTATTGTTGCTGTTTAAGGTGAAATAGGTTAATATTTTCTCTTCGTCATTACCGCTATATGCATTTTGTGTAGCCAAAGTTAAATCAACAGGGACATCAAAACAACTTTCTAACGGTTCGATAGGAGAGAACTTAATCTTCTCGCGAATATCTAATTTGAAGTTTAACTCTTCACTTCTACATTGAGTCAAGGTGTCAACGGCCGTTAAAATAAAGTTTCTGATGCCGTACTCCTCTGTAGAGACGCTTAATTGGTCGGACAATGAGGTTTGGTTGCCCTCTTTCCATTCGAATGTTTGATTTAGCACATCTTCTCCATTTTTCTTGGCAGAGAATTGGATATCTCCAATACCTTGGCATACAATATCTTCAGCAATAAGAGTAGGAATTTCCGGACGTTTGAAGAATTGAACTTTCACATCTTGTGAGGCATCACATTGATTGTCATCGGTGAAATATACAGTGTAAAGTCCACTTTGAGCAATCTTATTTTCATCTCTTACAGTGTCGCCATTTAATAACGTGTATTGATATTTTGGGTGAGTGCCACCGGAAATATTTGTCAAAATATTTTGTAACAAATTATATTCATTTGGCGGACAAATTGTATCTGGGTCGCTCCATTGGAATTGAATACGAGGATGGATGTTGATGGTAACTCTACTCTTTTCACCGTTGCAAGAAGTTGCTCGATTAGTAAGCATTACATCATATTCCAATACTCTGCTTTGAGAAAGATCTACATCAATTTCCTCCTCTTGAGAATGCAAAGAGCCATCTGTGTTAAACCAAGAAATAGCATATTGAGCAATCTCTTCAGAAGTTCTATTTCGATTGATTTTAACAAGCTTATCTGTTTGACAAATATTATAAATCGTATCAGCTAATTCTTTAGGTGCAGGATTAACAATAATATCTTTTGTAATTACAGATGAGCAACTTTTTAACTCGTCTAACGTAGCCGTCAAAGAAATAGTGAAGTCCTTTTGTAAATTTTCTTGTTGATAGCTATTTCCGGTACTTACTGTTTTATCATCAATTTTCCACTCGAAGTTGATGAGTCGATCATCACCAACTGTGTTAAATCTTAAATCAAGATTTTGACAAATTCTGGTTTCTCCATCAATTTTAGTTGTAGGCTTTGCGTGAAAAATAAGAACCACCTTATTTAAGGCAGAACATCCGGATAAAGGATCTGTGATTTCAAATTGATACAAAGATGTATCTTGTTGAGTAGATGTAATTTGTTCTAGTAGGGTCTGAGAGATTGCATTGCCATTTTTGAAGGACTGTGTAATTATCAATTCAGATTTGTAGAAACCTTCGTGGCTGAAAGAATTATAGGCTAAATCCCAAAGATTAATAGTCTCTCCGGCACATAGTTCTATTGTATCTTTCCCTTGAATTGGTTCTGTTTTGATTGACGGAGCAATAGCAGCAACAATTTTGGCAAATTCTCCACTACATTGTGTTATGGTATCGATAGCATTTACACGATAGATAGAAGTTCTGTTTCCTTCGTTTATTGGAGTTACATTTCCTTTGATTCCATTATCCCAAAACAAACCAACGTCCTTTAAAATACCGTTAGCTTGTGCGGTTAAAGTGAATGGAGCATCGTCGATGCAGTAAAAAAGAGTATCTTGCCCACCTTCAATGGTCGGGATAGAAGGTTTTGGATTAATTGTTACTTTGAAGGTGTCAGAAGACGTACACACCCCTTTTGAGTCCCTCATTTTGTAGCCAAACTCTCTTTCAATGTTATTAACGTCAAATTCAATGGCAGAAAGATCATTGATGTTCATCTGTTTCTCAACTCCATTTTCAATAATAAAGCAAGATGATAACCTAGGAGTATTACCGCCAAACAGGTGAGCATTTTTGATATAATCACTAATCTTATTCGCTACATTAATGGTTTCAGGTTCACAAACAGGAGTTACATCTTCCATGTTTAGCGAAATTTTTTGCAGCGTGTAAACAGTAATGTCGGTATTATTGAAGCACTGCGTATTGATGTTCGTGACCACAGCAGTGTAAGTTTCTTGAATAATGTTAGAAGAGAATAAGGTATCAGTATTAACATAGTCAATAGATTCTCCATTTTTGAACCATCTTAAGTTCAAATCACTCTCGGGATTACTTATAGTACTTTGCAATTTATAATCAATGTTATGACGACCTGTATTTTGGCAAAATGAGGTATCAAAAACGATTGGTACTTCAGGAATTTCCAAAATTTTGACGTTCCAATTTATGCTATCTTGACATTGATAGTCATCTTTTGTTGTAGCAATTAATCGGAATGTGTTATCGCCTGTCAAAGCGATATTATTCCATGTTTTTAAAATAGTACCATCTAAATTTTTCCACTCATATCGATAATCAGGAGAAGGTGTAGGTAAGTCAAATTCTTCGTATTGACAGAAAGTTTTATTTTCTAATTTATTCAATGTCGGAAGTGCTTTAAATCGAATATGAATAGAGTCTGTAACGATACATCTGCTCTTTGGTTCCCAAATTTCGACAAGGAAATCGCGCACTTGATCTTGGGTAGGCAAAACCTCTGATTTAATATTTTGAGCCTCGGTTTGACTTAACTTTGGTTGTTGAATATTTCCGATAATTGGATAGATGGCAAATTCAGGTTTTGCGTCCTTAATCAGAGGTTGCTTATTGGTGTGGATATTTTTCTCAATAGTGTTCCATAAATCCACATGCATGTTATAACACACTGTTATAGAATCGATTGGAGTAAACTCAAAAGTCTTTTCAATGGTTATATTGATGTTAATGGTATCTCCCAAGCACTGAGTAGTTGTGTCAATTTGTCTAACGAAAACGTTAGTATATTGATCTGTATTGGTAAGAATGGTTTCATTTGACCATAATAATTTTGTGTTATTCTCAGCAGTGTTGATAGATGCATCAGCGAAATCATTTATAGTAATTAATTGATTATCCGCACAGAAAAACAAATTTTTGTTCTCATCTTCAATAACAGGACGAGATGGCTTAGGATGAATGATGGCATCTACAGCAACTAAATTACTTTGACAATCTTTATTACCATCATAGAAAGATACATAGAAGAAATTATTATTGAGTGTTGATAAGAATTTTCCGCTAATATCAGTATTAAAGTTTAGTAGAGTAGGGTTTTCTATTTGCTTTTTATCAGCATCGAAGAAGTAAACCATGTATCCGTCGTTGTTTTTAATATCTTTTTCGGATAATTTGACATCTTTATCAAACTGACATATTTTAAATGTATCTATCAGTGGCTCTATTTCAACAGACGGTCTTGCACTGATACGGAGATCAACCCATGGACCTGCGCAGTTATTAGAAGTTACTTCTCGAATGCAATATAGAGCGTTTCCAGGCTCCGATGGTAATGGAATCCCACCTTTATTTAATACCTTTTTTTTGTTTTCCCAAAGAGAATCACAATTGTCATTTAAATCTTGTTTTTTCGTATATTCAATTGTTAATCCATCGGATGATGCTTTAAAAGGTAATGTTTGCCAATAATTTGGAGCATTAATACAATAAGACTCTATTTTTAATAGATTGTCATAATCGGGTGTATTCTTTGCGGTGTCTCCTATAAGAGGTTTTGAATTAATTGAATCGCTAACAATAACAGTTACTTTCGCTGGGCGACTTGCACACATTGTTAAACTATCTAGTCGTACGACATAATACTCTTTTTTCATAGAAAACTCTGTATTGTAGAGTGGTGTTGCATCATATTTGTTGGCATTATTAACAAGTCCTGTTAAACTATTGTGAAGATAGGTGTTTTTATCTTGATACCAAAACCAATTGTGTTTATTTTCATAACCGGTTTTAATAATGTTTGAATCTAACGATATGGGCCTAATTCCTTCACAAAGCATTATTGTGTCTTTATAAAATCGAGTTGCAGTGGAATCTGTATTCTTGATATTTATAGGTATTAATGTAGTATCACCCATGCAACCAAATTTGCTGATAGGAGCAACGACTATTTCCTTTTTTCCTGCGACAGAATAATCAAATTTTTCTAATAAGGAAGATAGAGATGCTGTGTCTTCTAATGTAAAATTCGCTTCTTTAGCTGAGTACCAATGAATATGATCAGTGTCCTTTTGCTTTATTATATTAGACGCAATAAAGGTTGAGTCTGGAGTAAGGTATTGACATAACGAGATTTCAGGAGCAAGTAATTTCTTTGGAAGCGGCTTAACGTTAAGAGTGAATATTGCTTTATCACTTTCACAGCCTTGATAATAATAGACAACTCCAATTTTGAATTCTCCAACCAAATCTGTTGCCAACTTTATGGAATCAACTTTTTCAGCTATTATGCTATCTTTATTCCCTATGCAATACCATCTAAGATTAAATCCAGATTTTTTCTTTGTTTCAACGTCTATATAGTCGCTAAGTTTTACGGTTATAGAGTCTAGGTTGTTTGATATACAAACTATAGTGTCGTTCATGATTGTAGGAGTTTCATCAACACGAACATCTAATACTTCTATGTAAAGTTTAAAAGGTTCTCCAATACATCCTCCATTTGTTTCTTGAGAAAAATAGAATGAATCCAATTGCTCTTTGTGAGTCTTAATATTTGGCAACCAATATAAAGTGTCACCTTTTTCTTGAATTTTTGTTCCCTTGGAATCAAGAAGTATATTATTTGTAGAAGTAGTTTTTATTACTGATAAACTACTTACTTTATCATCCAAGCAATATTGAATTGTACCTCCGGATTTTAATTCTTCTTCACCTCGTTTGATAATGGGTTGAGGTACTTCTATAACTTTTACGGCTACATCGATAGGTCCTGAACACGATGAAGTTGCTGGAAGGGTATTCTTATATGGACATACGAGGTCTATATGGTATGTAGTATCTTTAGCAGGGACACAAAAGTTCCCATTCGAATCTATCCAATCGCTATTGGTGCTATTTAATTTATAATCGAGGTAGGTGGTGTCTTCCGGAATTTCAATAATTGGACGTATGCGAGTGAGTATTTTGTGGGTTACGGTATATGCGTCTAATCCGCATGTATCAACAAAGAACCGTAATAAGTCCAGAGAGTCATTTTCAGAGTAATTTTTTACATTGTCGAATTTGTGCCAATAACGATTCATTAAATACCAGCTTGAAGAGTCTGTATGTATGATATTGTTTGCATTTATAGTGTCATGAAGTAGAGCAGGAAGTTGGCAAATCTTTATCAAACTATCTCGTTTAATTTTCTTCCACATTTCTTTCTCTCTTTGTACTATTGTGTCGATGTCATACTTCCCATTAGAACTTCTTTTTAATACACTTTTTATACTGTCAATGCTGAAACAAGAATCAGCACAAGTGAGAATCTCTAATTCTCTAGGTAAATCCGGACAACCAACTTCTATATTAATATCTATGGAGGTGGGTTTCCCGTTTCGAATATTTCCTCCCGGTCCACCACCATTCCCACCGTTACTATTGCCACCACCTCCAAATGGAGTGCCGCTTCCCATCCCATAGAATTCTTCACATGATTTTAGAGATTCAAGTGCAGACTCCTCATCATTACTAAAGGAGTGACTTTCCTTTTTACTAATATCTCCAACTACAGATAAATCTGCTTGAGATATAATTTGAGGTTTTTTTCCTGTCATCATGCTGTTTAAAGCATAATATGAAGAGTCAACGCAAGCCTCATATTTAAAAGTAAAAATAGTTCGGTTTCTTAAGAATTTTGAAATGGTATCTGCGTATTGTATTTTTAAAGTTGGATGTTGACCAATAGATTTCTTGAGTTGTTCATTTAACTCTGTTTTTAATGTTTGAATAAGGGTGTTATTATTGATTGGAATTTCTATCCAACCATCATTTTGTTTTCCCTTATTGTAATTATTATTTGAGTTTACCCCTATTGCATGTTTTTCACCTATTAGTTCTTTATTTAAATCAGTGGATAGAAAGTCACTTGTTATACTGAAATTAGAAATGGATACTGTGTTTTCAGGTAATTGAATATCTAGTTTAAATTCGTTTAAACGTTCAACATTTTCTCCTGTATAGATATCTATGTTATATTCAATACATGAAGGTGAAGAGCCGTTCTTTGCACTTTGTATTGCCTCCATTTCCGGGTGTTTGGGAGGATTTGTGCTAATTACTGTGTTTAGTATGTAGTGATGTTCATTTTGACCAGGTATTTTAAGCTTGATTTCATCCTTTTGAGAATCCATGAATGGCCATATATTACTATTTTTATATTGTTGCACAGTGTTAGATATATTTATTGTATGAAGGTCAAATCCTCTAGTATATCCGTTGTTGTTTGATGGCTCGCAATTCATAGAATCTATTGGATCTATATTTATGACATTGCTAAATAAACCAATTGCATTAAATTGCTGTGTGTTACTTGTACTGAAGGTACAGTTGTCTATATTTGTTTTGAATCCTCCAGCCGTGGTCATGGATATCATGAAGTCTCCAATCCCAGAGTAGGCTTTAGAGAGTTTGTAGGTTATATCAATGTTGCTTCCTGTATAGGGGTATTGTCCTGCCTCTCCAAATATGGGGTCGTTATATACATATACTTCTCGTTCTTCATTTTCCTTTTGTTGGTAAACAATTAAAAGATTCCATCCGGAAAATTTATTACTTCCTCCCGTTAACTCTGTATGTATGTTGGCAACTGTAAATGTCAATTCGTTATTTTTTAATTGATTTCCAGGGTCTTGAGTAAATAGTAATTTATTTAATTCTTCTGTTATATTAGCGATGCAGGAGTAGAAATCTTTTCCGGTTCGTTCGTCATTTCCCGTTACTGTTCGTAAGTCTCCGGTTATTTCATTGTACTTACCATCGTTTAATGCCCATTTAACTTTGTTTCTATCTGCTACTGCTGATTTTCCACACCAAATTAATTGTGCATGTAGTATTTTATCATTCGTACACCAATTTTGTATTTTAAAGCAAAATTTGGCGCTGCTACTATTGAAAATCGTGTTACCATCTCCCCCGATATGTTGAATGTCTCCAGGTTCTTCATTTATATTTGGATTGTCGCTAACTGCAACATTAATTAATTCTGAATTGGTATTTCCAATGTAAATGTAATCGCCACGGAAATTAAGCGTGTCATTGGTGAAAAATTCTTTTGAGGGTGTTAAATTGCTTTTTATATCTGTTATTTGCCCGTGCGAACTTATACTATAAATCAGAAGACTAAAAACGCATGTGATTAACAATATAACCTTTTTCTTCATTTTATTTCCTATTTAATTTAAGTGTAATAGTTTTTTATTTTCTTATCCCTACAAATAGTGTGCCAAGAATTGCCGTAAAGTTGCAATATTGAAAATTTAATAAAAATTAACCATCCTAATCAAGGCAAAAAAAAGGAAGCACCCTGAAATAGATGCTTCCTTCGTCTATAGAGAATTTTGCGTTTTTATTTTATGATTAATTTTTTTACGTCATTTCCTGCTTTTATAAAGTATATGCCGGATTTGTTAATTCTTATTTCATTGTCAAACATTGGTATGGCTTTCATCTCTTTTATTACTTGTCCCATTATATCAATAATTTCTATCTGGGTGACCTCCTCTACAATTATGTGGCAAGTGCCATCCTTACTTGGATTTGGGTATAATGTAAAGTTAGAATTTTGAGAAATAGGGGATAGGGAAGTCGAGATAGAGTAGGTCATCCCTTCACATACAATATCATCTATTTCTAGTGTGCCGCCTTCGTTGGCACTACCTTTGAATTGCCAACTAAACTTTACTATATCGCTCTTTTCTAAATCTTTATCCTCACCCCAATCAGATGCTTGTTTTAGTGAACTCCAATCGATGCTCGCGGTTGTCCAACTATCAGATGAACTCATGTGAATACTATGATAATCTTCATCTTTCACTGCTCCTGTTTCTGCTCGGAAATCGTGAGAAGCTCCCTTATATTTGTAGGTGATTTTTGTACATTCACTCAAGTTTTCTCCGTTTTTATTTTCATTCATGTATAATTCAAACCCACAATATGGATCTCCCATCCAACCATCTCCTTGCCATTTATTTCCTAATTTATATTGAATTTTAAGAGATCCATCGGAGGTACTCATCTCTACGTTAGAGTGTGGATTGGCGTTTTGTTTTTGATCATCAAATGTCTTCCAGTTTCCTTTCCATAAGCTAATGTAGTCTCCATCTTCTAAGTCGTCTATTAAGCCAGGTTCTACGTAACCTTCAGGACGAATAATGAATTTAACACTTTCATCTAGTTCTTCTTCTCCGTCTGTTGCATATAAATTGAATACGTAGGTTCCTGCTTCAAGCCCGGTTACTTTTGTTGTAGCTGTGTTGGAAGAGATTATTGTTGCTTGTGATGGACCTGAAATTTGTTTCCATTGGTAGGTGTATTGTTCAGTCCCTCCTGTAGCTTCCCCGGTTAGAGATAGTTCCGAAACCGGCATTGTAAGTGTTTTGCCGGAACAGATGCTTAAGCGGAAAGGTCTTGATGTTTCAAATACAACGGGTTTGTAATTGATCCAACTCTTTGTTACTCCTAAAAGGTAGGCTCCGTTTTCTGTTAAGTCTGAATTGCTCCAATTGCTTATTTTGTAACAATTGCTATTGAGGATAGACCACTTTCCATCGTCTCCTCCCTTATTGTTGACAGACCAGAAGCAATTGATTAGAGATTTACTTTTGTATACATTGATTAGGCCTCCGTCATTTTTACTCCAATTTACTCCCCATTCTGTAACGACAATCGGTACGGAATTTGCCCAGTCTGAATGTGAATTCCAATCATCTTGATGTCCCCATTCTACATATCCGTGCCATGTGTAGGCGATATTAGAATATCCTTCGCCTGCTTGAGTAACATTGTGTGGTTCACGTGAGTATTGCGTGGACCCTACAATAATGATGTTTTTGCTGTCAATGTTACGAATAACAGGAATGATTTGTTTTGCATAATTTACTACCGTTGAATTGTCTGTCATTGGTTCGTTGTAGATTTCGTACATAACGTTTGGATATTTTCCCCATTTGGTTGCAAAGTAGGTGAAAAATTCTTTGGATAAATCTACCCAATGTTCTGCGTGGTGTTCGTGAAAGTCGATAATTACATATATGTCATTTTCTATTGCCGCTTTAACTACTTCGTCAACCAATTTTTTACTATATTCAGGACGATGATAGTAGTTGTCCTCGTTCCAAGTAGGATCTCCATTCCATGGACTTCCTTCGCTAGGTGCTATGGAAACAGGAAGACGTATGATTTGTACATTGTATTCAGATACTAGGTAGTCAACAGTTTCTTTTGTCCACCATAATGCGGCAGAACAACTCCAATAGAAACTAGGTCCCATTAGGCTTACCTTATTCCCAGATGCATCACAGATAGAACCTCCTTTTACGCTGAGTTGCCCATGTTTACTTACTACAAATTCTTGTTTTTTCTCTGGATTGCAGATGGATACTTTCACCTCTTTTTCTATATCTCCAATTTTTATCGTTATGATGTCTGAACCTAAGGAAGTACCTGCTTTATACTCCCCATTAATCGCATTGTCTGACCAGTGAATAGGTTTTGCAACAATCTCTCCAGATGCATTTAATCCATTGGCAATGATATTTGTAGTTTCATTTGGCATTATTTCAATTTTGCTTGGGTTTGTTCTGATTTTTGTAACAACATCGTCTGTCGAGGAAGATTTTGTTAACGAAAAATAATCAATATTTAATCCGGTTCCCATGTTTATAACATAAAACGTTTGAGTCCCTTTTTCAAAATAGAAAAGTGCTCCATCTTCGGTAGGGAATGCAGGCCAATTGTTCATGGGTAGCTCCCACCAGTTTCCACTGGTTAAATTGGCTTCTGTCTCAAAAATAAATGAGGCTCCTTCTGAATCTTCTATTTTAAGGGAACCAGCCTTCCCTGCTAAGTACTTGAATGAGAATTGATAAAGTCCACTCTCAGGAATGGATACTTCGTAGGTGAGTTTTTCTCCTAATTCGTCAAAATAGCCTACAGATGTATTGTTGTTTTCTAAAATAATTTCAGTTTTTAGGCTCTTTGCATCTGAATAGTTTTCTGCTTCAACTTTAATTTGTGCTTGAATTAATGTTGGTAAAATGGTTAAAAGTATGGGAATTAGCCCCAATTTTAAATAGTTTTTCATTGTATATTAAGTGTTAATGATTATTCAGTCTATTCCAGTTTTATCCGGGTTTCTGATTTATGGCGACAAATATAATCCTTTTTGAAATATTCCCCAAATCTTTTAAAAGAGATTTTGTACTTGTGAGTTTCGAGTGGATCTTGTTGAAAATTTGTGATAAGAGTGAGGCCCTTTTAAATAAATCTTTCTTTGATGATGATTTTTTTCTATTAATCTTTTCTTTAAGAGCGCCGAATTAGGGTTGGACATCTTTGTGTAGAACGATACATATATTATAAGAAAAAATTATGATTTAAGGGGTGTTTTATAAACTTACCTTATTATAATATAGATATCATTAACAAAAGGGGATTTGCAATCCTTTTTGATTTGTAGTTTCTTTCTCAAAGAGCTCACAATGTTGTTCCTTTCTCACTGCAATTTACTCTAAATTAATTCTAAAACACCGAAAAAGAATATAAAAAACTCCTTAATATTCTCATGGAGTACTCTTTTATAGACGTATTTTTCTTCTTTTTGTATGTCTAAATATAAAATGGTCCCCAAAAAAAACAAAAAATAGAGTGTTGATTATAAGCGAGTTAGTAAAAATTTTCAATTTTTTTCAAATTTTTTCGTCAAAACATTTGGTGGGAAATAAAAAAGGCTCTATCTTTGCACTCGCTTTTGAAAAGGAAGCCTAGCCACGAAGGTGGTAAGAGAAAAAAAAGAAAGTGATCTTTGAATATATTTGATTCAGACAGCAAAGCACAAGGAAGAGGGAGGTTATGTATTAAGATACATAATACCATCAATTCCACTTTGAAATAAAAGAAGGAAGCGTCTGGGCTAAGGAAAAAAATAA
>JAGBVI010000112.1 GCA_017630395.1 Paludibacteraceae bacterium
AAGTTGTTTAAATTTTATTTCGAGCATATTTGAGAGAGATTTTTAAATCTATTTTTAGTCTTCTTTTGCAGAAAATAGTGGACTATTATCAAAAAAGGAGAATAAAAATAGGTTAAAAAGAATCTCAAAGATGCCGAAAATCAGAGAGTGAAACTCTAATTTTTTTTTAAATAAAATTTAAACAGCTTCTTACAATTGCCAAAATATTATTGCATTAAGTTTAAAAGCATAAAGTTTGCATAAATGAATAGAGAAGAATTATTTGAAAACATTAAACGCAAAAAGTCGTTTTTGTGCGTAGGATTGGATACGGATGTAAATAAAATTCCGGAGTTTTTATTTGACCAAGAGGGAGAGTTAGATCCTATTTTTGAGTTTAATAAGGCTATTATTGATGCGACAGCTGATTTATGTGTTGCCTATAAGCCAAATATTGCATTTTACGAGAGCTTAGGAGTTCAGGGATGGGATGTTTTGGAGCGTACAGTGGAATACATAAGAAGCAATTATCCCGACCAATTTATAATAGCAGATGCTAAACGAGGAGATATTGGAAATACATCTGCAATGTATGCAAGAACATTTTTCGGAGCGATAGATTTTGATTCGGTGACAGTGGCTCCTTATATGGGTGAAGATTCTGTTTCTCCCTTTTTGACCTACGAAGGAAAGTGGGTTACTTTGTTGGCTTTAACCTCAAATAAAGGTGCATTTGATTTCCAATTTATGGAGGATAAAGAGAGTGGAGAGCGTTTGTTCGAGAAGGTGTTGAATACCTCTAAGAAATGGGGCGATGAAAACAATATGATGTATGTTGTTGGAGCAACAAAGGCAGAGATGTTATCTGATATCAGAGCTATTATTCCTAATCACTTCTTATTGGTACCGGGAATCGGAGCGCAGGGAGGAAGTTTGGAAGAAGTTGTGAAATACGGAATGAATGACCAATGCGGACTATTGGTTAATTCTTCAAGAGCCATATTATATGCATCTTCCGGTGAAGATTATGCTGCAGCAGCTCGTCAGGAAGCTTTGAAGGTGCAAAAACAGATGGAAGATTGTTTGAAAAATTTGTTGTAATAACGACTATATATAAATATGTATAATAAACGGAAGATCATCAACGATCCCGTACATGGATTTATTTCCATTCCGTGTGAGCTGCATTATGATATAATTCAACATCCCTATTTTCAACGGTTGAATAGAGTGAAGCAGTTGGGGTTGAGTTACATGGTGTATCCCGGTGCACAACATACTCGTTTTCAGCACTCATTGGGAGCTATGCATCTGATGACAGAAGCTATTTCTCAGTTGCGTTCTAAGGGGAATGAAATTACGGAGGAGGAGTCTAATGCTGTTTTAGCAGCAATTTTAATGCATGATTTGGGGCATGCCCCTTTTTCTCATGTGTTGGAAGATACTTTGGTTACCGGCGTTTCGCATGAAGAGATTTCTATGATGATGATGGAACGTATCAATCGGGATTTAAATGGTCAGTTGGATATGGCTCTGGAGATTTTTCAAAATAACTATAAAAAGAAATTTCTACATCAGTTGGTATCTAGCCAGTTGGATATGGACCGATTGGATTATTTGATTCGAGATAGTTTTTTTACGGGAGTGGTGGAAGGTTCTGTGGGAGCAGCGCGTATTATCAAAATGTTGAATGTGCATGATGATCATTTGGTTGTAGAGGCAAAAGGAGTTTACTCGATTGAGAAATTTTTGGTGGCGAGGAGAATGATGTATTGGCAGGTTTATTTGCATAAAACTTCAGTTTCGGCAGAGCAGTTGTTGATAAAGATTTTGAATAGAGCAAAAGAGTTGATGATGGGCGGTATGGAGCTTTTTGCCTCCCCTCAATTGAAATTGTTTTTGAGTAACAATATTTCAAAGGAGGATTTTAAGAATGATGAAAAAATTATGGAGAATTACGCCCTTTTTGATGATTCAGATATAATGAGTGCGATGAAAGTGTGGAGTAACTGTTCGGATAAGGTTCTCTCTTTTCTTTGTCATAATATGCTTTGGAGACGGTTGTTTAAGGTGGAAGTAAGGCAGGAGATGGTGCAAGAATCAGAATTAGATGATTATTTAAAAAGGTATAGTGAGAAGTTGGGAATAACCAAGGAAGAGGCTAAATATTTATTGGTGGTTCATCCGGTTTCGGCCTACACATACAAGTCTAAATCAGATTCAATAAAAGTGTTGTATTCAACTCAAGAACTGAAAGATATTACTGAATCATCCGATTTGTTGGATATTTCGTTGATGAGTAAACATGAGCAAAAATACTATTTTTGTTATATGAAGGATTGTGACCTGGAATAGGTTATTACCTTTTTAGGATTAGGACGATTGGATTTTGATGATTTTGAAGAGAGAAGTTGTTTGAATTTTATCTTGATAAATAATATTAAATGTTATTAATATTTATATTTGTTTATTGAAATTTAAAAATATTGAGTAGAATAAACTTTCTTTTTTTCATTTAAATTTCGTTCTATCTTATTTATTCTTAAATTTGCAAAAAAAAATATATAGCTATATGGAATTTTCAGCGCAACAGATTGCTGACTTTTTAAAAGGAGAGGTCGTTGGGGACTCAACGATAAAGGTATCCGATTTTTCAAAGATTGAAGAGGGACGTCCAGGAACGCTAACTTTTCTTTCTAACCCTAAGTATACCGAGTACATATACACTACGAAAGCAAGTGTTGTTTTGGTAAATTCAGATTTTGTGCCGGAGAAAGAGATTGGAGCGACCTTAATCAAGGTTGCCAATTCTTATGAAGCTTTGGCAATGTTATTGTCTTTGGTAGAGAGTATGAAGCCTAAAAAGCAAGGTGTATCTTCATTAGCATCTATTTCAGAGAGTGCTACGATTGGAGAGAATGCATATATTGGGCCTTATGCAGTTGTTGAGTCTGGGGTAAAGATTGGAAAAAATGTTCAGATATATCCTCATGTATATATCGGAGAGAATGTGACAATTGGAGATAATGTGATATTGTATCCGAATGTGACTATCTATCATGGATGCAAAATCGGTGATCGTTGTATTCTTCATGCCGGTTGTGTGTTGGGGTCAGATGGATTTGGTTTTGCCCCTTCAGCAGATGGACATTACGATAAGATTCCGCAGATTGGAATTGTGACTCTTGAGTCGGATGTTGAAATTGGAGCCAACACAACGGTAGATCGTTCTACAATGGGAACAACACTGATTAAGCGAGGTGCAAAATTGGATAATTTGATTCAGATTGCACATAATGTAGAGGTGGGAGAGGATACTGTTATGGCAGCCTTGACTGGTATTGCAGGTTCATCTAAGATAGGAAAAAGATGTATGTTTGGCGGACAGTCCGGAGTTGTTGGACATGTGAATATGGCAGATGGAACAATATTGGCTGCGCGTGCCGGTGTGACAAAGGATTTGACTGAGCCGAATGCAGCCTATTCAGGTTATCCGCAATTAAAATTAAATGATTTTCAAAGATCGTATGCATGTTTTCGTCAGCTCCCTGCCATGCGTAATCAGTTGAACGATTTGAAAAAGAAAATTGATGAGTTGAGTAGATTGTTAGAGAAGTAAAAAATGATAACAAAACAGAAAACCATAAAGGAGTCATTTACCCTGAAAGGCAAAGGTTTGCATTCAGGTGTTGTAACCACTTTGACATTTCATCCTGCTCCCAATAATTTTGGTCGCAGGATTAAACGTGTTGACTTGGCTGGTGCTCCCGAAATTGAGGCTCTTGCAGAAAATGTAGTTGAGACTTCAAGAGGAACCGTTATTGCTAAAGGAGAAGCAAAGGTTAGTACGATAGAACATGCCATGGCAGCCTTGTATGCCTTTGGGGTCGATAATTGTTTGATGGAGGTAGATGGTCCGGAATTTCCTATTTTGGATGGTTCTGCGGCTTATTATGTAGAGGCGTTGGAGCGAGTAGGAACGGAAGAACAAACAGCAGATAGGGACTATTTTGTTGTTCATGAGAGGATTGAGTACAAGGATGAGGCAATAGGTTCTTCAATTGTTATTTTGCCAAGTGAAGAATTTAGTGCGAATGTATTGGTAACCTATCCATCTCCGATATTGTCTAATCAATTTGCTACTATGAATGATTTCAGTGAGTTTAAATCTGAAATATCTTCTTGTAGAACTTTTGTTTTTGTTCGTGAAATTGCAGCATTGTTAAAGATGAATTTGATTAAGGGTGGGGATTTAGACAATGCAATTGTTATTTATGATCAACAGATGAACGAAGCGGATGTAAATGAGTTGACGGATAAGTTGAATATGCCTCGCATTAATGTATCTGATTTAGGTTATTTGCAAAAACGTCCGTTGGCTTTTGATAATGAGCCGGCTCGTCATAAATTATTGGATTTGATTGGTGATTTGTCTTTGATTGGAAAACCTTTGAAAGGACATGTTATCGCAACTTGTCCAGGTCATAAGGTAAATACTGATTTTGCTAAGAAGATCTATTCATTGATCAAGAAACAAGGCTTTGTAATGCCACATTATAATCCGGCGAAAGAACCATTGTTGGATTTGGTTGCGTTGAAAAAATTGTTGCCTCATAGATGGCCGTTTTTATTAATTGACAAGATTATAGAAATAAGAGATAGAGGGGTTGTTGGGGTGAAAAATGTGACTGGAAATGAAGATTTTTTTCAAGGTCATTTCCCTGATGAGCCTGTTATGCCGGGAGTATTATTAGTTGAAGCTATGGCGCAAACTGCCGGTATATTAGTTTTGACGAAATTGGAGGAGCCGGAACGTTATTCTACTTATTTACTGAAGATAGACAATGTTAAGTTTAGGAGCAAGGTGCTTCCTGGAGATACGGTTATCTTTAAAGTTGATTTGATGACAGATATTCGTAGAGGAAGTGCATATATGAAAGGATACGCCATTGTTGCCAATAAAATTGCGGTTGAAGCAGAATTTTTGGCGCAAGTGGTAAAAAATAAATAGTTATTATGTTTAAAGAAATGTCATTTGTTCATCCAGAAGCAAAAATTGGAGCCAATGTAGAGATTGGTCCGTTTGTTTATATAGACAAGGATGTAGAAATTGGTGATGGAACAGTTGTAATGTCTCATGCAACTATTTTGTCTGGTGCAAGAATTGGAAAAAATGTAACCATTTTTCCTAATGCGGTTATCTCTGCAGTGCCACAAGATTTGAAGTTTAGAGGTGAAGTTACAACAGCGGTGGTTGGAGACAACACCACTGTCAGAGAGTGTGTAACCATTAACAGGGGTACAGCTTCCAAAGGAACTACCATTGTTGGATCTAACTGTTTGTTGATGGCCTATTCTCACATTGCGCATGATTGTAAATTGGGTGATAACATCATTATAGGAAATGCCAGTCAAATTGCCGGCGAAGTTGTGATAGATGATTACGCAATTTTGTCAGGTAGTGTTTTGGTGCATCAATTCTCTCATATTGGAGCTCATGTAATTGTTCAAGGTGGTTCTCGAGTAGGGAAAGATGTTCCTCCATATGTGACTGCCGGTCGTGACCCATTGGCTTATGTAGGGTTAAATATAGTTGGACTAAGAAGAAGAGGATATACTAAGGAACAAATAAGTGATATTCAGAATATATATCGTTTATTGTATCAATCCGGATTAAATACCACTCAAGCTTTGATGAAAATTGAAGAGGAGATTCCAGAATCGGTTGAAAAAGAGGCTGTGGTATCATTCTTGAAATCTTCAGAGAGAGGATTGATACGAGGTTATTTTGAGTAATTTCAGTTTGACTATCCCTAAAAAAATTATGTTTGAATGATTTTTGGGATGTACAATAGTAGATATAAAAGAAAACAAAATAATTAATTTATGTCTGGAATAATTAGGTTAAAAAAAGGGCTTGATATTCCTTTGCTGGGAAAGGCAAAAGAGTCAATACAGAAAGTTGACCATTCTGCAACCTTCTCAGTTAGGCCGGATGATTTTGTCGGTATAAAACCGAAAGTCATTGTAAAGGATGGAGATCAAGTTAAGGTTGGAAGTGTCTTATTTTACAGTAAGATGAATCCGGAGCTTAAGTTTGTTTCTCCAGTAAGTGGTGAAGTAGTCTCTGTGAACAGAGGAGCCAAGAGAAAAGTATTGGATATTCAAATTAAGTCTGATGGTAAGTTTGAGTCGGAATCATTTATCAAAACACGTCCGTCCGAATTAACAAAAGAACAAGTAAAAGAGGCATTATTGAATGCGGGATTGTTTAGTTTTATTCGTCAAAGACCATTTGATGTGATTGCCAATCCCAATGACAATCCGAAAGCAATATTTATTTCCGGATTTGATTCTGCTCCGTTGGCGCCTAACTACGATTTTGTATTGGTAGGACGTGAAGAGGAGTTTCAATTAGGATTGGATGCTTTATCTAAGTTGACAAGCGGGAAAATTCATCTCAGCACCAATGCATCTTCAGCCTCTAAGATTTTTAAAATGAGTAGAGGTGTAGAGTTGCATGAGTTCAGCGGACCACACCCAGCAGGAAATGTAGGAGTTCAGATACATCACATCGATCCAATTAATAAAGGGGAGATTGCATGGTGTGTGAATGCTCAAGATGTTGCAATGATTGGAGCAGCATTTAAGAGCGGCTCCTTGGATTTTACTCGCACTATAGCATTGACAGGATCTTCAATCAAGGAACCAGCTTATTACAAATTGGTGTATGGCGAATCAATCGAGAACATTGTTAAGAACAATGTAAAAGATGAGAATGTACGTTATATCAGCGGAAATCCGTTAACAGGAACACAAATATCGTCTAATGGATCATTAGGAGCATTTGAATCACAAGTTACTGTAATTCCTGAAGGAGATAAGAATAATGAGTTTTTGGGTTGGATTATGCCAAGATTGAATAAATTTAGTATCAATCATTCTTATTTCTCATGGTTGTTAGGTAAGAAAGAGTATGCTTTGGATACTAACATCAATGGAGGAGAGAGAGCATTCATTCTATCCGGAGAGTATGATAAGGTATTTCCGATGGATATTTTGCCGGAATTTTTGGTAAAAGCCATAATCGCGCAAAACATAGATGAGATGGAACAATTAGGAATTTACGAAGTTGCTCCGGAAGATTTTGCCTTGTGCGAGTTTGTATGTACATCTAAAATCGAGACCCAACGAATTGTCAGAGAGGGATTAGATTATATTCGTCAAGAGTTGTCTTAATTTGTGTAACTAATTAAATAATAATAAATTGAAAGCGTTAAGGAATTTTCTCGACAAAGTGAAACCATCTTTTGAAGAGGGTGGAAAGTTTCACGCTTTTCGTTCTGTATTTGATGGATTTGAAACATTTTTGTTTGTTCCCAATACAACAGCGAAAAGAGGAAGCCATATACACGATTGCAATGATTCCAAGAGAGCCATGTCAATGGTGGTTATAGCATTGTTGCCGGCACTTTTATTTGGTATCTATAATGTAGGTTTCCAACATTATTTAGTAAATGGAGAAGAGGCTTCATTCTGGGCTTGTTTTGCATTTGGTTTGATGGTAGTTTTACCTAAAATTGTGGTATCTTATTTAGTAGGTTTAGGAATTGAGTTTATTGTAGCTCAATTTAAAGGCGAAGAGATTCACGAAGGTTTTTTGGTATCCGGATTATTGATACCTATGATAGTTCCTGTTGAGTGTCCGTTATGGATTTTGGCAGTTGCAACAGCATTTGCAGTAATATTTGCAAAGGAGGTATTTGGTGGAACAGGATATAATATTTTCAATGTAGCATTAGTAACCAGAGCATTTTTGTTCTTTGCCTATCCGACCAAGATGTCAGGAGAGTCTGTATGGGTAACAACAGAGCCTGTATTGGGCATTGGTTCAGCCAATTCATTGGTAGATGGATTTACCGGAGCAACAGCATTAGGTCAGGCAAAAGGAGCAGAAGGGACTTTAGAGACAATAACAAATGCTGTAGGAGAACCTATTTCTACGATGGATATGATTATAGGTTTGATTCCGGGCTCTATTGGAGAGACCAGCGTAATAGCGATTGCTTTGGGAGCTATCTTCTTGTTATGGACAGGGGTTGCAAGTTGGAAGACCATTTTGTCAATCTTTGTCGGAGGAGGAGTAACCGCCTATTTGTTTAATATGTGGGGCGCAAATCCGATTATGCAATTGCCTTGGTATGAACATCTATTGTTAGGAGGTTTTTGCTTTGGAGCCGTATTTATGGCAACAGACCCTGTAACTTCGCCAAGAACAGATGGAGGAAAGTGTATCTATGGATTTTTAGTAGGATTCTTTGCCGTTGTCATTCGTTGTTTAGGATCTTATCCTGAGGGAATGATGTTGGCTATTTTGTTAATGAATCTATTTACTCCATTGATCAACTATTGCTATAAACAAAGCAATATCAATAGAAGATTAAAAAGAGTAGCAAATAAGTAATCACTATAAATATCAGAAGGTTATGAATACAAATAGTAATAGTTATACTATCATATATGCTTCGGTAATGGTGATTATCGTAGCATTTCTATTGGCGTTTGTCTCTTCATCTTTGAAGGAGCGTCAAGATAAGAATGTAGAGTTGGATAAGATGAAACAAATTCTTACATCGTTGAATATTACGGATGTAGAGGATGCAGAAAAAACGTATAATCAATATATAAAGTCAGATTTAATTATTGATTTAAATGGAAATACCATTTCAGAAAATGGCGGATTTGATTTAGGAGCAGAAGATGACCGTTTAGCTGTTTTTGTATGTGACGTAAATGGTGCAACCAAATATATCTTGCCTTTGTATGGAAAAGGTATGTGGGATGCAATAAGCGGTTATTTATGTTTGAATGATGACAAACAAACCATCTATGGGGCATTTTTCTCACATAAAGGAGAAACTCCGGGATTGGGAGCAGAAATTGCAACACCTAATTTCCAAGGACGTTTTTCAGGAAAGACAGCCATGAGCAACGGAGAAGTAAAGTTGAAAGTTGTAAAGAATGGTAAAGTGCAAGACGCAAGTTGCGAAGTAGATGGAATTTCCGGAGGAACAGTAACATCCGGATGTGTGAGTAACATGCTTCAAGATTATTTGACGAAGTATAAGAGTTTTCTAACTAAATAAGAGAGTTACGATGGAACTATTTTCAAAAAAGAATAAAGAGATATTTTTATCTCCATTAGGTTTGAATAACCCTGTATCTGTACAGGTATTAGGTATTTGTTCTGCGTTAGCTGTAACTTCCAAGTTAGAGCCTGCGTTGGTTATGGGATTGTCTGTGGTTATCATTACAGCCTTTTCAAATGTTATTATTTCTATGTTGCGTAAAACGATTCCCAATCGAATTCGTATCATTGTTCAGTTGGTTGTAGTTGCAACATTGGTAACAATTGTAAGTCAGGTATTGAAAGCTTTTGTTTATGATGTCAGTGTTCAGTTGTCAGTATATGTAGGTTTGATTATAACCAACTGTATATTGATGGGACGATTGGAAGCGTTTGCTTTACAAAACGGACCATGGGAATCATTTTTGGATGGTGTAGGCAATGGGTTAGGATATGCATTGATATTAGTGATTGTAGCATTTTTCCGCGAATTATTAGGTTCCGGAGCTTTGTTAGGATTCCAAGTTATACCACAATGTTTATATGATGCAGGATATATCAACAATGGTTTGATGGTTTTACCTCCAATGGCATTGATTATCATGGCATGTATCATTTGGTATCAACGTGCAAAGAATCCTGAGTTACAAGAAAAGAGTAATTAATCCCTAAATTAGTTAGAAATGGAATATTTAAGTTTATTTGTCAAGTCCATTTTTGTGGACAATATGATTTTCGCCTACTTTTTAGGGATGTGTTCCTACTTAGCAGTGTCGAAAAATGTTAAGACAGCTCTTGGTTTAGGTGTAGCCGTAACGTTTGTATTATTGGTGACTGTACCTGTCAACTACCTTTTGGAAAATTATGTATTGAAAGCCAATGCTTTGGTAGAAGGAGTTGATTTAAGTTTCTTGAGTTTTATTTTGTTTATTGCTGTCATTGCTGCAATTGTACAATTGGTTGAGATGATTGTAGAGCGTTTTAGTCCCTCATTGTATGCTGCATTGGGTATTTTCTTGCCATTGATTGCGGTTAACTGTGCAATTATGGGAGCATCCTTGTTTATGCAACAAAGAAACTTTGAAAATGTTGGAGAGTCTGTTGTATATGCGTTGGGTTCAGGTATTGGTTGGCTATTAGCAATTGTTGCTTTAGCGGCTATACGTGAACAATTGGCCTATTCTAATGTTCCTGCTCCATTGAAAGGTTTGGGTATCACTTTCATTACTGTAGGATTAATGGCTATGGCATTTATGTGTTTTTCAGGTTTAACAATCTAAGAAAAGGAGTACGACTATGGATATAAAATTGATTTTAGTTAGTATTGCTGTTTTCCTTGGAATTACTTTGGTTTTGGTTATATTGTTGTTGGTAGCAAAACAATATTTATTACCTTCAGGGAATGTAAAATTGACCATCAACGGGGAAAATGAGATTGAGGTTGAGTCGGGTGCTTCTTTATTGAATACCTTGGCTTCAAATGGTGTTTACTTGCCATCTGCTTGTGGTGGTAAAGGTTCTTGTGGACAATGTAAATGTCAGATTACTGAAGGTGGAGGAGAAATTCTCGATTCTGAAAAGGGTCATTTTACTCGTAAAGAGCAAATGGATCACTGGCGTTTGGGTTGTCAAGCGAAGGTGAAGGGTGATATGTCTATTAAAGTTCCTGAATCTGTTATGGGCGTTAAAGAGTGGGAGTGTGAGGTTATTTCTAATAAGAATGTTGCAACCTTTATCAAGGAGTTTATTGTGGCATTGCCTCCGGGAGAACACATGGACTTCGTTCCGGGTTCATACGCTCAGATTAAGATTCCTACTTTTGATATGGATTATGATAAGGACATTGATAAGAGTCTTATCGGTGATGAATATTTGCCGGCTTGGGAGAAATTTGGATTGTTTGGTTTGAAGTGTAAAAATACAGAAGAGACCATTCGTGCCTACTCTATGGCCAACTATCCTGCCGAGGGTGACCGTATCATGTTGACTGTACGTATTGCAACTCCTCCGTTTAAACCAAAACCACAAGTTGGTTTCCAAGAGGTTAGTCCGGGTATTGCATCTTCTTACATCTTTACTTTGAAACCGGGTGATAAGGTGGTAATGAGCGGACCTTACGGAGATTTCCATCCAATCTTTGATTCTAAGAAAGAGATGATTTGGGTTGGTGGTGGAGCCGGAATGGCACCTCTTCGTGCACAAATTATGCACATGACCAAAACGTTGGAAACTCGTGATCGCGAATTGCACTATTTCTATGGAGCTCGTGCCTTGAATGAGGTGTTCTATTTGGAAGACTTCCTAGGTTTGGAGAAAGAATTCTCTAACTTCCATTTCCATTTGGCTTTGGATGCTCCGGATCCTGCTGCTGATGCTGCAGGTGTGAAATATACAGCAGGTTTTGTTCATCAAGTGATGTTGAATACCTACTTGAAAGATCATGATGCTCCGGAAGATATTGAGTACTACATGTGTGGTCCTGGTCCAATGTCTAAAGCTGTTGTTGGTATGTTGGAAGATTTGGGTGTTGAATCTTCATCTATCATGTATGATAACTTTGGTGGATAATTATTTTCACCTTTAGGATATTTTCAAAAGCGACTTGTTTTCATTTACGAAACAAGTCGCTTTTTTATTTGGTAACTGTGTCCTGAGACTGCGTTCATGGCTACCATCGCTGCTGTCCTGAGACATTGTCCCAGGCTACCATCGCTGCGCTCAGTACTGCCTTCCAGGCAGGGAATTTATGAATTATGAATCATGAATTATGATTTATGAATTATGAAACCATATAATACCATCCCGAGACATTGTCCCAGGCTACCATACTGCCTTCCAGGCAGGTAGAAATGTCTAGTTGTGGTATCCTTGAAACTTGAAACCTGAAACCTGAAACCAGCTACCTTATTTTTGCTGAGACAATTTGTTTTTTTTTGTGTTCTGTGCGCATTATATAAGAAAATTAACTAACTTTGTATTTCGTTAATTTAAGGTGATTTTACAATGCGAAAAATTATATGCGTAATTTAAAAATTTGCCTTAAGGTATTGAATTAAAGTAAGATAAAATAATAATCTCCGGACTGAATTTTCTTCTGTCCGTTTAATTTTAGTTTTATGGCGTCACAAGAAGATGTTTTTAAGAAGATGGTTGCTCACTGTAAAGAGTATGGTTTTGTATTCCCTTCCAGTGAGATTTATGATGGATTAGGTGCTGTTTATGACTATGGTCAGAATGGTGTAGAATTGAAGAATAATATTAAAAAATATTGGTGGGATAGTATGACATTGTTGCATACTAATATTGTGGGTATTGATGCAGCTATCTTTATGCACCCTACTACATGGAAGGCTTCCGGTCACGTGGATGCATTTAACGATCCTTTGATTGATAATAAAGATTCTAAAAAACGTTATCGTGCCGATGTGCTTATTGAGGAGCAAATGGCAAAATTTGAAGAGAAAATTGAGAAAGAGGTGGAGAAGGCAGCCAAGAAATTTGGTGATTCTTTTGATGCGGAACTCTTCAAGCAAACGAACGGACGAGTTTTGGAGTACAAACAAAAATATGATGAATTGCATACTCGTTTTGCTAAAGCATTAAATGATAATGATTTGGCGGAATTGAAACAAATTATTGAAGATTATGAGATTGTATGTCCAATCAGTGGAACAAAAAATTGGACAGATGTTCGTCAGTTCAACTTGATGTTCTCTACAGAGATGGGTTCAACGGCAGATGGAGCCATGAAGATTTATCTTCGTCCGGAAACGGCTCAAGGTATTTTTGTCAACTATTTGAATGTTCAGAAAACCGGTCGTATGAAGATTCCGTTCGGTATTGCACAAATTGGTAAGGCTTTCCGTAACGAGATTGTGGCTCGTCAGTTTGTCTTCCGTATGCGCGAGTTCGAGCAGATGGAGATGCAATTCTTTGTTCGTCCGGGCGAGGAGTTGAAGTGGTTTGAGCATTGGAAGGCTTTCCGTTTGAAGTGGCATAAAGCTCTTGGGTTGGGAGATCACAAATATCGTTATCACGACCATGATAAGTTGGCGCACTATGCTAACGCAGCTACAGATATCGAGTTTGAGATGCCGTTTGGTTTCAAAGAGGTGGAGGGTATTCACTCTCGTACAGATTTCGACTTGAGCAGTCATGAAAAATATTCAGGAAAGAATATCAAATATTTTGATCCGGAACTTAATGAGTCATATACTCCGTACGTTATCGAAACCTCAATTGGTGTTGACCGTATGTTCTTGAGTATCATGTGTGCATCGTACAACGAAGAGAAGTTGGATAATGGTGAAACACGTATTGTTTTGAATTTGCCACCGGTTTTGGCACCTGTTAAAGTGGCTGTTCTTCCATTGTTGAAGAAAGATGGTTTGCCGGAGAAGGCAATGGAGATCATGAATGATTTGAAGTTCGACTATAAGTGTGCGTACGAAGAGAAAGATACAATCGGAAAACGTTATCGTCGTCAGGATGCTATTGGAACACCTTTCTGTGTGACGGTAGATCACCAAACATTGACAGACGGAACAGTTACTTTGCGTCACAGAGACTCTATGCAACAAGATCGCGTTAAGATTGAGGATTTGCATGGAATCATTGGTGAAGCGGTGAATATGAGAAATTTGTTTAAGAAGATTGTTGATTAAAAGTCTATATGAGAAAGGAGGAGAAGTTTTTTTCCTCCTTTCTTCTTTTTTTATAATGTGGATTTATGGTAAGTTCTATAAATTCATCGTTTTTAATCTAAAAAGTATAAGTTGCAGAGTGGTAAACTTTTCGCAGAATTTATAGAACCTACCTTATGAAAGTCCCCTATGCCTAAAACCAAATAAATAATAATACATAGAATATGATTCGAAAAATAACTTTATTTTTGATGCTTTTCTTTCCTATTGTTGCAGGAGCATTTACAATAGGAGATTTGTCTTATACTGTGACAAACAATTCAAAATTAACAGTTAGTGTAGGTAGCGCAACAACGTCTATATCCGGCGATGTTGTAATACCGGCGACGGTTAAGTACGATAGTCTAGAATATATTGTAACTTCTATAGCAAGTGGGGGCTTTCGTTATTGTGATAGTTTAACTTCAATAGAAATTCCAAATTCAGTTACCAAAATTGAGAATTCAGCTTTCTATGCTTGTAGTATTTTAACCTCCATTGATATTCCTAATTCTGTTACAAGCATAGGGGAGAGGGCGTTTTATAATTGCAAAGGATTGAATTTGATGGATGTTCCGGAATCAGTTGCCACAATTGGAAAAAATGCTTTTTATGGTATAGATACGATTTTTTATGCAGGGAATGCGACAGGAGCTCCTTGGGGTGTTTTTTATAAAGTTATTAGAGGAACTGTAAAAGATGGCGATTTTGTTTATGCAGATAGTACAAAATCATGTATTGTCGGTTATTTGGGTTCAGATTCTGTTATTGTGATTCCTAATACAGTTACAGCAATAGGAGCTAATGCATTTCACAGTTATACCAAGTTAACTTCAATAGTAATTCCAAATTCAGTTACCTCAATTGGAAAGTCTGCTTTCTATGGTTGCAAAGGGTTGAATCCACCGGATGTTCCGGAATCTGTTGACATAATTGAACAATATGCATTTTATGGTATAGATACTATTTTTTATGCAGGGAAAGCGACAGGAGAACCTTGGGGAGCAAAGAGAGTTGTTAGAGGTACTGTTAAAGATAGTAATTTTGTTTATTCAGATAGTACAAAATCATGTGTTGTGGGTTATTTAGGATCTGATTCAGTTGTTGTAATTCCTAACTCGGTTACAACGATAGGAAGTAGTGCCTTTTATGGTTGTAGTAGTTTAACCATAGTAGAGATTCCTGATTCAGTAACCTCTATTGGTGCGAGTGCCTTTTATGATTGCAATGGATTGAATCAATTAATTGTTCCGGAATCAGTAGATACAATAGGAGAAAATGCTTTTTATGGAGTTAAAAAGATTTTTTATAAAGGGAAAGCGAGCGGAAATCCGTGGAGTGCATATAATGTTGTTTGTGAGTATTTTATAGAAGATGATTTTGCTTATTCGGATAGCACCAAATCTTGTATTGTGGGTTATTTAGGAGCAGATTCAGTTGTTGTCATTCCTAATACAGTTACAGCGATAGGTGAATCTGCTTTTGAAAAATGTAGTCGTTTAATTTCAATTGAAATTCCCAATACGGTTTCAACAATACGAGAAAAAGCATTTTATGATTGTGCTAATTTGACCTCAATAGAGATTCCGGATTCAGTCTATTTCATTGGAGAAAACGCATTCTTAGGAGTGGATACGATTTCTTATTTTGGAGATGCAGAAGGTTTGCCGTGGGGAGCAAAAATAATAATTCATGACCATGTTTATGATTATTGTTACTGTGGCATTTGTGGGCAACGAGATAGTATGTCGCATTGTATTTTCGATATTTACACTATAGATGATCTCTTTGAGTTTGCTCGGTTGGTGAACGAAGGCAATCAGTGGTTGGATGCTCGTTTGATGAATGATATTGTGGTGAATGATGTGGATTGGAGTGAGTCTGGTATAGAAGATTCTATTCAATATAGTTCTCTTGACTCCTTTAAAATCTGGGAGGGAATAAAGAATCCATACAGAGCCACTTTTGATGGTCAAAATTATTCATTAATAGGTCTATTGTATCACTCAAATGGCTTTTTTGATCAATTGTCAGGTGCGACAATAAAGAATGTTGGATTTGAAAATAGCAGAATGGTTTTATCCGGAGAGATTGAATGTGGTTTGATTTCAAGAAGTGCTGATAGTTGTGTGTTTATCAATTGCCATACTTCCGGAGAGATTTCAAATGATTATCATGCTTCCGGTTTCATCGGAGATGGGAAGAATTTAACCTTTGAAAGTTGTTATAATTTGGCTTCTGTAGAGGGGGTTGGAATAGTTGCAGGTTTCGTGGGTACAGGTGGTGATTATTGTAGAGATAGTTTTACATTCTATGGATGTTGGAATGGTGGCACAATCAGTAGTGTAAATTCTAGGACAATTACACTTGGAGGTTTATTGAGTTCATTGAGAGGAGGAGCTACTTTGTATCTTAATAATTGTTATAACATAGGTGATATTCATACACTTGGTAATAGTCAAGATGAAAGTGGTTGTGGCGGTTTGGTAGGAGGACGCGGTGTTACTGTTTTTGCATCAAATTGTTACAATATAGGAAAAATAAGTGCGGGTGAAGACGCTCATGTGGCTGCATTAATTTGCAATCCTTATTATATGAATGAAGAAGGAAATTTTGTAATAGGTGAGGAGATTTCTGCATATGGATTATTTTACCATAATTGTTACTATCTTGATAGTTGTTTACAATCCGGTAGACAAACACTTTTTCCTCCGAAATTGGATATTCATTCCATGACATCGGAGCAGTTTGCGAATGGAGAGGTGTGCTATCGTTTGAATAAAGGTGTAACGGATGGTACGCAACCTTTCTATCAAAACTTGGCGGATATTCGTCCGGCTTCGTCTGATATGCAGTCAATTACGATAGATCCCTATCCGGTGTTGGATAAATCGCACAGAACGGTCTATACTGATAGTGTAAGTTATTTCAATAGGTTAGAGACTACGTCAGAGAAAGTGGTATCGACTACTATTGTTGAACCGAAAATTTATTCGGATGGGAACACCCTTTATGTAAAGAATGCTACAGGAAGGGTAGTTCTTTATGAGGTGAATGGTCGCGTTGTCTATTCAAAGAAAGCCGAAGAAAACTCAGTAATCGAAATTTCAAATCTTAAAACCGGAGTTTATCTTTTGGTTGTGGATGGCTCTCCTTCTAAGGAGGTTGTTCGGTGATAGATTAATTTTGTAAATTGTAAAGGTATAGTAGTATTTGCTTAAGAAAAAGTGTTCGTGCGTGGGTATGAAGAATATTCAACAAGCACGAACACTTTTTGTTTTTCTGATAATGTTTATTTCTAAATGTTAAAATTGAGAAAACTTTTGCAAATTAAAAATTTAAAGTATAAATTGCATTCGGTATTGATGAAAAGAGGCAGATTGAAACCAACTAAAATTTATAAAATCATAAACCCATAAACCCAATAAAATTTTTAATCCATTTAAAATCATAAACTTTAAGAAGTTGTTTTTAAGAATCTCTAGTATTAACCCTTAAAAAAACTTAAACCCCAAATTTAAACAAATTATTGGCAACTTCGTAGTTATTACTTTCGGCAATTTCTAAATTTATATTGATGTACCTTTAATCATCATAGAATTTGCCATTAAATTAAAACCACATTAAAATCTATTAGGTATGAAAAAAGGAATTATTTTAGCCATGGCATTTTCATGTTTTGCCTTGACTGCAAATGCAGTAGAGTATTGGATAATCAAGGATGGTAAATTAAACGAGAAAATCACTCAAATGCCTTACGAAGAGGAAAAAGTGTATGACGTATTGGTTGATGGTGATACCTACACCGGAGCAAGTTACAAACACAATGAGTCGCCCTACAAGGATGTACGCTTAGACTTAAGTCAACTTCCAATTTCATTAAAAGGAACATGGGTGATGGAGATGGAATACAAATTGCCGGAAACCGCATTCGTACAAGATGAAGAACCTTATCTAAGTTTGGTAAACAACAAAAGTCCGATGTTTGTCTTAGGGTTATGGGGAAAGTTGCCCAAACAGATTGATGTATCCAAACCGGAAGTCAACTTTTACATTGATGGAAAATTTCAAGCACAACCTAATACATGGATAAAAGCGCAGAAAATACTATATGCCAATCCATCATTTGATTCTTGTAAAGTCATGGTTATTTCCTATTGCAGAGAAATAGATAAAGTGTTGGATCCAGCTTATATTAAAAATTTAAAGTTTACTAATTTAGATGGATGTTATGACATTTTTTATTCGGAAAATTTTGATGGAGTAGGTGGGGCTATTCCTATATATGCAGACAATGTCAATGCATCAAGATTAAAAAATGAAGATTTGGTTGGGGGTAAGAAGATAGTTTCTCGAGATTATGTCAGATTGGTTCGCTCTTGGGAGGAAGAAGGACATGATGGCTCCGGTTTCTTGGATGATGAGAATTTTCATGCTTTGTCTGTTCCGTCGGGAGGAGAAGAGATTAAAATCGCGGGGATAGATTTGCCACAAGATGACATAGATGGAACCATCCATTTGACAGCATTTATAAAAAATAGGTATGACCCCTACAAGTCTTTTGAAATTGCTACTGATGAAGAGAGAGAGTTGCCTATCTATGCGCGTTTTGATAATGGACGAGAAATCAGAATTACCAAATCTTTGATGAATGGTAAATGGTCTCATATTGAAGAGAAAATTGCTTTGCCGCATGGTGCAAAAAAGATGGATATTATTTTAAAATCTAATAGCTCCTTTGACTATTTGATAGACAATATTCATTTATATAAAGATATGTGCAGTTCTCGAGGAACATTGAAACCAAGACACATTGATTTTGGTTATGAGTTGAATCATATCAATATACCTTCTAACAATTCTACTTCTATCTATGAAGCATCTAATAATGTTGAAAAGATTGAAGTAATCACTTCTAACGGTATAGTTGTTTTATCAGAAAAGGGGAACAAAGTGAATTTGGATAAATTGTCAACAGGTTTCTATATTATTAAAACTTACTCGAGAGGAGGAGTCTTTTTCTGCGGATACGCAAAAAGGTAGTTAGTAGATTCTACATAGGAATTAGGAGTTGGGAAAATTCTTTCCTTGCTCCTAATTCTTTTTTATTTTGATTAAGGCAACTTCTGTTTCTTCCTATTCTTTTACAGAAATCTGTTCCATATCGAGAAGTTTAATATTGGATACAAATTTGGATGCAGTGTTTGTGCGAATGAAAATATTGCTCTCATACTCATAACTATGTCCGGGTTGCCTTGAGTTATTAACATTTAGCAAAAAATACTTTTTTTATCCTATCCAATTCACTACATTTGTGCGAGTGAAATGGATAACAGAATTTTATTTATAAGTTTGGCAAGTGGTAGTAGTGGTAACTGCTATTTCTTAGGAAGTCAGGATTTTGGATTCTTGATTGATGTGGGTATTCCCTTTCGAACAATCCGTAAAAAATTAAATGAGTGTAAAATTCCTCTTGAGAGTGTTAAGGCTGTTTTTATAACCCATAATCATTGGGATCATATAAAGTCTATTGAGTCTTTTTCTTCTGTATTGCACCTTCCTGTTTATGCGCTCACCAGTGTAAAACGTGCGATATGTTCTCATAAATGTTTATCCAAAATTGTGCCGGGAGAAATCAAGGATTTGGAACTAAATAGCCCCATTTCTTTAGGAGATTATACCCTGACTCCATTTCTTGTTCCTCATGATTCGGAAGGTAATTGTGGATATACCATCGAGTTTAGAGGAAGACGATTTACCTTGGCTACCGATGTGGGTTCTCCAACAGAGGAGTTGAAAAATTTGATTCCACAGTCTGATTTTTTGGTAATTGAGGCCAATCATGACGAGGTGATGTTGAACAACGGACCTTATCCTCCCGAACTGAAAGAACGTGTGCGTAGTGATAAGGGGCATTTGAGCAATAAAGCTGTTGCCGAGTTGTTAGATGAGTATGTGACAGACAGACTTACACGCATTTTCCTTTGTCACTTAAGTGATAAAAATAATACTCCCGATTTGGCTTACAAAACGGTTGTTCATACAATGAAAAAGCAAATTTCGGTTACAATTTTGGATCGAAAAGAGACCATCAAATTTACACTTTGCTGATTATGATAATCTCAGATTTTCAACATAGCATCTATCCGCAATTGAAAGAGTTTCTTTGGCGCGAGTTGTCAACCGATTGTTCCGGACACAATCATCAACATGCGTTACGAGTTGTAAAGAATGCAAAGCTTATCTTGCAGCAGGAGACCGCAGATTATATTGTGGTGGTTACTGCAGCTTTGTTGCATGATGTTATTGACCGTAAATTATTTGTCGATACAGATTCACAAGAACAGAAAGTGCGGCAATTGTTGGAGGAACTGAATTTTGACGATTCGAGCATAGAACAAATTCTGTATATCATGAAAAACATCTCTTTCAGCAGTGGAAAAAGCGAGTTTTTGAAAACCATGGAGGCTAAAATCGTATGTGATGCAGATCGTTTGGATGCGTTGGGTGCTTTAGGTATTATTCGTACCATCGAGTATGGAGCGGTACATGGAAGGGCATTTTACTCCGAAGAGAATCTTAGCGAAGAGGGCAATAGAGTGAGGTTTGGGAAAATTTCCGATACTTCATTATCCCATTTCTATGAAAAATTACTCAAATTAGAGGCGTTGATGTTTACCGATAAAGGACGAGAGTTGGCGCAGCAACGAACATGTTTTATGCGTGAATTCTTAGAGCAGTTTTATGAAGAAGTGAATAGCAGATTTTAGTTAAGTTTTGATTTTTAATCTTTTATAGTTATATATTATGTTTTCTGAATCAATTAATCAAAAGGTAGGGGTGCCCAACTTACACCATCACACCCTGTATGTGGCGAGCGATAAGCGTTATGATAAGATGGTTTATCGTCGTTGTGGAAAAAGTGGCTTGTTGTTACCTGCTATATCGTTAGGGTTGTGGCATAATTTCGGTAGTGTAGATGTTTTTGAGTGCTTTGAAAAGATAGCTTACACAGCCTTCGATAATGGAATTACTCATTTTGATTTAGCTAATAATTATGGTCCGGTAGCCGGATCTGCAGAGGAAAATTTCGGTCGTATTTTAAAGCGCGGTTTAGGTGCTTATCGCGACGAAATGGTCATCACCACCAAGGCAGGATATGATATGCATCCGGGTCCGTACGGGGAGTGGGGTAGCAGAAAGACGTTGATGGCGAGCATCGATGCAAGTTTAAAACGTATGAATTTGGATTATGTGGATATATTTTACTCGCACAGGCCGGACCCTAATACACCATTTGAGGAGACCATGGGAGCTTTGGTGGATATAGTTCGTCAGGGGAAAGCGTTGTATGTGGGAATTTCTAACTATGATGCAGAACAATCCAAAGAAGCTATTCGTATTTTGAAGGAGCAGAATGTGCATTGTTTGGTGCATCAAGCCAGTTATTCTATGCTGAATCGTTGGACGGAGCAAGGTTTGATGTCTGTTTTGGAAGAGGAGGGGGTCGGTATGGTTGCTTTTTCTCCTTTGGCACAAGGTATGTTGACGGATAAATATTTAAATGGTATTCCGCAAGATTCGCGTGCTGCCCGTGCAACGGGATTTTTGCAGGAGAGTGCCATCACGCCTGAGGTGGTTGCTAAAATTAGAAGGTTGAATGAGTTGGCTAAAGAGAGAAATCAAACCTTGGCAGAGATGGCTTTGGCATGGTTGTTGCGTAAAAAGGTGGTTACAAGTGTGATTGTGGGAGCTCGTAATTCGGAACAACTCTTGACCAACCTTAAGGCTCTTGATAATTTAGAGTTTTCGGAAGAAGAACTTGCTGAAATAGAGAAAACAATTTAAGGAGTTAGGAATTTTGAATTAGGAATTGGGAGTTAGACGTAATTTATAGTGGAAACTATTTTTGAACTCTACTTAGAAGCTGTTTAAATTTTATTATTAAAAAATATTTTAGAGTTTCACTCTCTTATTTTCGGCATCTTTGAGATTCTTTTAGGTGGGTTCTATAAATTCATTTCGAGGAATTTTTGAATTTATTTTGAGTAAATTGCCGTGCGAAAGGAAGGAGCAGTGCGAGCACTGTGACCGACTGACAAGCAGCAAATTGCCGAAAGAAATCAAAAATTACCGAAAAGTTTATCAATCTGCGATTTACACGTTTTAAATTTTAAACGGTGAATT
>JAGBVI010000113.1 GCA_017630395.1 Paludibacteraceae bacterium
ATCAACAAACGCTTCAGCCGAGAGTTTCAATGCAAAAGTAAAGGCTTTTAGAAATCAATTCCGAGGTGTCAGCGACATACCTTTCTTCCTCTTTAGACTAAAAACTATTTTTGCCTAATTTTTTTACATCTCCACCGAAATTTTACGGTGATCCTATAAAATCAAACACATCCATCGTTGCTCTCGCAATGATGGATGTAATGAATTAATTTACATAAAACGAATTGAAATTAATAACTCTAGATTTAGATTTAATTAAAATTATATAGACGATTAAAATTAAATGTTGGTAATTTGTTATGCGTTTTTCAGCATTATATTGTTCTTATATTATTTCAAACCTGATAGAAAGTCTTTCCTTTCTATAGTTTAAAATACAAATATCGTGCCAAACTTTTGGTGGATATTAAAAATTAAGTTCTTTTTGTATTATTTTATGTCCTAAAATTTCACTACACGTTAAAAAAGCGGTCATAGAAACACCAAGTATACCATGAAGATTCAAGTTTTGACCTGTCAATAAAAGATTTGGCACTGGAGTTCTTGGTGTTAACATCGTAGTCATCAAATTGGAATGATCTTTTTGTATTCCGTATGCCGAGCCGTATGCCGTTGCGGTATAGTCTCTATAGGTAAGAGGGGTACTAGTGTATAAATTTTCCACACTCTCTTTAAGTCCTAAAATTCTTTTTGATGCTATCTCTATGCATTCAGAAGCTTTTTTCTGTTTTAAAATTTCGTAATCTTCCCCTCGTCTCATAATTTTAGTATTTTCCCACATTTCGACCTCATCCCAAGTCATTGGTGTCAATAAATCAATATTATGAGTATATTGAGAGTCATTTTCAGGAATTTGATAGCTTACTAATAGACCCTCTATCTGGTTTTTTCTGTGGTAAAAATTCCAAATATCATCAGTTTTATACAAGTATTGATTTCTATTTAGATAGGGGATAGAATCTTTTTTTAGTTGAATATTAGCAGTAAACATTCCAAAAGTATTTGGGATACTATTGATTCTTCGCCTATAGATATTTCTTATCAGTTTACTCTCTTTAATTAAATTTAGAGTTGCTTGAGGATGAATATTTGAAATAAATAAATCTCCTTCAACCTCTTCTCCATTATTTAGTATAGCAAACCTAATTTTACCCTCTTCTTCTTTTAATTCCGTAACCTTTGCATTGCATCTGACAATTCCTTGCATATTTTCTATGTCTTTTGCCAATGAGTCTGCAATTTGTTGACCTCCTCCTTTAATTCTCCATGCACTTTGAATAAAAGAATCATTAATTTGAGCGAAGATGTAGAGAGGTAAATTTGGATGTAATTCCATTTTAAGAGAAGTTCCTGCCAAAACCATTCTCAATTTTGGGTCTGTTATAGTCTCTTCCAAGAAAGATTTCGCAGAGGTGGTAAATGGCATAGATTGATAAAATTCAGCTGCTTCTCGAGGTTTTAAACTATTAAAAATGTTATCTCCAACACCCTTAAGCACCTGAATATATCTCTTTAAATTATCTTTTTCTTTAGGGAAGTATTCAGCTAATCTTGCAACAAATTCTTCTCTTCCATTAGTAAAAGGAAAGCTCTCTTCTCCTATTACAACCTCATCAAAACATTCCTTGTCTAGCTGTTGCCAAGGTAAGTGCATGAGATTAAAATAGTCAAATATTTGTCGTAAAGATTGCCCCTCTCCCAAGGCCCCTATGTAATGAAATCCAGTGTCAAAATTAGTACCTCTACGTTTGAATGTTTGCAAACATCCGCCTAAGACAGGAGCTTGTTCTAATATACACACTTTATAGCCATTTTTTGCCAAAATGTATCCACACTCCAAACCTCCCAATCCGGCACCTATTATGACAATATCGAATTTCATTAGTATAAAAATTTAGCTAACAACGTTGTGAACTTATCATCTTTTTCTTTTTCGATGAATTCTTTTAATAATTCTTTTTTCAAAGTAACATTATTATTTATTATAAGGTATTTGCACTCAGAAATGCATTCGTCTAATCCCTCCATAGATAAATCTGTTCCTTCGTTTATAATAACTAAATCAAATTTGTTTTTTACTATTTCATTATTGTTTGTAAACTTTATTTTGTCGTTTTTTAAGTAGCAATTCTGAGCAATTTCAATCTTATCTTCCGCTTTGTCAAAACCAATTACATCAGCGTTTGGATAGTTGATATGGAACCAATAACTCTTGTAGCCATATCCGCAATTAATCTCTAAAATATTATCGAGATCATTATTAATAACATTGTTAAAGCTCCTATAATTATGAGTTATTTTAAGTTCTTCTTTTAGCTCTTTTTCAACATTAATACCTTTGTATTCGTAGTTATTACGTATTTGCTGTTTGTTGGACATCTCCTTTTTTCTATTAAAATAGACATCTCCGTGTAGAATATTGAAAATGGTAAGAGGAGATTTACCTTTCGTTACAGGTCTTTTAATCAACCAATAAAACAAGAATGGTTCTAAAGAGTAAGAAATTAAGACTGCAGAACTCATACCAATTAAGGTTGATATACCAATTGATTTAACAGCCGGGTGAGTTGCGAACAATAGAGATGAAATACTAACGATCAGCGTAAATGCAGAGAAAATTATTGCTGTTTTATGATAGACTAAAACATTTTTCTTTACTCTAAAGTCGGATAGTAAACCATCCATGATAAAGATACTATAATCAACACCGATACCAAAAATAAAAGTAGAGATAACAATGTTAATTAAATTGAATTCTATGCCAAAGAGCCCCATGATACCCAAAACAATTTGCCAACTTAAAAACATAGGAAGGAAGGCTATGATGGCGATAATCAGACTTCTAAAAGCAATTAAAAGAACGATGAAAACAAATATAGAAGAGATATTCGATGTAATAGAAAAATCGTCATGTACTAACTTTACCATATCGCTAGTGTAGTAATACGGGTCAATTACAACATTATGTTTTTGGGACGTTATCTTATCGCAGACCTCCTTTTTATTTACTTGTTTTAGGACTACCGGAGTAAACATCAAATATTTTCCGTCTGTGTATTCCACCATATTGCTTTTGATAGACGATGGTAAAGCATTAGATTCCGGAAGTGATAATGTCTGAGGGTCACAATTAAGCAAATTATTGAATGGATAGAACATTTCCGTCATGAATCCATTTTGAAGAGCCGCTGTGTTAAGATCTTTTAAAACTTGCTCTTTTTTAGCATCAGTCCAGAAATTATTCCACATTTCAATTCTTTTTTCTTGTTCTTCAGAAGATATGAACAACATTTTGTTTCCGGTAGAATAGGATTTAATTAAATCTAAATTTTTAAGAGATTCTAAGATTACGCTCTGTTGTTCATTGTAGGCTATAACAGAGTCTAATGATTCTCCGGTTGTTGCGAAATATACCGTTCGATAACCTTCGGATGTATGTTTTTCCAATAAAGCTTGAGATTCCAAAACACTCTTTTCGTAATGGCAAATATGCGTAAGGTCGGAATCAAATTTTACGTATCGAGAAGTAAAGAAGCAAATGATACTGATAACAACAATACCAATAATTAGATAAGTGTTTCTTTCGAAAGGGTAGGAGTTTATTTTTTCCAAGATTTCGAAGGCCTTTTCGGAGCGTTGATTCTTCTCTGGATTTAGAAATTGCGGCAAGAAGAATAGGCAAAAAAGGGTCGTGCCAATTAGAGCAAAAGAGGCAAATAAACCGAAATCCTTTAGGAGTTCTGCTTCTGTAAATGTAAGACTCACGAAAGAACCTATTGTAGTCAGGCACCCTAAGACAATAGGAACAGTTTGTTCTTGAAGCACTCTAACAGGGTCTGTAACATGTTTGTAGTGAGTAATTACATGAAGGCAGTAGCTTAAAGCAACGCCCAATACAATTGCACCAATCCCAAGAGCTAACAAAGAAAGTTGTCCTTTGATAAAATATATAATTGTCAATGAGAATAAAAAACCATATACAACAGGAATAATAAGTTGTATCAAGGTGGATCTATTTTTATAGCATAAACCAATAACAAGACAAGCCAAACCCAAGGAAACAGACAAGGTCATTAGCAGGTCGTTTTTTATCTGTTTGGAGTTGAAAACACTCTGAGGAGCAGCCCCATGGTAATGAACTTTTATATTAGGGTATCTACTATAAAATTCTTCAATTTCGACATCTATAGCCTCAATTAGTTTTGCACTAAGTTTAGAGTTGACAGTTTTGAAATTAGGAGATAAGAACGCAATAGCCAAAGCAGAATCCGGTGTAAAAAAGTGTTGGTTTACAATTTTATAGTTGCCACCTAAGCCATCTTTAACCGCCTCCATTTTAGTCATGAAAATTTTTCTTAAAGCAAGAGGATCTTGGGCAATCATATCCTTAAAAGCAGCACCTGCGGGAGAGTACATGGTCATAAGGTTTTCTTGCATTTGTTGATTGATAGCCTCAGTTGTTGTTAAAGAGTCTAGCAAGAGGTAATCAGAACTATCCAAAAAGGTGGGAATATAGGTGTAAAGTTCATTAATTCCATTTTTTAGCATATCCTCATCAACACGATAAAGTATATCAGTAAGCATCTCTTGAGATTGAGGATTGCTCATAATTGAGTCCATAAGTTCATCGCAAGCTGTAGCTAAGTCTTCTACTTCTACCTCTTCATTGATAGGTTCCAATAGTATAAATAGCTTGTCTTTTACTTTTAGGTTGGCAAAAACCATTTCGGTAGAGTTGTCACTATTTTGCATTGGAGGAAGCAATTTGGTTATATCCTCTTCAAATTGCATTTTAGAACTAAAGAATGCAAACACTCCAAAACTGATAATCAAAATAGCATAAAAAAGGATTTTATGTTTTTTGAAAAAATAATAAGCTGCGATTGTAAATTTAGACATCTTAATAGAGTATTATTCAGATATATATGAGCCTTTATATTCAACAAAAGAGATTTCTTCATTAATAGAAGAAATTTTACAGAAAACGTTCCATTCATTATCCTTTTCGTTAGAAAGATTCATGGAGAGACGTAGTTTTTCATTTTCGGTAGGAATAATCAAAGCAGAAAAACGGCATTGAGAGATAGAATTAATTGTGAGTTTTTTTCCTATTTCCATTTCGGCACATTCACGAATTGTTTGGATGTTGCATACACCGGGACAGATTGGCATATTAGGGAAGTGTCCCTGATAAATTTCGTGATTAGGGTTCATTGTAATATCAATAACAATTTCTCCATTTTCGTTTTTTGATTTACCATCAATCGTAAAAAAACTTTCTGCTAACATTTTATTTCTAAGTTTAATTTTATTCTTTTATCCAACTTTTTTTCCATTCTTCATAAAATTCAGGATTAGAAAGCTGTAGATTTCCATCTAAATCCATGAATACCTGAGTAGTTTGAGCAGTTAAAACCAAAGAATGGTCTGATTTTTTGTATATGTTATAATCAAAGATGATTTTGGCAGCTTTGGTTGGAATATAGTTAGTTTCGACTATTATAGATTCCGCAACTGAGATAGATTGTTTAAATTGAAGTTTCATATCCACAACAGGAGCTGTGAATCCGTTTTCAAAAATTTTCAAGTATTGCAATCCAAATTTTTCTCCAAAATCCTCTCTACCATCTTCAAGGTATTTGACATAGTTACCGTGCCAAACCACTTTGATGGAATCCACTTCGCAAAACCGAATTTTAATTTCGGTGATGCAAGATAACTTATTATTTTCTATATTTGACTTAAATTTTTCCATAAAGAAATTAAACAGAGAAATCCGTATGATTTCTCTGTTATTCTTTTATATAAATCTTCATTTGACAACTTGCAATCAATTCATCTCCCACTTTTGTTTCAGTCTTAATCAAGGAGACATTCATAATTTCAGATGCGATTTTTATGAATGTATGCAGTTGTTCACCAACAATCGGCTTTCGATACAATTTAAACTTCTTAACTTCTCCAATATATCCAACCGGAGGGTTAGGTGAATTTTTTAATTTCTCTTTATATCCCGCATGAGCAGAAGCAGATTGCGCAATATGTTCTATGATTCCGGGTTCGAGGAGGGAACCATTTTCGCAAAAGATATTATCATCTAAGATGGTCAATCCTGTGTTGCATTCCATCTCTGTTGCATCATAAAAGGTATCCACCATGATGATAGGACATCTTTGAGGAATCAACTCTTTTATACCCTCCCCTTGAAATAAAGGATTAGTAGTACTCATGTTATTTTTCTAATCTATCGTATATTATGTCATATAATTCAGAAAACACCTTGATTCCGGAAATTTCCTGACCTGAAATTTTTACTTTATATATATTTTCAATGACAGCCACCAAGTCAATTAAACTTAAACTATCCAACGCCAAAGTCATTTTTATTGACTTTGACGGTTGGATAGATGATACTTCTACTTCAAACTCTTCAGCAAGAAGTTCATTTAATTCTTGGATGAATTGTTCTTTATCCATATTTCGGTTAAATTACTTTACAAATTTTTTAACTATTAACGTAGAATTTGTTCCACCAAATCCAAAAGAATTCGATAAGAAAGTATCAAATTTTTTATCTACGCGAATAGCAGGTATGTTCAATTTTGCAGAATCTTCATCAGGATTTTCAAAGTTGATATTAGCTGCAATAAAGTCATTTTGCATCATCAACATAGAGTAGATAATTTCGCTGGAACCAGCCATCCACATTTCGTGACCGGTCATTGCTTTTGTTGAAGCAACAAATGGGCGATGATCTCCGAATACGTTATAGATAGCCTTTGCCTCTTGTTTATCTCCCACAGGAGTTGATGTTGCGTGAGCATTAACATACTCGATAGTTCTTAAATCGATTCCAGCCTCTCTAATAGCCATAGAAAGAGATCTACTTGGTCCATCTACATTAGGTTGAGACATGTGGTCGCCATTAGAAGAGAAACCATAACCAATGATTTCAGCCAAAATTGGAGCACCACGTTTAACCGCAGATTCATAACTTTCTATGATAACAGTTGCAGCACCTCCACCGGGAACCAACCCATCACGATCTCTATCAAAAGGACGAGAAGCCTTAGTTGGGTCACTTTCTCTTGTAGAGAATGCACTGATACCATCAAAACTTCCTATAGAGAAAGGGTTAACCTCTTGTGCGCCACCGCAAACAACAATATCTTGCAATCCCCATTTGATTAATAATGAACCTAATCCAATTGCGTGAGAACCACTTGCGCAAGCTCCGGATACAGTTAAGTTGATACCTTTTAGCTTAAAAATACAACCCAAGTTCATTGTTACAGTTGAGTTCATAGATTGGAAAATAGCTCCGGAACCCACTAAAGTTGTATCTTTCTTTTCACGCATTGTGTCAACACTTTTTACAACAGGGTCGGCACTACTATCATTTCCATATAACAATCCCACCTCATTCTTTTCTAAGAAATCAGCATCTATATTCGCATTCTTTAGAGCTTCGCAAGTTGCAACATAGGCATATTTAGCTTGCTCCGGCATATAGTTACGTTGATTTCGGCTGAGCTGACCTTTTAGGTCTGGAATGTCTAAGTAGGATGTTAATGCAGATCTAAATCCCATCTCTTTTCTTGCAGGGTCGAAGATAATACCTGATTTTCCATCATAAAGAGACTGTTTAACCTCTTCAAGATCTTTTCCTAAGCATGAGTAGATTCCCATACCGGTGATGACAACTCGTCTTTCCATCTATAAATTTAATTTAGTTATATAATTTTTATATTTTCTTTCTCAAATAAAAGTTTAAGCCAAATTTCTTAAGCAACCTTTTTTATGAACTGCAAAGGTAGTAAATAATTAGCGTAAACCAAATATTTACTTTTTTTTCGTTCTTTCTATTTGATTTTTTTTGTTTGATTTTTATTGATTAAAATATTGAATTAATATTCTTTGTCAAATTGAATTGTCTCCAATTTAAGGTAAATATGTCATACTGTCTTCAATATTTATCTATGTTCTCAAAGATAAAAGGTTTGCATGGTTATATAAGAAGTTGTTTAAATTTTATTGAAAAAAATACTTTAGAGTTTCACTCTCTTATTTTCGGCATCTTTGAGATTCTTTTTAATCTATTTTTAATATTCTTTTTTGATGATAGTCTACTATTAACGGCAAAAAAATAATAAAAATAACCTTAAATATCTCTCTCAAATATGCTCGAAATAAAATTTAAACAACTTCTAAATTTATTTTGTGGAATTTTTGAATTTATTTCGAGTAAATTAAGGATCGAAAGAGGTGTTTATTTCATGCAATGTGCCTCTGAAGAATAGTATTTTGCCGAAATTTATTAAAGTTGTCGAGATTTTATCCATTTATGATTTGCGCTTTTAAAATTTAAAACGACGACTTTATAGAGCACACCTTTAGTTAAGTAGAGTTTTTATAGATAATGTAGAGATAATAAGAATAGTATTGGGCTTAATTTGGGTTTTATAGGACAAAAGAATGATTTTTACATATAGTTCAAAAACAATTTTCGGAGTTGTCTTAAGAGTGGAAAACATTCAACTTTTAATAATATTCATTTGTCGGAGTTGTTAAATCCGAAAAGATGATGTATATTTGCAATAAGTCCTATAACAAAGGTTGTTAAATTATGAAAATAAAATTTAGCTTAGTGATATTATTGATTTCTTGTGTTTGTACCATGTCGTATGCACAAGAAAAGAAGTATGCTCCCGGTTATTTTTATGGTAGAGAGTATCGTTTGGATGGTGATACATTGCGTTACAGAGCGATGTTCCCAGAGGGTTACGAGCATGAAATCAAGTTTCCTTTGTTTATCTTTTTACATGGTGAAGAGCAGAAGGGTAGTGACAATGTGTTGCAGTTGAAGTATGGCTCGGAGTTGTTTGCTAACAAGGATATACGAGATTGGAGTCCGGCAGTAGTATTGTTCCCACAATGCCCGGATGAGGATTCGTGGGCGTTATATGACTATGTGTATGATGGTTCTATAGTTGTGCGTGAAGAACCGGAGCAGACTAAAGCATCAATGTTATTAGAAAAGCTGATTAATTTGTATGCCAATAGACCGTATGTTGATAAAAATCGGATCTATATAGTAGGTATGGATATGGGTGCATTTGGCGCTTTAGATTTGGCTGCTCGTAATCCGAAATTATTCAGAGCCGTTGTTGCTATGGATGGTGCGATAGAGCCGGTTAGAATGAAAAAGTGTAAGAAGACCTCTTTCCGCATATATCATGGCGTTGATGATAAAATAGTTCCTATTACAATGGCAAGAGATGTGTTTTATGAATTGAAATCTGCCGGGGCCAATGCGGAGATGATTGAAATTCCTGAAACTGGTCATGAAGCATGGAAATCGGCTCTCAATTCAGGAGATTTCTTGGAATGGATTTTTTCTCAACAAGATAATTAAGCGCGAAGAGAAGCTTTTTTGTCTTTTGATTATCAGGTAAATAAAAAATATTTTAAAAAAATCTCTCGAATTATTTGGTAGTTTCAGGAATATCTCATACATTTGCATCGCAATTCAGGAGAGAATTCAATAATATTTTGGTGCGTTAGTTCAGCTGGTTAGAATACGTGCCTGTCACGCACGGGGTCAGGGGTTCGAGTCCCCTACGCACCGCAAGCCTTGAGAGAAATTTCAAGGCTTTTTTGTTTTTATCTTGAATAGATTTTGACGGCAGAAGGAACCGATATTCTTATGTTAGAAATTTTGGAGAGTTGAGTAAATTATTGTGCTTTGAGAGGCTTACTTGAGTGAATATTGATGGAATCAAAATAAAACTACAAAAAGTTTATCTCTACATAATCTATGTTTTTGGATCACCGTAAATTTTCGGTGGAGATGTAAAAAAATTAGGCAAAAATAGTTTTTAGTCTAAAGAGGAAGAAAGGTATGTCGCTGACACCTCGGAATTGATTTCTAAAAGCCTTTACTTTTGCATTGAAACTCTCG
>JAGBVI010000114.1 GCA_017630395.1 Paludibacteraceae bacterium
AGAAGACCAAAAAGGGACAACACAAAAAATTGATGCGATGCTTAGCTCAAATTTGAAGACTTGTCCGAATGTTTTTGATGAGGATGACGATGAGGATTTTATTTTGGAATTGCTTCGAAAGATAAAGTTGGCAAATAAATTCGGTGAGTATTTGACACTTCCTTTTGGTAGTGCTGAAAAGGATGCTTCAGAAATAACCTTACCGAATGGCAGTATCATCACCGACGTTGAGGTTGTTGTAAATAAAAATTCGGTGTCGCTTAAAGATGTGAAAGCTGAGCATGAATGGGAAATCGGATTCTCTGATAGTGTGTTTTGTTTCGGAGTTTCAGACGAAACAGAACAATATCCGTTACAAATCAGTTGCAATGCAGGAGATGCCGAAGCTTTACGTAAGTATTTGGGCTTGAAAGTGAGTGATTTTGAAAAAGGTGAGGAACTTGTTGGACATTATGTTGTTTCAGATGAATTGGCCTATATTAGAGATAGAAATACATTTCAGATTGTGGCTGATAGATCTGTGATTCCAATAGGGACGGAAGTTGTTGTTATTTCGGAGGATAATGGTATATCCTTGGTTAGAGATGTTGTTAGTCGTGACGAGTACTATACATCAAGCTCCAATTTAACAGAAATTACATATTTTGATACAATTTTACCACTTAACTCAAGTGCTGTGTATGCAAGAAATCCATACAAGTTATATCGGTTGGATATTCCTATAGAAGAATCTTTACCAACATGTACAATTGATGCAAAATGTGGAAAGTATTATCGTGTTATAAATAGTACTTTTGATGAAATAGATATTGAATCAGAATTTTCTTTTGAAGGTTGTTGGATTGATACTGGGTATTTTTATATTGATACCACATTATGTGATGAAATTATTATTTATGTTAATAGAACAAACCAAGGAGAATATACTACAACAGGAACATTAAGAACTCACGACGGGAAAGTTGTTGGTTATACTACAGAGTTGTCTAGAGGCTCTGATGAAGAGTGTAAAACTCCTTGTAATGATGGTTCAATTCCCTACGATCAATGTAATTGTATAGTAGAAGGAATGTATTCAATAGCAGTAAATGATAAATATTATGGATTAACAAAAGCAGGGAAATTAAAATGTAAAAATAATTCTATTAGGATTACATCTACTATACCAAATTCAAGATCAGGAGTATTATTGCATTCAGGACAAGATGATGCTGCTGGTTGGTCTCAAGGATGCATTATTCTTTTACCTAATACTCCTACGTTGGATTTAAAGTACGAAGATAGGAAAAGAAGAGGTCGGAATAATACTCAAGACGAATCTATGGCGTTTTCTATAAAATTACAAAATTGGCTAAGAGAACGAATTAGAGAAAATCCTAATGCAAAACGAAGAGTAATAATAACAAGAGAATATTAAGATATGAGAAAATTAATTTTTGTAATGATGATTATTTGCGTGTTGACTACTCAAATGTCAGCGAAGGAAAATAGTTTTAGTAACGAAAGAGTTTATGCTTTATCCCAATTAGAACTCCCCTTTATTGCGAAAGAATTAGTAGATTCTTACGAGTTAGATTCTACGTATTTGCAGAAATGGTTTTTAAGTGACTCTCTTAGAAATGTAGCAAAATTTAAATTAGATGAAGAAGGTGATTGGTATCCCATGGACGTGTATGTAAACGATGTTTGTGCAATGACACTTATTGATAGTTTAGAAAAGTATAGAACTTTAGACAATGCTGAGAGGATAGACAATTTGATAAAATCAATTCGATATCAAAAACCAAATTTGGGAGATCTGAATTTTTGTGAAGATGTTTTTGAAACCGGTTTAAGTTCTGATTTTTTTGCAAATTTTGTTATTCTTTATATGTCCGAAAAGGAATTGTTGGAAATGAGTAGATGTGCGATGGGAAAATCTTTACAATACGTTTTAGAGGATATTTCTTATGGAGAATATCTCAAAGGGGATAAAACATTTTCTAATAATATAACCAAGGAGGTAAATTTGAGAATTTCTGATTATTTGATTAATAAATGGTCGTCATGTCAAAGTAAAACTTCAAAAGCATTGCTTTCAGCATTGCTTTCAGCAAAGAAATATTTGAACTTTGAACCATCTAATTCTGATACTCTTATGACAGGTTTGTGGATAGGAAAGCATTATGATAAAACAGTTGAAGCAGTAATTAAGGCTGAAAATGGAGATGGATTATTGGTTTTTGAAGTAGGAAATAGAGGGAAATCTATCTTCTCTTCTAAATATATTGATGATGGAATGTACATAATTGCAAATTTGAAAAATTCTCCCCAATCTCCCAATGAAGATTGTTATGTTTTTAAGGTGTCAAAAAATTCTGAATTGACTATTAGATATGGTAATTCTTCAATTTTTCTAAAAAAGTATTCCTGTAGTTCAAATTTATATAGTGCTGAGATTATAGATCCTGATGGATATGTGAATTTGAGAGAAGATTCAAATTCAAAATCGAAAGTTTTGGCAAAAATTCCAACGGGAGCAAAAGTTTTGATTGAACCAGTTGAAAACTCTAATTGGTATGTCATTCATCGATATCAAATAGGAGAGCAAGCACCTATATATTGTTTTGGTTATATTTATAGAGATAGATGTAAAAATAAGAAATATTATTTTGATAAATAGTTATGTTGCATATATATAATTGATACTTTTGTTAAGCCACTTAAAATTGCTAAAAATAATATTTTAAATACACAAGGAATTGATGATAATACTCGCGAAGAGTTAAATATTGATGAACAAATTAAATATATAGAAAGTCAATTAACAAATTATGAAAAATGATACATTAATTATTTTATTTATATTTTTTATAATCGTGATAGTAATGTTTTTTGTAGATGATTCGACACGAATTACTCTATGGTTTGTTAGTGCACTCATTAATTTAATGTGTTGTAAAGTTATAGAAATGCAAAGAAATCATGATCTTTACGTATATCTCAAGAAAAATCATCCCAAAATTTTGAAAAGAGTAAAAGGTGTTTCACTCGGAACAGTCTCTTGTTTTATAGATGTTAATGTTTCAAAAAATGTTGAAGACAAAATTTTGAATGACAAAATTTTGGAATATAAACATTCTTTCAGGCTTACTTTATTGGTAATTATTCTTTATTTTAGTTTGTTTTTTTGTATAATAATTGGGCTTTTTTTTTAGTCTGTCAAACTTGTGCTTTTACTTGATGGCCAAGATGGTCAAACAATACAGTCATATGATTTTAAAATTCGTATGGTAGATGATTTAATAACTGTTTTTAATATATTTGAAAAAGGAAATATTGAAGGTCGGATATCATCTTTATTGTCAATTACAGAATCAATTTTAGAACAATAATTAACATAAGAGAGATGAAATTAACGTGTGAATATACTTTTCCCCCCCCATTTCTTACAAAGAAAGAATGTCATGGTATAACAGAAATTTTTCTGTCAATTTATTATGGCCGATTTTAAAATATCTTACGGTTACAACCTTTTGTATTTTATGTGTATGTGAGTTATTTATAGATAAATCTAATGTGAGTTTATTTGCATTAATAATGGGATTGATATTATCTTTTATTACATATTTAGTTCCCTTCTTATTATCTATAAGAGAGAAGAAGGCTGAATTTAGAATTGAAAGAATTAATTTATTATATGATTATATTTATGGAATTAAAATAGATAATGGATTTATTCAGTTACAATACACAGATAAAAACGATCGACATTACAATGTAGTGTTGCCAATTCATGAATATTCTATAAAAGTACGTAAAGAAGATGTAAATAAAATGAAGGGGAAAAAAAAATTTGATTATCCAATTTATACGCTATGTATTTTTAAGGATTCTGATAATATTAAAATTTTAGACGAAAAATTTACATTGGAAGATCAAAATGCTTTTGGTCATGTATCCGACAGAGTGAGTGAAATTGTTTCTTATTTAGAATCGAAATATGAAAAAAAAATAGGAATGTCAAATATTTCAAAAGAGATTGGATTAGAATTGATGAAGAGTAAATCTCCTTTTTATTTTCAAATTTCAGAAATGAAATGGAATGAGAAAATATTTAAAGATATATATCAAGTTTGGATGAATGTTAGAAATTTTGAAGAATAATAGAGATGTTTGACGATTTGTTGAAATAATTTAAATTCTATGGAGAATTACTATATTTGTTCTTCTTCCTATGAAAAATAGCTTTTCTCAAACTAAAAATTAAATTCCTCACCCAAGACACCAATACAAATTTTCAGAGAGTGTTATAATACTACTCTCTGAAGTTTGTTATATACAATGAATTGAGATATATTTCAAAATTTTTCTATCTTTGTCCAAACATTAAATATCAGAAATTATGGGCTTATATCTGAATCCGAACGCGGATGCGTTTTTCATAGGTTTGAACAGCCTGGAGGAGGAATACAATATGTTACTAAAGTGAGTATAGAAGAATTAAAAAAATCTGGTTATTTAATAGAATTGTGATTATGGTGACTATTAAGAAAGTTTATTCCTATTTTAGTAAAGATGAGTTTTTTGCTAATGGATGGTGTAAGTTGGTGATTTTTAGTGATAAACTTAGTTATGGAGACCCTGAAGTTAGTTGGGACTTAATTAAAGAAGGAGAAGAATGGATTCGTATAAAAAAAAACAGAGACAAAAATACGATATTAAAAAAATATAAAAAAGAGTCTGACGCATGTCATGATTATGTTTTATTTGATCTTCTAAATTATAAGTTGTCAAATGAAATACTGAAAATTGAATATGACAAAAGACATTTATTCGATATACACGAACAGTCTATTTTTTCTATTGATAATTTATATGAGGTTTTTCATTTGTTTGGTTGCCCAAACAAGTATTTGTCATCAGATAAAAATCCACAAGTAAATACTATTATCATAGATATCTCTTTCGACAAGATTGTTGTTGATGTCGTCAGAAATAAAAGAATGAATATATGTACATTAGAAGGGTCGCTTAATGATTTTTCAATGCGTTTATGGGTGATTGTCTCTTTATTTTGGAAACTGATGGAGCATAAACAGGATTTACAAGAAATTGGAATAATAGAAGAAGATTATTCGGATTCTGATATATTGAATTTTCTTAAAGTATAATATAAGAAGAATTATCTAAAGATAACATAATGATATACCGAGTCTCAGATAAAATGAGTAAGTTAAGAAACAGAGAACTACGTCGCAAACTTGATTCTGGAGTCGAAAAACAGTGGGATGTAATTAAGAGAAATGTTAATTATTAAGATAAATTGAATTATGAAGAAATACATTTTAATGACAATATTTTATATGTTTAGCATATTTTGTTATGCCAATGAAAATAAAGAAATTAATTGTAATGATACTCTTCGTATGGTTAAAGATGTCGTAGATAAAGACCTATCAATTCCAGGCAAGGCCTACTTAACGGATAGTGTTACGTATCATGTGTTATTTAAATATTTGAATGACGAAAATTGTAGTTCTTTGAGACAAGAGTGTTTATCAATTTTGATGGATTATGGAAAAGTTTCCTGTCTAAGAAAATATAGAAATCTTCAAAATAATATTCATTGGGAAAAGTATCCGAATTTACAAGCATTGGCATTTGATACGATTAAACCTTCAAAAAAATTTCGATTGTGGGTTAATGCAACATTAGAAGATAAAGCTTCAATAGATATATTACTAAAAAAATTTGAGGAAAGTTCTGATTATTACGAAAAAATGATGATACTAAATAGTCTTGCGTATATATCAAATAAACGTTTACTAAAAAAAATTTTCAAGAAGGTAGTTAAAGAAGGAGAAAAAAATATTTATTACAAGGGTTATTGTGTATGTTTTAATTCTGCATATTATATATACTATTGGCTACTTCGTGCGCATAATGATGATACTCACGTGCTAAAAATGTATAAAAAATTCCAGAAAATGTATGTTCCAATTTATCCTAATGATCTTAGGGGCGAACCTAAAATACTTCCTATAAATAAAGATATAAATCATTTTTTAGAGACGGAAAAAAATGGGAATTATTCAAATTTGAAAGAAATGCAGCAGTTTGTTAGAGATGTCAAGAAATATGTAAAAGAACTTTATGGTTTAGACGTAAAAATAGCAGATGACAATATTATTAAATTTTGTTATATTGTCGAGATTGATGACGAGGATTATGAAGATGAGTAAAATATAAGTAAGTCTTTTCTCGCTAATTAACTTAACAAGTTCTCGGAATTTCTTCTTTTAATCAAAATTTGTATTATTTATTCGTTAGAATCAATTATGGCACAGTTGCAAGATTGAGCGGTTGGTGAATGAGTAGCCCCCTAACTCCAAATTTTCACTATATTTGTGGTGTGGATTAAATGGTTAGTGGAATGAATTTTGTTCATCACATATCAAAAGGTTTTCGGGACATTGGTGGTTATACCCCTTCCATCACCCACACTATGGCGCACGAGTTGGGTCATGGTATCTTTGGTTTGGATCACATCTTTTCCGGGGCATACGGCATCAAAAAAGGTGCTACCTACAACCTAATGGACTACACAGAGAAGACCCCTAACGATGCACTATCCTACCACGAGTGGACCCAAATCAATCGACCTCTCCCAAATTGGAGCGCATTGAGCAGGGCAGAGGAGGATATGTGGTTAGAAGAAAGAGTTTTGAAGGCCGGAGAATTTGTGTGGGAAGGTGATTGGCTGTGTGGTTATTATCCCGATGAGTTAGAGGAGAAAGTTAACGACCTAAAACCATTGTTTGACCATATTAGAAACAATTATGCTTCCTATTGGAAAGATTTAAATTCAAAGAAGAAAGATTTAGATGTTGATGGGTTTGGAGAGTGGAGTGTAAGGAAGTTTTCAATAAAGGAAGCTATATGTAAATCACTTTATGAAAAGTTAAGCAAGAAAGGGACTCCATCATTTGATTTGCATGAAAAGGGTATTTTCTTGCAACCCTATGTGATGAACGTAAATGGAGTTGAAAAATCGTACGAAGTATCAGTTTATTCGTTTAAGAAGAATGTAGAGGTCGATTGCAACAAGTTTAAATTGCAAGACTTAAGTGATTTGGCAGACCATCAAAATGTCAAGGCCGCCTATTGCAATGAGTATGGTTTGGTTGCGTTGTATGACGAGGGAAAAAATTTGAATATGATTATTCAAGTTTGGTCAAAGGATGGAGAATCTGCGGAAAAGGCAACAATAGACTGGTTGAATTATTTGAATATAGTGAGTCAAAGTGATGATTCCGATGCTAAGGTAGAGGAAAATAAAGAGCAGACAGAGTCTAATATCAACGAGTCAAATCCTTCGGGTTGGGGTTACGACAAATGCAAACAATTGGTTCAGAAAATGTATGACAAATTTTCTGATTGGGCAAAAGATTTATTGCCGGAAGAGGATTTGCCAGTGGTGTGGGGCGAAAATAATTCAATGCCTGTTCAGCCTACAGATCATTATATTGTATCCGTAGATGATGCAACGATAAGGAAAAGTGAAGACAGAACTAAATTTGAAAATAAAAATATTCCCATGGGAACAGAAGTCGTGATTGAATCAGAATCAGAAGTAAATGGTAAAGTTGTGGCTTATGTTAAATTAGTTGATTCGGTTCCTGAATTATTCTATTATACGACAAAGATTAACTTGACAAAGATAGAGATTTTTGAGAAGCCGGAGAAGAAAGAGATAAAACGAACCGTTAAGAGCGTGAGACTACCTTTTGCCAATGAGGAAAACAGAGAAATAAAAGAGTCTGAGGAGTATTATGTGGTGGCAAAATGTGGAAGTTATCTTAGAATTAGCAACACAGAAAATGTGTCGTGGGAGACGAGTGAGGGATATTGGGTGAAGCAAGGTGCGTTCATAGAGTCAGGTGGAACTATAGAGTGTTTGATCGATGAAAAATATTTCTTTAAGCAAAGAGCAGGGAAGTGTTATTATTCATGTGTTGATATAGTTAAAAATGCAAATGGCGGAATTTACAAAAATCCCGGAAGATGGGCTTTGGCAAATGTTGATGAAAATAATAACGAAGTTCTTCATATGGACTGTTATGCTGAGGCAATTAAGGCATTGGATGCATCTTTAGAAAATGGCGTGCCAGTGATTGTTGGTCTTGATTGGAAAAAACCAAAACCAAGTGAGCTTTATAATTTTGACAAAGTTACAGATCATTGGGTCATAATAGTAGGTAGAGATTCTGACGACGAAGGTGTTTATTACACCTACTTTGAAGTGGCGCAGTCAAATGAAGACAAATATAAAGATGGAGAAAAAAAAGGAACATCTACTGTTTATAATCGCTTTTACAAAACTTCAGAAGGTTATTTGAAGGGTAAAAATAAGACGATGAACAGTGATTCTGACAGATACCCCATAGTTACGGCTATTGAATGTGCAGTAACAAATTGTTGTTGTTCAAGAGATTATTTTGAATCCGGAAAGACAAGAAATTGTGATTGTGAAGAAAAAGAATTTCACAATAGAAGGAATAGTAAGGATACGGGTATATATGAACAAAATAGAGCAAAAGGTAATTTATTAAAATTTAGATAACATGAGACACAAAAATTTTCTATTAGGACTGTTGTTGGTCTTAGTAAGTACAAATTGTACAAAAGCACAGCAAGGGGAGTTTATTCCAGAGACAGAGGTGTTTAAGACTTTTTTGGCAAAATTTCCTGTAGAAGTTACACCTGTTTATAAAGCAGCTGATGCTCCTAAAGATATTTTGGGAACTGATGAGATGACCGATTTTGACGGCGATATGTGGGAACGTTATTTGACCGATACTGAGGTTGCTAGATTTGTAAAGGGGAAAATACCTTTTGATATGGAATCTGTTTGTTACCTTGGATGTATGGCTGCGGCACGAGTTAAAACAAAATTGATGTCTAATGACAAATTTGCTTTGTTGTTGATAGCTAAAGATTCTGAAATGGGTTGTGGCGAAGAAGATTTTCTTGTTGTTTACAACAGAAAAGGGGAGGTCGTTGATTATCTTGTAGTTTTTGGTCGATATACAGATACCGAAATACCTTCGTTAAGAACGCCTACTTCGTATACACCATACTCATTTTATTCAATAATAGAAGATGATTATATTACTATATTGAAAAAGGAGCGTTATTTTAAGGTTGAAAATGGTGAATATAAGCATTATAAAACTGTTTATATACTACGTAAATATGTCATTTCAGAAGAAGGGAAATTCGTAATGAAGAGTGAGGAAGTTAAGGAGAGGAAAGAGAATTAAAGGAGCATAAATTGTAAAGTTATAATCTTATCAAATTTTAGCTTGGGTTAGAAATTAAAAAGATTAAATATGTGTCCTTAACACCCAAACAAACTTCAGAGAGCGTTATAATACTACTCTCTGAAGTTTGTTATATACAATAAATTGAGAGATATTTCAAAATTTCCCTATCTTTGTAAAAACTTAATATCAGAAATTATGGGCTTATATCTGAATCCGAATGCGGATGCGTTCATGGAAGACAAAGGAACAAGGATTTATGTTGATAAATCTTTATTGATTAGGGAACTGAACTCTATAGTCAGTACCAAGGAGGATTTTGTCTGCCTCTCTCGTCCACGCCGTTTCGGGAAGAGCATGGCGGGCAACATGATTTCTGCCTACTACTCAAAGGGCTGCGATACACGTGACGTTTTCAGCCAGATGAAACTCGGTCAAGAGCCCGGCTTTGACAAATACCTGAACAAGTTCAATGTCATCAAACTGGATTTGAACGGGTGGTATCAAAATACAAAAAAGAAAAACACGCACGCTTCTTTGATTGAGCAGATAGATAAAATTGTTGCAGAAGAATTTAAGGAACAATTCCAAAACATAGTTTTTGGAGAGGATGAAAATTCCATAGACAAATGTATTTCGAAGGTCTATAAGCTTATCGGCGAAAAGTTTGTCATCATCATAGATGAATACGATGTCTTGATTCGTGAGCAAGTTCCGCAATCGCTGTTCGACAGTTACCTAAGTTTCCTCAACGGACTTTTCAAGGACACAGCTATCCGCCCTGCCATCGCCCTTGCCTACATTACCGGCATCATACCGATTGTGCGCGACAAGGTGCAGTCCAAACTGAACGAGTTCACGGAATATACTATGCTCGACGCTGCGCAATTTGCTCCGCACGTAGGTTTCACCGCAGAGGAGACCAAGGCCCTTTGCGAACAATACGGATGTGACTTTGCCGAGTTTGAGCGTTGGTATGACGGTTACAAGCTTAGCGACGAGGTCAGCCTCTTCAATCCAAAGTCGGTGACCTCTTCCATCAGTCGCAAGCGGATGGGTAGCTACTGGTCTGCTACAGGTTCATTTGAGGCGTTGAAAGATTAC
>JAGBVI010000015.1 GCA_017630395.1 Paludibacteraceae bacterium
GCATGTACCAACTCAAAATAATCGTATATTACACTTGGTAACAACAATTTTAACGGATCTTCTATCTTCTTTTTACGCTGTTCCATACCACAAAGATAGTATATTTTCAAATCTTTCCCACCGAAATTTTACGGTGATCCATAAAATCACCGCAGAAAAAGAGGTGAGTGTGGAAACGATGGATGAAAACATTTCCGGCGATGTTGAAATCCCTTCGGAAGTTGAATTTGAGGCGAAAAAGTATAAAGTGTCTTGTATAGGGGATGAGGCATTTACGGGGTGCGGAAACATTAAAAGTGTAGTTATACCCAACACTGTGACGCATATCGGGACAGAGGCTTTTTCATGGAGCAACATTCATGTTGTTATTCCCGGTACGGTTACGAGTATCGGTGGAGGGGCTTTTTATGGTTCGAAAAGTTTTCGGACTTTTGATTTCGCTTATGAAGGTCACACCTTAAGGTATGAAGTCATTGCAGAGAATGAGGTATGGGTGGCATGTAGAGGAGATGAGAAAAGTTACAATATCTCCGGTGAACTTAAAATTCCTTCGGAAGTTGAATACGAGAAGAAAAAATATAAAGTGACGCGTATCGGCCAATGGGCTTTTGGCGGATGCTCCAATCTAAAAAGCGTGATTATCCCAAATTCGGTAATGAGTATCGAAGTAGAAGCATTTGCGGGTTGTGGTCTTCAAAATATTGTTATACCAAATTCTGTGAAGGGTATCGGGTCATTGGCTTTTGCGCAGTGTCATAATCTTCAAAGTATAGTCATACCCAACTCTGTTATAAGTGTTGGGGAACTTATTTTTCGTGAGTGTTCCAACCTTCAAAGCATATTCATATCCGAATCAGTGGCCAGTTTCGATTCGCTTACATTCAAGCGATGTCCTAATCTTTCCGAGATAGAGGCTTCACCGAGCAATAAACGGTATTCGCCAAAAGATGGCGTTTTGTATAGCAAGTCGGGTGACACACTATTTGTAGTGCCGGGAAAGACAGTGGATTTCACCATTCCTAACACAGTGAAATGTATTGGGAACGGAGCATTTGCTTTCTGCGACTCTTTTCGTAGTGTAACTATCCCCAATTCGGTAACAAGCATTGGAAATTCGGCTTTTCTCAATTGCCGTAATCTTCAAAGTGTATTTATTCCTAATTCGGTTACTAGCTTTGGTAAAGAGGCATTTGGTAATTGTCAAAATCTTCAAAGTGTTACCATCCCTAATTCTGTGACCTACATCGGGGAGGGAACTTTTGCTAATTGCCAAAATCTTCAAAGCGTGGTTATTCCTAACTCGATCAAACGCATCGAGGATGGAACATTTTGGGGTTGTAGGCACATGAGAAATGTTTCGATACCCAACTCCGTTACGAGCATTGGAAGAGGTGTATTTTCCGGTTGCTCGAACCTTACTAATGTTGTTATTCCCAATTCAGTTAAAAGTATCGGGAAAGAAGCTTTCGCAAACTGCGATGTCCTATGGAATCTTACGATAGAAGCAAAAAGACCACCAATAATTGGAGAAAGAGTTTTTTATAATATGTATGATGCGACTTTCGCTCCAGCCATCTATGTCCCAGCCGCATCCGTAGAAAAATACAAAGCTGCGGAGGGATGGAAAAAATATGCGGATAAAATCCAGCCAATTAAATAATCAGCCTGATATATTATGACCAATTTGTTGTATTTACTTAGTTAAAAAAAACTATAAAATTTAAAATTTTATTGTCGTTCTATCTATTATTTCTTGCAAAAATAAGTTAACTTCGCAGAGTTTTTAATAAAAGAAAAAGTTATGAAGAAAATTTTATTATTTGTAGTTGCATGCTTTGCTGTTGCAACTGTGAGTGCATCAAATGTTGAGAAGATTCAATTTGCAAATAAAGGAGACTTCTCTTTGGGTCTAATGATTGGTATTCCACCTCGTGCAGCAAATGCTGTTTTGCCTACAATTTCTGTTGATGGAATGTGGGGACTTGTTGATGGTCTTGCTAAAACAAAAACTTTTGGTGAGAATGGTGCTATTGATTTAGGATTTTACGCCAATATTTGTTTTTATGACTATGGTACTAACGATGATAGAGATGCCGGATGGTCTATTCCTGCAGCAGTTCGTTCTGGTTTTCACTGGGAGTTTGTTAAGAAATTAGATGTTTATTCAGGTTTCCAAGGAGGTATCGCAATTTCCGAAGGATGGGACGGGATTAATTCAGATTCAGATATATATGTAGATGGTATTTTTGGTATGTACCTTGGTGCTAAGTGGATGTTTACTGATGTTTTCGGTGTTAGACTTGAGTACTCTGGAGATTGGATTGGTAAGGAAAATAACATGCCTCCTTTTGCCGGTGGTGTTACATTCAATTTCTAATGTCAGAATAGATTACCTATGATTAGATAATTGATTTTATAATCATATATTTAGGGCTGTACTGAAATTATTTTCTATACAGCCCTTTTGTTTTTGTGATTTTGTTTTCTTTTATAAAATCTTAAATGATCCGAAAGAAATTGTTGAAAATTATGTTGAATAACTCTATTTTATTATATCTTTGTAAAAAATTAACCAACAATTAAGAGTTTTATGAAAAGATTATTTTTAGTACTTACTGCGGTTTTCATGTCAATGAATTTTTTTGCAGCTGAAAATGGAAGTTCATCTTCTAATTCTTCCGGAGCAAAAGTTAAAGAGATTGCAGTAGTTGAAAAGGGTGGGTGTAATATGGGGATTATGATTGGTGTTCCGCCTATTAATTATTATGAAAATGGTGAACATGTTAATAGCACTATCCCTACTTTTTCATTTGATGCCAATTGGGGCATAGCTTCTGGTTTTGCTAAAACAAAAACTTTTGGAAATAATGGAGGTGTGGATTTAGGATTTATCTACAGTATTAACCATTATGCTGGTGATCAATCAAAGCGAGGTATGTTGCAAAATTCTATTTTAATTCGAGCTGCTTTTCACTGGGAGTTTGTAAGGAATTTAGATGTGTATATGGGTATTGCTAATGGAGTTAATATTTTTAATTCTACTAATAGTCATGCTCACTGGGATTTTTCTGATTGTAACTATGCTGGAGGTATCTTTGCGGGAGTTAAATATTATTTCACAGATTTCTTTGGTGTAAAAATTGACTTTGGTTCTGATTGGAATGATGGTAATATCTCTAACTTCGGTGGTGGTGTAACTTTTAAATTTTAAGTCAACTTGTAGTTTTTTAACGCTTAGATATAAAAAGGCTGTGTCAAAACTATTTTGATACAGCCTTTTTCTTATTTCTTTATAATTTAGTCCTCTATGAACTTTTTCTCTAGAGAGTTATCTTTGTTTGTATAGTGGAGACTAACTTCTAAAAATAGCTTTTTAATCTTGCTATTTCTTCTCCCCACAATGTTTCATCTGGAGTTTCTAAAATTAAAGGGATCTCATCGAAAATCGAGTTAGACATTATCCATTGAAAAGAATCTTCTCCAATTGTTCCTATTCCAATATTTTCATGTCTATCCACTTTTGAGCCAAGTCCTTTTTTTGAGTCATTGATATGCATAGCTCGTAAGTAGTCTAGACCTATCACCTTGTCAAACTCCTCAAATGTTTTTTTGCATGCTTCCGGTGTCTGTAAATCATATCCGGCAGCTAACGAGTGGCATGTGTCTATGCAAACACCTACACGACTTTTGTCCTCGATACGATCAATAATATATCGTATCTCTTCGAACCGATTCCCAACATTACTACCTTGTCCTGCTGTGTTTTCTATTACTGCTGTTACTCCTTTTGTTTGAGACAATGCCCAATTGATTGATTCTGCAATTCTTTTCAAACACTCTTCTGTTGTAATCTCTTTTAGGGAAGAGCCTGGATGAAAGTTTAATAATTTCAGACCAAGCTGTTCACAACGTCGCATTTCATCTAAAAATGCATTTCGAGATTTTTCTAACCCCTCAGATTGAGGATGTCCCAAATTAATCAGATAGCTGTCGTGTGGTAAAATTTTATCCAATGAAAAACCAAAATTGGAACAGTTTTCTTTGAATTTTTCAATACTCTTCTCTGTTAAAGGGGGGGCAACCCATTGTCTTTGATTCTTTGTGAATAAAGCAAAGGTATTTGCGCCTATCTTTGATGCATTTAGAGGAGCATTTTCTACTCCTCCGGATGCGCTGACATGTGCTCCTATGTATTTCATTTGATTATTTCTTTTGCTAGTGTTCTTAAATTTTCTTTATCTCCTTCTTTCATGGCTGATTTTATCGAAACAATGGTTGAACAGACAGAAATGTTTTTCATTTGCTCAAGTTGTGCATTCATTAATTTTCCTGATTGTGCTGCCCATGTCCCGTTTTCTATTAATCCTACCATGCGATTTTGATAACTTTTTTTCTTTAATCTAGTTAGAAAATCCTCCATAGGAGTAAATATTCCACCGTCGTATGTAGAACTTGCTAAGATCATTTTGTTGTATTTAAAAGCTAAACTTACAGCTTCTGAAAGATCTGTTCTTGTTAAATCGCATATTTTAACATCTTGTTTAAGTTCATCGGATAATATTTCTCCAACTTTTTCTGCTACTTTACGTGTATTTCCATGAATTGAGGCATATGCAATGAAAACTCCTTCTTTTTCAGCCTCATATTTACTCCAAATGTTGTACTTGTTAATGTAAAATTCTGTTTCTTCAGTCAGTAGAGGACCATGTAGAGGATAAATTGCTTTTATTGGTTGCAAAATTTTTGACAATGTTTTTTGTACTTGCATGCCATATTTCCCGCAGATATTTATGTAATATCTTCTAGCTTCATCAGTCCAATCTTCTTTGTATTCATCTTTTATGCCGAATTTTCCGAATGCGTCAGCACTAAACAAAATTTGTTCACTCTCTTCATAACTCATCATTACTTCCGGCCAATGTATCATTGGAGCAAAAATAAATGTAAATGTATGGTTCCCTATGCATAATTGATCGCCATCTTTTACTATCAATTTTTTTACTCCGTCAGAGATTTCGTAGAATTGATTTAAGTAGGTGAATGTTTTATCATTTCCAACTAGTGTTATTTCTGGATATAAATCTGTTAGCTCTTTGATACATCCTGAATGGTCAGGCTCTATATGTGATATAATTAAATATTGTGGTTTCTCTCCTCCACAAATTTGCTTTACCTTTTCCAACCACTCCTTGCAATATGCTTTATCGCCGGTGTCAAATAATGTAATCTTTTCGTCTTTTACAACGTAGGAGTTATATGTGATTCCGTCCGGGAGAGGATATTGTCCCTCAAATAAATCTAATTTATCATCTTTGAGGATAATAGGTGTGATTGTTGAATTCATTTTATTTTTAATTAAATTGTTTTATAAAATTTGGTGTGCCAAATTTATAAAAAATCTGACACACCACTATGGATAAAATTATTTGAAGTTGTATTAATTTTAACAGCTTCTAAAATTTTATTTGAAGTAACGATTGAAAAGTCCTTCGAATCCTTTTCCATGTCTTGCTTCATCTTTAGCCATTTCATGTACTGTATCATGAATTGCATCCAAATTCAACTCTTTAGCACGTTTGGCAATTCTCATTTTATCTTCGCATGCGCCGGATTCTGCATTCTTTCTTTTTTCAAGATTGGTCTTGGTATCCCAAACAACATCTCCCAATAGTTCTGCAAATTTAGCAGCATGTTCTGCTTCTTCCCATGCATATCTTTTGAATGCTTCTGCTATTTCTGGATATCCCTCTCTGTCTGCTTGTCTGCTCATTGCTAAGTACATTCCAACCTCTGTGCATTCTCCCATGAAATGTGCATTCAAATCTCCAATCATTTCTTCATCACAGCCTTTTGCTACTCCTATTTCATGTTCTGTAACAAAAGTTAGTTTGTCGCCCTCTTCCATTGCTTTGAATTTGTTAGCAGGAACTTTACATTGTGGACATTTTTCTGGTGCTGCGTCTCCTTCGTGTACGTAGCCACATACTGTACAAATAAATTTAGCCATAATTTTAATTTTTTAATGTTATTATTAATTGTTATTTATATTTCTGCATTTTTCACAATACCCTTTCATAATTATTTGAGTTTCAACGATCTCGTGGTTGGCTACCTCAATTTCTGCATCGGATATTATCTTTAAATCATATACCTTCCCACATCGCGTGCATTGCATGTGTGCATGATTACTTGTGTCTCCATCGAATCTCACATTCTTTTCATCTATATTCAGCGTCAATACTGCTCCGTTTTCGGTGAAAAGTTTCAATGTGTTGTATATCGTTGTTTTGGATAGAGTAGGATAGAGTTTATTTAAGTCCACAAATATCTCATCTGCTGTTGGATGCGTTTTATGGTTTATCAAATAATCCATAATTGCAATCCGTTGCATCGATGGTTTTATATTATGTGTTATTAAATAATCTTTTGTATTCATACTCTAATCTTTAAAATTGTAATCATTACAAATATGATTTCATTGCAAATATATAATGATTATTTTAATTGGCAAATTTTTTTATAGTTTTTTTTAGAAAAAAAATTAATTTGTTGAAAATAACTATAGATAGAAGCTATTTTGAAGTGAGGATAGGTTATTTATTAAATATTGATTTAAATATTTTGAAAATATAATCTCTTATTCCTGCTCGTTGAAAACTGGTATTTTTTAATAGAAACGAATTGAAAGTAATCTTAGAAGTTGCTTAAATTTAATTTCGAGCCTATTTGAGAGTGATTTTTAAGATTATTTTTATTATTCTTTTGAAGTTAATAGTGGACTATTTCCAAAAAAGAAAAACAAGTTCAAGGTTGGAGCAGAAAGAAAAAGGAAACTTTGATAAAAGGTGAAAATGAAAATCTACCAGAATTGTCAAAAAGTTATTCTAAAAGAAGTTGGGTGACTTCGATGAAAGAGATTCTGCCTTAGATAGGCTAGGACACCATGCGACCGGAGGGTGATCCTACCACTATGTTTCCATAAACCGATTTAGACTCGATTTTCTCTATGGTTATGTTTAGTTTTTGTAGTGATTATTTCGTTAGGTAAATGCTTTTGATTAACTTTATCGCAAATTTATTGTAGTATATTGTCTATAAAATAATTGGTTGTATTTAAGTTTAATATTTAAATAATGGCAAAAAAGAAAATTATAGAAGAACCCTTGGAAAAACAGTTATGGAAAGCTGCTGATAAATTGCGCAAGAATATTGATGCTGCTGAATATAAACATGTGGTTTTAGGACTTATCTTCTTGAAATATATATCTGTTTCCTTCGAGGAACTTTATGCTCGTTTGCAACAAGAAATAGAACTTGGCGCTGACCCTGAAGACCGTGAGGAATATAAGGCAGAGAATGTTTTCTATGTGCCTCAAGTGGCAAGATGGAACAATTTGGTGGCTAACGCTAAAGATCCTAAGATTGGTAAGTTCATAGATGACGCTATGGATGCCATCGAAAAAGAGAACCCTATATTAAAAGGTGTGCTGCCAAAAGTCTTTGCTCGTCCTAACCTCGACCCAACAAGTCTCGGAGAACTTATCGACCTTATAGGCAACAGCACCTTGAATACAAATACAAACAGCGCCGACCTCTTGGGACATGTCTTCGAATATTTCTTAGGCGAGTTCGCTTTGGCAGAAGGCAAGAAAGGCGGTCAGTTCTACACTCCTCGTTCTGTTGTTGAACTTCTTGTCAATATGTTGGAACCTTATAGAGGACGCGTCCTCGACCCTTGCTGCGGTTCGGGCGGTATGTTCGTGCAGAGCGAGAAATTCGTAAAAGAACATCAAGGTATCATAAACGACATTTCTATTTACGGACAGGAAAGCAACCAAACCACATGGCGACTTTGTAAGATGAACCTCGCCATCCGTGGCATCGACGCTTCTCAGGTGAAGTGGAACACAGAAGGCTCTTTCCTCAACGACGCTCATCGTGATGTGAAAGTGGATTATGTGATAGCAAATCCTCCGTTCAACGACAGCGACTGGAGCGGCGACTTGCTTCGCTCTGACGGCCGTTGGAAATATGGAACTCCTCCGACAAGCAACGCTAACTTCGCTTGGATTCAGCATTTTATCTATCATCTGGCGCCGGGCGGACAAGCTGGTTTCGTCTTGGCAAAAGGAGCTCTGACATCGAAAAGCGGTGGCGAAGGCGAGATACGCAAGGAATTGGTGAAAGCAGGTTTGGTAGATTGTATCGTAAATCTGCCTGCAAAATTGTTCCTCAACACTCAGATTCCTGCGTCATTGTGGTTCCTCAGCCGTAACCGTAACGAGACCGACAAGTTCCGTGAACGTGGAGGCGAGATACTTTTCATCGACGCTCGTAACTTAGGACATCTCATCAACCGTCGTACTCGTGAGTTCAGTGCGGACGACATAAATCTCATTGCAGACACATATCATCAATGGAGAAACAAAAACGGCAACTATCACGATGAGCCAGGATTCTGCGCCTCGGTTTCTATCGCTAAGGTAGAAGAATTGGATTATGTTCTTACTCCTGGAC
>JAGBVI010000115.1 GCA_017630395.1 Paludibacteraceae bacterium
ACGCTGCTTGGCATAATAAGCTTTCGCATCAAAAGCCTGAAAACAAAATAGGTATGCACCCTCAGGAAGACAATTATCATTAAGAATATTTTGACCTATCAAAACATTGCCCGACTCAAAAAAATTGCTGATACTGACCGGGGTATTCCCTGCTCCCAAAACAACAGCAGGTTTTCCCATACCAATCGAGAACTTATTGGAATAAGAGAGAAAAACCGTATTCATGGATGAAAGAGATTTCACACGCATTTGAATCAGCATCTCATAATTATTCCCGTGATTCATATCGCGAAGCAGAGCCTGAATAACAAAACGATTGGAGTTGGAAAGATCCGTCAGGCAAGTCCCGTAGGGAGGTGTCAACATCACATTCAAATCAACAGGATAGACGCTACCTATCTGCCCCTTGGTCTCAAAAGAAAACAAGGAAAGCACCAAAACCACTGTTACTATTATATTCTTTAAAAAAGTTCTCATGTTTTTATTGCACTGCAAAAGTCTGCTTGCAAGTACAAATTTAATAAAATTCTTTAATCCTACGCATCCGCGTTCGGATTCAGATATAAGCCCATAATTTCTGACATTTAATGTTTGGACAAAGATAGGGAAATTTTGAAATAGACAGGGTCAAAATTTACTGCTTTCGGAGTTACAAAGCTCGTTGCAGAAATTTTGAAGTTTCTCCGGACTTGCAACAATTGTCAGAATTACGCTAAATTGTTACATCAATATGGAGAAGTTTCTCAACAATCCGAAACCGGACTTGGAAAATATGTTAGCAGATTCCTTAGAATCTCCTCCTGAAAACTCAAAAAAGGGGTTTGTTCATACTCTAGATAATGTAAATTATTATCTTTGAAAGAGTTGCAAGACTAGTTTTTTGTTTAGCGGACAGTAATAATTGATTATGAATCATTAATCCTTAATCGTTAATCATCATCATTCCCCGATTCCGACACCAACTTCCCGACACCTGCTTCGTTGTAATCGCAATGGAATCAAATATGAAGGTGACTTCGTCAATCTAGATCCGCTGAACCTATGAGTCTTCAATAATAACAGATTCTCAATTAATATCTAATAATTTTTCGTTATACATTGACTCGTTAATGAGATTTCCAAAATCTTTCACAATCCGATTTATAAAGAGAAAATTCTTCCAACGGATCATAAATGAATTCATTATCAACTGAAAAGGTTTCAATTTTATTTCCCCAATCATATGAAAAAGACTTTTTAGCAACATCGTAGTAGAAGTATCGACTAACATATTTTTCGCTCAACAAATAAATACATTTGTTCTTTGTTAGATCTATAATCACATGGATTTCCTTTCCATATAACTTTTTCTTTGCCAACATATACAGTCCATCATCAGATAACATTAACAAATCAGCGTCTTTTGCAATGATACGATCTACTCCTTTTTCATTTCTACAATGAATATCCATGGTACTATACTCATTTCTTTCATCATCAAAAAAATATTTCTTTAATTTTGAATAGTATATTTTATTGCGGAACGGAATGACATTTAAACTAGAATCTATTTTTGTGATTTTTTTACTTTCTCCAAATTTTACTGTAATCAAATCAGAATCAACATCTCCATATTCATGCCATGGATTAAAAAAACTTTTTAGGCATATAGATTTTCCTCCATCATAAAATCTCGAATAAAAAACTTTGTATTCATACGAGTAAGGGAATGTATGCTCAAACAATAATTTATTCCCGTCATAACAAACAATTTTCTGACTGTTTACACTATTTGATAACGCCTTCCATATTACTTTATTATCATAAATGCCTTCTAACATTACATAATCATAATTATTAAATTTTGGAACTTCCAAATCGAAAGATCTATAGTTATTGTCTTTCATCAAAAAGAATTTTTGAGTTTCTCTACAATAGAAAACTAGATCGTCATTTTTTGAACCGACACAAGTCAATTGGCTCTCATTCATTGATTTCTTTTCGACAGAATAAGAAATAGGGATTAAAAAATCCTGTCCAATCAGATCAAAAAAAATCATCTCAAAAAAAATAAATAAAATCAATTTATGTTTCATAATCGTAATTTTAATCAAAATTTATTTAATAGGATTTACCTTTTTCTTATAAAGATAAAATCTTGTTTTCTTATCATCAGCAACTCCAACACCTGAAAATTTCCCATATCCCATGTTTGCATAAACTGGAGCATTATCGCATTTTACGTTTTTTCCACATTCCAAAATACGATTAACCTTTAGATGTTTTTTATTATACCAAGATTTACCATACTTATCTCCAGCTGCAAGATCTGGATTAACCTCATATTCTTTTTTTAACGTATAAGGATCATCAAAATGGCTAGAGTTATCTACAACATCCATTAATCCACCTGGTACAATAAGAAATACATGATCTGGTATATAGGCTCCTACTATAAGAAATCCTTCATCCGCCATATCTTGTAATCGTTTCCAAAAATCATCTAAGCTTTCACCTGGTTTTTTAGTTATTTCATCAAAAAATTCAGATAAAAGGCCCTTATTTAAGTCTGAAACAATGTTTTCTGCCTTTCCTAGTCCTGATACATTTCCTTTATAGTTATCAGAACGATCTGTTTTTGAAAAAAAGATTTGACTTCCTGATGCAGGAAACAATACTAGATCACCAGTAAGGTAATACAATGCTGTTCTTGTACATAAATTACAAGCTGCGTCTGCTACCGTTTTAACTCTAGTTGCATCTTCAAATGCTAAATGAATTGTAGTTTTGAGGTCTTCTATATTACATCCGAATTTATCTTTTTTAATCCATGCACCAGAAAAATCTTGATTACTTTTAGTCCCTTCTAGCAAGTAATAATCTCCACAAGAAGCTATCACTTTTATCTCTTTCTCTGCTAAATATTTATCCGGTTTAAAAGAAGAACCCCAAGAATATTTTTTTGTGCTATATGGGGAAGACACAAAATCATCCTTAGTCAAAGCATTTTTGCCAATAACTTTAGTTTTGGGATTTTTTGACAAATCATAAACTCTTTTTATATTTTCATCATCATATTTAACCCATACTCCGCTAAATTTATTTTGAGATTTCGTTCCTTCTAAAAGAGCATAATCAGCACAATAATAATTAAATTTATACTCTTTTCCAACAACAAACTTATTTGATTTGGTGCTATTAGCAAATGGAATTTCATAAATCGGCACATCTGTTTTTACTGTATAACATATAAAATTCTCTTTATTAATCTTTTCTACATTGCTTGAACTTGTATAGTGTAAAACAGGCTTGTCTATTTCTTGCAAATAATAAACTTTACCATCATTAACAGAACCCTTATATATCAATTCTGTAGAAATTGGTATTAATATTTCTGGATTTTTTAGAATTTTATAATCTCCATCATGATGTCTTTCATTAGCATCATTTTTAGACACAATATAATGATCTGTAGGCTGAACAGGCATTGAATTAATTGCACTCACTTTCAAGCCCAAATACTTACGTAAAGCTTCGGCATCTCCTGCATTGCAACTGATTTGTAACGGATATTGTTCTGTTTCGTCTGAAACTCCGAAACAGAACACACTATCAGAGAATCCGATTTCCCATTCATGCTCAGTTTTTACAGCTTTAAGCGACACCGAATTTTTATTCACAACAACCTCAACGTCGGTGATGATACTGCCATTAGGTAAGGTTATTTCTGAAGCATCTTTTTCAGCACTACCAAAAGGGAGTGTCAAATCCTCGCCAAATTTATTTGCCAACTTTATCTTTCGAAGCAATTCCAAAATAAAATCCTCATCGTCATCCTCATCAAAAACATTCGGACAAGTCTTCAAATTTGAGCTAAGCATCGCATCAATTTTTTGTGTTGTCCCTTTTTGGTCTTCT
>JAGBVI010000116.1 GCA_017630395.1 Paludibacteraceae bacterium
ATGATTGCATCAAGATTGTATAGCATCTGGGGACGATTAACCTCTCTATCTCCCTCCATTTGAACTATCCCAATTTTTCGGATAGTTGCCGATTCTTGCAGTTCCCCCGACTCAAATATTTGTGCGAGATGATAATTTACAGTTCTGACATCCACACCATACAATTCAGCCATTCGCTTTTGCGACATCCAGAAAGTCTCGTTATTGAAAATAACTTCAATACGAGCTTCCCCTTGTCTTGTTTTGTATAATAAGATATTGGATGATAGCGCATTAACAGCAAGTTCTGCAGATGATACTTCTTGTTTGAAATACTCTCTTGCCATTTGTACTTGAGGCTTTTTTCCATCAGCATTCTCTGCGATTATCAAACATGCCATACGTGACAAGTGCATATTCTCCACCTTGCGAAACGTACCAGAGCCCAACTTAACCATTTCAACCGTTTGGTTAAAATGGTCTACCGTTTTCAAACCTTTACCATTGGCAACCGCAATGGCCTTGTTAAGAATACGGGTGAACTTTTGATAAGTACTATACCCAAGAGCATTGCACAATTCTCTTGATGTCCAAAACTCTTGTCCATCTTTTGCTGTCCTCTTTATCTGCTCAAAGTCAGAGTACATGGGTGATATATTGTTGATGTCAATCATCTATTATTGTATCTTAGTTTATCAATAACTTCTTTATCGGCAGGTAGCCACTCTACACTACCAAGTTCTTCTGGCCTTAACCAACGAGCTGATTTATGTTCTCGAAGCTCTATTTCTCCTGCTTTGATACCACACAGATAGCAATGCATGGTTAGATGGAACGATGGATAGTCATATTCAGTTGTGCAGAGAAACTTATCAATGGTTATATCTATTCCAAGTTCCTCTTGTATTTCGCGCTTAAGGGCATCTTCACGGCTTTCGCATGGTTCTATTTTTCCTCCAGGGAACTCCCACAGCCCTTCAAACTCTCCATATCCTCGCTGAGTTGCAAAGTATGCTCCCTCACGCTGTATAATTGCTGCTACAACTTCTATAACTCTCATTATATTTCCTTTATACCAATATCTTTTAAATAGTTATAAATACCATCGTACCATTCTGGCTTTCTAGTTTCATCTGGCGGTACTCCATCATCACCATTTGGAACAACTATCACCATGCCTTGACGGGCTCTGGTTAGCAGTACTCTATATGCATTGATTTGATACTGTTGGTTAATTGGCTTGTTTATATTTTGCCATTTCGTTCCAGAACGCAACTGGTGGTGCTGCCATGCTGTTTGTTCTTTATTAAGACGAAGGTCTGCATCCCATGCCACGCAAGCCCAATCAATCTCCAGTCCTTGAACCTTGAATTCAGTTAAGGTATCTTCGAGTGCATTTGATGAACGTATGTCTGTGTCATCTTCAAGAAACCAGTGAACGAAATCAGGCTGGTAACGAACATTAATACTGATAGCTTTCAAACGTTCAGCTTTGCTGCTAGCCAATAATCCAAAACGTTCACTGCCTCTAGCATGCTCACGTAACCATTGTTTTGCTTTATCCAATGAGCGAGTGAGAACAATAGGATAGTTTTCAAGTTCTTTCAATGTCTCAGTTGCTTCTTCCTTTTGCAAAGCAAGAAGTTGATTTACGAAGATACTAACTTTCTCAGAACGGAAAGAACGCATAGACATCTTCAAGTGAAGATTTTCTCTTGGCTTGAGTTGTTGTTTAATTAATGCAAGTTCTGTTTGGTTTACGTCTCCAGACTGAAGAAGATATTCGGACATGTAAACATCCCAATCTTTGTAACTTCTGCTTATAGACTCAATCCATTCTTTTAATCCAGCCTCGCCTTTATTGATTGCTTGCCCGTTACCAACTAAACAAACAACGACGCCCCAGTCTAGTTGTCTATTCATACATGAAATTAGATACTCTGGTTCGCTGTAAGGGAAATCTCGAATACCTTTCTTCTCCCTCATGAAACGTTTTAACTCTTCACCTGTCCATGCTCTTTGAGCTTCATCAAAGATTGCAACATGTTCAGTAGGTATGTATGTTTTATCAGTATGACTCTGAAAATAACCTTCAATAGGTCTAATCTCATTACCAACGACTTCTGTGCCTTCAAGGTAAAGGTCGCGATAGTGGTGTATCATTTGGATGAAGGCTTTTACTCTACTCTTGGCTTCCTCCTTAGTGCAAGCTTTTCTGCCTTCTTTTTTAGCTTTAAATTTTTCTCTTCTTACATAATCTCGTGTTAAAGCCTCTTGCAACACTTCTACAAGTGGAAAGTTTCCCGACAGATAAACTGCTTTTTCACCCCTATTAAATTGATCAATAGCCGTGTTTAATCCAATAAGTGTTTTTCCTGCCCCAGGAACACCAGTAATAAAACAAATAGCCTTTCGTTTATTCTCTCTACAGAAGTCAATTATTCTAGATAACTCAGTAGACGCTTTGTCGATATCACCACCATGTTTGGTTATATCTTCTACTGTGTTTTCCTCATAAAGAGCGATGGCAGCTTCAATTATTGTTGGAGTTGGTTCATATCCACTTTTTGCCCATTGTTCATCTCTGTCATCAGAATGGGCAATTTCCTCATGAGGTATTTGATCCAATGAAATAGAAAGAACTTCACTTAGTCTATTTGCATTTATCCGTAGTGGTTCATAAACATTATCTTCAAAATGATTAAGAGCAAAGCTACAATTCCTATCCTTTTCAGATGGAGCAACCAAAATTGGAACAATAACACGATTCAAACTTCCTTCTTGAAAATTTTTCAGGTCAAGAGCATAGTCCCATACTTGCGTAATTGCATCATGAGTAAATTTGCTGCCAGCTGTTTTGAATTCAAGAATGAAGATAAGTTCATCTATGACAAGTATCACATCAGCACGTCTTCCCATACGAGGGATATTATACTCGAAATACACACTTCCTCTTTCTTTATAAGGAGTCAAAACGCCTTTTAAAGTTTCAATTTCTTCAACCCATGAGTTTGACGTGTCATCATTTATATCATGCTGACTAGCAAGCGTGAGTTTGCCAATAATTTCTTCAGTATTCTTTGTTAAGAATCTTGAAATGGTATCTGAATAATAATATCTTGATGCCGGCATAATTTTTCGTTATTTATTCAATATAGCAACATTGGAAATATCAGTACACGAAAATGGTAAAAGATTTAACTTATATGATAAGTCTTCTACACAATCTGGAACTACAACAAAAGGATTAATATCTTTTATGTTATATACACTTATTCTTTTAAGACTAAATCGTTTTGTCTTCATCTCTACTGGAGATATACGTCTCTTTTCTTTTTCAATATTTTCAGCAAATTGCAAACTATTACAATATTCTATATTTTCCAACAAACTTGATATTACACTATCAAGTGTTCGGCCTGCATTATCTTCGTTAATTAATGCGGCTATAAGATAGACCTCTCCCGAAGTATCGAATAATTGGTTGTGCTTAATGGTAAAACACATAGAATCATTGGCAGTCGTTTTTACCTCTAAGCTAACACGCGGACATACAAAGTCCAACTTTGAAACTGATCCTTCAGAATGCCAAAATGGAGATAAATCTATGCCATGCTCATTATACATTAACTCAATGAACAATAATTCTCCCATTAATCCAATTAAATTCTTATAATTCTGCTCCTTAGGCAACTGAAATAATGAAACTAATGAATCAAAGAATGGAATAAATTCCCTTCCTGCCATATATGAAGCATGAGCCATGCATAAGTTTGTAAATGCGGATAAATCCGCTTCTGGCTCACGCATCTTCGATAAAAGTAACTCTACATAATTGTAGCAACCATTTTCAAATGATGAAACAGAAGTATTAAATGCTGATACATATACATTTGTTTCCAAATGCAAAAAGTCTGTTCTAATACCTAAAGAATCACAATTCTCTGTGTTGGGTACTAAGTATAGGATATTGCCATTACATACAAACATACCTGTACCACAAGGCAACTTATCCACTAAATATAGTGAATCATCCTGTGGAATTAGTTCAATCTTATCCAATAGTTGGCGAGTATCAATCATTGTCTTTCACAAAATAAATTTTATCTTTTGGCATATAAATCGCAAACATGTATTGATCCTTCCCTAAGCGCTCATTCTTTGATATGCCAGGCGATATATAGTGGATTTGAATATTAATCTTGTCAGGGTCAATAATTACCTTCTGGTCTCCATAATATGTTAGTTTCTCAATGTCGGTTGTATTGGCGCCTTGGTGCAATGCCTTAATTCTATCCTGGGCAGAGTCATTATAAATAGAACGATAACGTGTTTTATTTTCATCGTTTGTCCACATAAGAATAACAGGTATATCAGATGATCCGACAAGATCCTTAATAGTAGCCCTATTAAAAGGTTCTCTGTCAAACGCAGTCTCAATTGATTGTATAAGGTCTTTTAACTGCTCTGCAGTAAATATTGCATATTGTGCCGTTTGTACGCCATTATTACTGCTAACATCGGTAGTTGCCCAATGTGTAACAGATGTTATTAGTTTCTCAACATATGTGTTATTCGCTGATATTTCGTCATTATTCGTTACGATAAACTTTTGTTTAACCCAACGGTTTCTGAACGATATCTTCTTAAACTTAGCCTTATTTTTTGCTGTAGGTTTTTGTTTAGTATTTTCAGCTTGAATAATAATATCCTTAATCTCTAATAAACCTTTCTCAACATCTTCAAACTGTTCCCACAAATCATCTTCAACTTCAGCAAGTACTGTAAACTCTTTGGCAATTTCATCTGTTGTGAAAATTTTACATAAATCCAGATACTTGTTACGGTAACCGAACCAACGAGCTCTCTGAAGAGTTGTATCCATATTTCCTCCGCTTTTAGCAAATCGAGTAAAATACGAAACTACTAAGTTTGAGAAAGTTAAACCTCGTTGCAGCAGATCTCCGCCAATGTATATTTTATGCCATTTCGTTCTTTCTGTCTCCTTTGTTTCTTTGCCAAGACCATTTTGCAAAATAACCCCTGTTCTTCGTATACATACAGCAAGTTCTTCTAATAAGTTATTATCAAAAGGATATTGTGACTGTATCTCGATTGAGACAAGCGAAGTATAACAATTTGTTAATTTGTTAATATAGAAGTTATATTCATCTGGATCATCTTCTTTATTCTCAAAAGCAGTCTTGATGTTTTTAAGTAAATCATTTACACATGAATATAATTCACTGTGTTCAGAGACTCTGCGATCAACATGAATGATCATATCAGAAAGTTTCTCTTTTTTATTTATTGCCTTCAACTGCTTTATCGCACTTGCAACTAGAAAATAATATATCGCCCGTCGTAAAGAGTCACTGATAGTTGCTGATGTCTGCTCTTCTTTTGTAGGTTGTATTATTTCATTATCAGACAAATGATATACGCTTGCGCCATTGTATCCAGCACCAGGTTGAATAAGATGTACGGATGCAGGTATAAGGGCACTTATATCCTCCTGGAAAATATTAGCTTGAGGTGTCGCAGTCACTGATAGGTATAATGGATTTTCGAGAATACCCTTCATAGCTTTTATAGCATTATACGTTGGCGTACCCTTTTCTTTCTTTTTAGCAGTATTTAAGCTTGCTTGATCACCCTCATCATCAATAATAAATGGTTTTATATTTGGTACATCTTTTAATGTGCGCAACAATTTATTTACTTTAATAAGGACTCGAGAATTTTTTAGGCATGTTATTATTATGGGACGCTGCTCGCACAATAAGTCTTTTGCAAAATCTGCAGTAAGACACGCTAGAGGATTGGATTCCTTAGTTACTATATTCGTTGTAAATACAATAGGAGTATCCGACTCCACAATATCTTCACCACTCGCCGATTCAAATGTGGAGCCAAATCGTTCTGTACATTGCCTTAACAATTCTGTATCATAACCTCCATAAATTATCAACAGATTATATCCATTATCGAAGGCTAATGCTGTTAATAGTTCAAGATTAGAAGTCTTACCAGACTGGACTTTACCAACTAATAAGGAATTATGATTCGTATTCGTTGCTAATTGCTTCAATAACTTTGAATATGTCGATCTAACATTATTGACAATATTATTTGCTCCCTTGAGTGTATATGAGTCTATATGCTTCTTATGTATCAAGTCGAAGTTTTTACCCTCTGTAAAAGACAGTGATGAGGTGATATCTATTTTATATTGTTCCATTAATCTTCATTGGTTAATTTACGTAAATACTCATTAATATGATTGCGAAAAGCACTGGGACTAACTGAACCATCCTCATTCGCATTCTTTTTGACACGTATCTCAGCAAGCGCAAATGCCAACGCGAACCTTTCTAATACCGATTTAAAGTCCTCTTTTTCAGAAAATGGTTTGAAGAAAGGGTGATTAATGTTCAGTTGAATACTTGCTTTACTTCCATCTTCTTCTGGATCTACTTTAATCCAAGTGCTGGCATTACCTTTTGTCCATTGAACAGTCATCGTGCACTTGCTTGCACCATCTAAAGGGATGATATATTCTCGAATTTTATCATCAACTTCCTCTGGAAGGTTATTCTGTTCTGCCTGATACTCCTTGTATAAACTAAGTTCTGATGAATCTTCTGATTCATCACTATGTGGAAACATATCGAAAATCGATAACTCCTGTTGTGGCTGTTGATTACCGAAAGAACGATTGATAGTATTTTGTACTTGGTTATGAACATTGTCAGAAACTTCTTTTGATGTCGCTTCCTCCTTTTCTCTATCCTTATTGGTTATTTTAGCAATATCAATATACTCTTTAATTTGTGATTTTAACTCTTCAATAAACACTTCCTCAAGACCATCATCCCACACAAAGCCATCTTTTGCCTGATTGACAGGAAAATCATCCAAGTTCAGTTCGCCAAACAACTTATGGGCAATAGTACTTTGCGCTTGTCCAAATATTTCTTCTGGCTTATAGTTAAAATCTTCTCCACCGACTACTACACGATTTCTTCTAAATAATGCAAAACCAGCTTTGCCAAATCCACCATGTGCTAATATACCAACAAAACCAGTTACACAATGAATTTGACTATCAAATTTAAATGAAAATTTGAGTTCCTTTCTCCATATCCGATTTCTAAAAGATAGGCAGTCATGATCATCATAATACAGTGACTCCCCATCATATTCAATTCGCACCAATCCATTATTCAAGTCACGTCGATACATGCTCTTAAGTAGCTCTGTGATTTTGTTTTTTGTTCGAGGCGAACCAATTTTCTTAGTAATCTCTCGTATTATAATAGTTGTTCCATGTCGGGTTGAGTCAACTTTTGTACGTTGAATGGATACAAAGTTTAAGTTATTCTGACGTAAATCAGGAATGTTAATTTCTGTATAGTATTCATTTTCAGAACCTAACTGCGTAGAACGTACAGACCAAACATTACCGAACCAAGACGCGGCTGTCTTAAGGCCCATTCCATATTCATTTCTACCACTTTTATCTTCAGGAGGAGAATCTATTTTGACAGCTCTAGCAAAATCTTTTAGCTCCATACCAAAAGCTGTATCTACAATTGTTAGGACATCATTGACGTCATCATACTTTATATGAATGTTAACTCCGTATATCCCATGATCTTCAAGTTCTTCTTGATGAGAATAGAATGATTGTGTCGAGTTGTCGACAAACTCAGCGATAGCATACCATGGTTTATAGTTCAAGCGCGAAAATACGCCTATAACTCCAGCTTGAGGCTGTATATTTAGTTCATGTATCTCAATTACTTTTTCCATAATATTTCGCTGTTATTTTAATAATTCCATAGCAATACGTCTAACAACATCAACATTTACTGCATTTCCTAGAGCCTCAAAACATTTTGTAGGACTCATATGGAAGTTCTTATCTTCAAAGCGTAAAGATTCCATTCGCTGTATTTTAGCAGCCTCTTTTATAGTCATGTATCTTCCTGGTAAATCAGATCCTGGAGCATGGACCCATGGAAAAATTGGAATTTGAGTACCAACTAGATTCAGAGCAGGAGAAAATGTCGGTAGTTTTACACGGATTCCAGAAGCTCTGAACTGAATAATTTTATCATTAAGAGTCTTATTTGCATTCTTACCACAGTTCCATTCAAATTTCATATGACTATTCTGTAAATCTTGAATATTATGAATCCATTTATCTATCCAAGTTTTGTTTACTAAATAGAAATTCCTATTTTCCTTAATATATCGTATTTTCCAATCTTGAAATCGTTTTCCTTCCTCTCGTTTGTCTTGAGCGTAAATTGGCAACTGTGCCATCATTTGCGCATGACTTTTGCCCGTAATAATTCGACCGAGTTTGCCACGTTTACCCTTTAACTGCTTAGCAGGTTGATTGCATGGAGGCACTTCCTCATAATCATATGTCGCACCAAACTCCATAGCCCAAATGGGAAACCCTGGTAATTCACAATTATTCTCAGCGGCAAGTCTAACAAATTCACTCCAAACCTCAATATGATGTCTTGTATCCTCCTTTAAAGGTATGTAATCCGTATCATTGGTGTCAATAATATCATGTATGCTATGAGCTGCATATGTCGGTTCTGGAAAATGAAAATCTCCCAAACCTCCTAAATCTTTTCTTGCTCCAACAATATAAATTCTTTTACGATGTTGAGGTGAATCAAACTGATGAGGCGATAGTATGGCCTCTTTTACTTCATATCCAAGTTCATCATGCAATTTTGTATAAATCACTTTCCAAGTATTGCCTTCATCATGACCTTTTAGATTGGCAACATTTTCTAAAAACACATATTTAGGTCTATGGTATTCAATGACATCACATATGTATGTAAATAGATTTCCTCTGTCTTTTTCATCATTAAATCCTTGTCTTTTGCCTGCTTGACTAAATGGTTGACAAGGAAACCCTCCACATATGATATCATGAGAGGGTATCTGCTCTGGATGAATTTTTGTTATATCCCCATATATAGGTGTCTGAGGGAAATTTAGAGCATACAATTTTCTTAAATCCTCTTTAAGTTCTGATGCAAACACACATTTGCATCCTAGCTCTTGTAGAGCTAAGTGAAATCCCCCAAGTCCGGCAAATAAATCTATGAATGTATATTCCTTTTTATTAATCATTATTAGCAATCAGATCTTTGGTATCAACATTCAATATTTTAGCTATCTCAAATAATACTTCGAGGCTCGGTTGGCGACGATTGCAAACATAAGAGTTTACTATGCAGAAACTCTTGCCAAGTCGTTCTGCAAGCCAAGTTTGTTTGATGCCGCGCTCTTCAAGCACCTCTTTTATGCGGTTCATGGGTTTATCCATTTCGTTATTATTTACTATCATACTACAAAGTTATAAAATATTATGCGATATTAAGGGAAAGTAAGATAATATTTTTATGTCGTTATTGAATAAATTCTAACTAAGGGAAGAGAAAAGTATTACCTTCTATAGGATTCATTCTCGAAAACTCCTTTTTCTACCATTTCATTGAGGCGGTCGACGATGCGTTTGTTCCTTTACATTTGCAGATATTATGAGTTTCTTTTATATCCGTCTATCTTTCAGTAGGAGTTTTTGAGAAGTGCCAAAACATACTCTTTTTGCTTCTCAAAAGAAGATAAATTGAGTGCCTTTTTGTGGTGACAAGCTTCTTTTTTTCTTTTGCCAAGCATGGTTTGTTATTATGTTAACTCCACAAAAGAGGTTAAAACTTTAAGGTGGAGTTATGAGCATAATTTAATCAATCCAAATTTTCAAGCATCAAGAAATTTCTCAAGTGTAGATGAGTGATTCCATTATCATCATTACGTGTAACGCCCGGAGTCATCGAAACTACATATTTGGGATAATTATCCTTTATATTATGCAGATTTCCAAATTCTCGTTCTCTGGTTTCGTCTTTTGCAATTATATATGCAGCCTGAATGTAGATTCTTTTGGTACCGGCTTTCTTTGTGCAAACAAAATCTATTTCACCGGCTTGTAGTTGACCGACATTAACCTTATAACCCAAACCGATAAGATGTTGGTAGATGATATTTTCAATAACCTTTTCTATGTCACCTTCACGTGTACCTTCAGTCTGCGCATTTCTCAGCCCATGATCTTCAAAGTAAAATTTGTCATTGCTTTCAAAAAGACGTTTGCCGTGAATATCATACCTATTTACTTTGTGAATAATATAGGCATCCTCCAAATATTGTGCATAGTCGATAACTGTATCAGGAGAAACAGATGTGCCTTGAGACTTCATGAACTTGGAAATGCTAGAAGCCGATATAATCTTACCGATGTTGTCAGCAATAAAATCAGTCAACTTCTCCAGAAATGACACATTGCGGATATTGTTTCTCGAGATGACATCTTTTAAGAGGACAGTGTTCAACACATCCTTTTGATATTCAATTGCATCATCTTCATCCAATCCCATCTTCTTAAGACCAGGTAGACCACCAAACTGGATATACTTTGCCAATGCGTCATCTTCGTCCTGCAAATTATGAAATTGCAGAAACTCTTTATAGCTCAATGATTGCACATATATCTCCTTATATCTTCCGCCAATAATCGTACTGAGTTCCTTGCTTAGCATCTTGGCATTGCTACCTGTAACGATGACTTCTGCATCAGGTTCAGTTCTATAACTTCTGACTGTACGCTCAAATCCCTCTATTTCTTGAACTTCATCAATGAGAATATAGTTCATCTTCCCAGCTTGATAATGGGCGTCTATATAAGCATTCAAGTCCTGATAGGTTTTAATGTGATCAAAAGACTTCTTTTCCTTGTCAACATAGATGACATTATTATTCTTGTCTTTCGCTTTAAGATCACGAATCATCCTAAGCATATAACTTTTACCTACACGTCTCTGACCCGTCAAAACAACAATAGTATCCTTTCCAAGATATTTCTCTATTTTGTCCAAATAATGCTGTCTAACTAATATTTCCATATCGTTCATATTTGAAAACACTGGTAAAGATAATACTTTTATCGATTATAAACGAAGAAACATATAAAATAATTTATCTTATCTTTCATAATCGAAGAAATTCGTTCCTTCTGATTTGAATAGCTATATCATTCTAAAGTTACGTCTATCAGTCTATTCTCTCCTACAGTTTCTATCCACCATCTTCATAATTTAGCATATCTTTTCATTGTTTTTGGGGTTCATATCATCGTACTGTCATTCTATTCGATGAAAAATGGAAAATGTGAAATAATCACCTTGTTTTAGTTGGGATTATGTGAAAATACGGAATAAAAATAAGTAGGATAATGTGAAATATCTACTTATTTATGGCTAGGATTATGTGAAAAGTATTATCTTTGCAGTTGTAATTAAAGATATTAGATATGGATAAACTGCTTAGAAGAAAAGTTGATAGTTATTTGATGGCTTGGAAAAACAATCCGGATAGAAAACCGCTAATTATTAAAGGTGCCCGTCAGATTGGAAAAACACGCTCTATCGAGTGGTTTGCCAGTCAAAACTATAAAACGGTTATACAGATTAATTTTGTAGAGCAACCTAAATATAAGAATATCTTTGAGGATGGTTTTGAGGTTGATACCATTCTTAAAAACATATCGTTGCTAAATCCTGAACTTAAGTTTGTTTCTGGTGAGACTCTTTTCTTTTTTGATGAGCTACAAGCTTGCCCCACCTGTGCTACTTCACTGAAGTTTTTTAGGCTTGATGGTCGCTTTGATGTTATCTGTTCCGGTTCACTGATGGGAATTAATTATCGGGAAATTGAATCCAACAGTGTAGGTTATAAGGAAGATTATGAAATGCACTCCATGGATTTCGAGGAGTTCCTTTGGGCAAAAGGATACTCTGAAGATTTCATAGATGAGCTATATCAGCACATGTTGGATGTCAAGCCACTTGCCAAATTACAAATGGATGTTCTTTTTGAATTGTTCCGTGATTATGCAACTATCGGTGGTATGCCCGAGGTGGTTAATACATATATTAAGAACAAGAACTTCAGTGGAACTTTGGGTATACAGAAACAATTACTCAAAGACTATGAGGAAGATATTACCAAATATATGGAAGGTTTGGGTAAAGCAAAGGTAAAAGCCGTTTACAACCACATCTCTACATTCTTGGCAAAAGAAAACAAACGTTTCCAAATAACCAAGATTGGTAAGAATGCACGCAATAGAGATTATATCGGTTGTGTTGAATGGCTTGCTGATGCCGGTGTTATAAACGTCTGCTACTGCCTGAATCAGCCGGAACTTCCCCTAAAGGGTAACTATGATCCTAAACTATATAAGATTTATTACAAAGATACTGGACTTTTGATTGCATCGCTTGACGAAGAAGCTCAGGAAGATTTGAGAGCTAATAAGAATCTGGGCACATACAAAGGGGCTATATACGAGAACATAGTCGGAGATATGCTTGTCAAGCAAGGCTACAATCTTTATTACTACAGTAGCGATAAGCCTTCTCTTGAAATGGATTTCTTTGTACGTGATGCCGACTCTCTTATTCCAGTGGAAGTAAAAGCTAATGATGGAGCGACAGCGTCATTGAACAAGCTACTAAATGATGATAAATATTCAGATGTTAAATACGGCATTAAGTTGGGATATAAGAATATCGGTTTCAATGGTAAATTTTACACTTTCCCATACTTTTTGACTTTCTTGTTGAAGAGATTTGTGGCGGAGAGGAAATGACAATACAATTCGACTTGATGAGTTTAAGAACTGGCGGTCGTAAAAACATAATAGAGAATTAATATGAAAGCAATACTAGAACTTTCAGAGGTTAAGACATATAGGTATTTTATGGATTCATCCAATTACTGTAGTCTTGACTTGCCTAAATATATAGATTTCTCGATACGGCAGTGGCTTTACATTCCTTCCAAATGTGCTTTGTTCCTCTCATTTGCAGATGTTATGTGTTTCTTTATATCCGTCTACATTTTAATACGAGTTTCTGAGAAGTACCAAAACATACTCTTTTTGCTTCCTAAAAGAAGAGAGAAGTAGGAATTTCATAGGTATGGTATACCATCTTATTTTTCTTTTCCAAAGCAGTCGTTTGTTGAACCCCATACAATCATTTCAGAAGTTTACTTCAATAACAGAGAGTTTCATTCTTTATTTTTTGGATGTCATTTTAGGTGTCACTTTGATTGTCATTTTGGGTGTCATTCTGAATTTTCTGTCCACCTTTTTACGCAAAGAGTCTAAAAGTAAATGAAAATAATAGATATAATTACCACTACCATTTCATAGAAGCATACATACCCATCATTTACATTCCTAGTTACAGTGCAATATTCTTCACTTGCAACAAAGTGCTTGTTAAAAACAAGTTTTTTTGTTGTTTCAAATTTTTCTCGTCTTCAATCTTTAGATAATTCTGACAAGATTGTATCTGACCATAATCTTTCAGAGGTTGCTTGTTTCCTAAATTCATATTCCTCTTAATATTGCTAAACAGTTATTTACAAATCCTCACTCTTAAGAAAATCATACACATTTACCCACTCTACACCGTTTTCATCCATGTGACGTTTGACTAAATCTTCAGTGATGATTATCTTTCGAAAAGAATCGTCAATTTTCAAAAGGCTAGCCATTTCTTGTTTACGTTTTTCTTCCGTAGGTAATCGGTATGCAGATTGTACATATACACGTTCTGAACCCCTGTTACAAACAAAATCAACTTCCAACTGGCTTCTTCGATATGCTCCTTCAGGTTCTCTTACACGGGTAGGTACTACGCCAACATCAACCAAATAACCACGAATCCGAAGTTCATTATATATCAAATTTTCCATTAAATGTGTCTCTTCTACTTGTCGGAATCCTATGCGTGCATTTCTTAATCCTAGATCCTCAAAATAATACTTCTGAGGAGTATCAATATACTTACGTCCCTTGATATCATATCGTATACAACGAGTAATGAGAAACGAATCCTCCAGCATTTCCAGATATTCCTTCACTGTATTCTGATTCAATTTTATTCCCTTCACACTACGAAATGTGTTTTCAATTTTTGACGGATTAGTCAAACCACCAATATATGATGCTATTACATTCAACAATTCGTCCATTACTTCTACCCCACGAATATGATATCGTTCTTTAATATCAGTCAAATATGTCTTCTCAAACAAACCTTGGAGATAACTGATTTTCTTCTGCTCATCCAATTCTGTACATACATAAGGAAGTCCTCCATATGTAAGATACTCCTGAAGAGCTTTATATGATTCCATTTCAGGGTTGGCGATACTAAATTCTGCAAATGACAATGGTGTAACGTGAATTTCCTCGCCTCTTCCACGAAATTCGGTTATTACATCTTTTGAAAGAAAGCGAGAATTCGATCCTGTTACATAAACATCCGCATTTTTTATACTCAAATATGAATTCAATACATCTTCAAACTCGTTTACCAACTGAATCTCATCCAACAAAATATAATACATATCATCATCTACCATCTGACTATCGATATATTCTATCAACGAGTCAGGATTGCGATATTTTTTATTTCTACGGTTTTCAAGATCCAACTCTATAATATGATTTTCTTTAACCCCATTATCAATAAGATAGTTCTTAAATAGTATCCTTAACAGATATGACTTACCGACACGACGAATTCCAGTCACAACCTTTATTAACCCATTATGTCTACTAGCGATGAGTCTTTTAAGATGTATATCACGTCTAAATTCCATAATCTATAAAATATTTCTGGTCTTATGACCATTTTTCTTCTGCAAAAATATATTTAATGTTTAATTCTACCAAACAGTCTTAATACTAAATCAACATATTTATCATAAAACTATTTTGGATGACCTCTAAATAATAAAAATAATAGCCATTTAAATTAATTCAACTACCGTAAACAGATTCTATTATTGGAAATAAATGATTCAAGAAAGGACTAATGGTACAGTACGATAATATGAACCCCAAAACAATGAAAAGATACGCTAAATTATGAAGATGCTAGACATTATAGCGAAAAGTAGACAGAAATAGTGGACAAGAAACGTTGTAGAGTCAACTAGCAAGTGCGAAATTAAATAAAATGTTTAAAGAACTCATCTTTAAGGGCAGAAAAATTCAATTTTTCTCTAGGTCTTAAATTAATCTTTTTCTGTACCTTCTTGATAAAGCCATCAGAGAAGTCATTGAATTTTGATTTTTTGGTAAACTTGTTTTCTTCATTTTGTGTGGTTTTGTTTGTTTCCGTAAATGCTATTTTCTAATTAAAGATGAAGCTATATTTTTCAAAATTTCTACTGATTCTAACCTTTGAAGTACAATTTCATCAGTTTAGTGCAGTTTGGATATATAACAAATAGACTGGACTGGTACGCTTTTTCTTTTTACTGGAACTGCGCTTTTTATGTTGTTTTATCAAATAGATTAATTGGGGTGTAGTTATTGCTGTTTTATTATTCTAAAATAGGTAAATTCTCATATCATAGAGTTTGTTTTTGTGCAATAATTACTTTGTACTGCATAAAATAGTGCATTTTTTATACAATAGACTTTTTAAATTGAAGAAAAACTAGTAATATTGCAGATGAATAACAAGATATAAGATGAAAACAATCATTCTAAATCAGCGTAAAGAACGTGATGAACTGATGTCACGCCCTTATTTAATACGTAGAATTAATCAAGATGCAGACTTGTTGTTAAACAGTAGTCTGATAAAGCTAATAACAGGTCCTAGACGAGTTGGTAAATCTACTCAAGCATTATTGATGCTCAGAGACAAGAATTTTGCCTACTTGAATTTCGATAATTACTCGTTGTTGGACGCATGGGATGCCAATCTCGTTATGCGAATGTTGGATGATGTCTATCCGGGTTATGAATATATATTGTTAGATGAAGTACAGAACCTGGATGGGTGGGACTTATGGGTTAGTGAACTCTATAGATTGGGAAAGAATCTTGTAATAACTGGTAGTAATGCTAGAATGCTAAGCGGTGAAATGGCTACAGTTCTAACTGGGAAATATCTTCAAGTGGAAATGTTGCCATTTAGTCTTGAGGAGTTTTTCGACTGGAATAAACTGGACCTTCACATGTTGAAGCCGGAAGATATAACGAATTCATTCGTGTTGACAGATGATTATCTTAGGAATGGCGGTTACCCTGAAGTGGTAGCTACACGTCAATTGACTCGTAGCTATCTTGACACCTTGTTTGATTCCATTATATGGAAAGATGTGGCCAAACGTCATAATGTTCGCAATGTGACTGATTTGAATAATTTGGCCATGTATCTGGTGTCTAACTTCTGCAATCCTGTTAGTGCAAATGATTTGACTACGGAACTTGGGTTCTCCAGTGTCAATACGACCAAGAAGTATATGGATTACTTGCATGAGCCATACCTTTTCTACTATTTATCACGCTACAACAATAAACTCAAGTTGATGAAGAAAGCACCTAGAAAAGTGTATGTGGTTGACAACGGATTTGTTGCATCCAAGGCGTTCTCTTTGAGTGATAACTTAGGACGTTTGCTTGAAAATCAAGTGTTCATCGAACTTGTACGTCGAGGTTACGATGTAGAAAAGACCATGTTCTATTATCGTTCACGAAACGATAAGGAAGTTGATTTCGTTCTTCGCAAAGGTGCACATATAGAACGCTTGGTACAAGTTTGTTATGATATGAGCAATCCAAAAACAGAGAAGCGTGAAGTGGATAGTATAGTTGAATGTGCTGGAGAATTAAAATGCGACAACCTTGTAATCGTCACTAATAATGATAAGCATACGATTGAAAAAGATGGTTATAAGATAGATGTAGTACCCATTTCTGAATTTTAGTGTGTATGGATGTGCTAACCCATTTTAGAAGTATAGAAGAACTTACAAAAACACTCTCAAAAACATCAATTCCCATTGTTTCTGAAACTCTTTCAAAAAAAATAAACATAAGTGTCCACTAAAAAATCGAAATAGTTCTTTGAAATAATTGATATTTAATTTGTTACGAAGTTTTTTGATGCGCAACGATTTGGAATTACTTTTGCGGTCATAATCAGACCGTTATGAATAAAGACAAATACGTTTTCGCTCAATTAGTTGAGTTTCTTGATTGTTTTAAATTTCGTCGCATCGTTGCTAAGTATCAAGGAGACAAGTACATAAAGTTCTTCTCCTGTTGGAATCAACTCCTTGTATTGATGTTCGGGCAACTTGCAAAATGTGAGAGTTTGCGCGACTTAATCGTTGCGCTCGAAGCACATTGGCGGAAGCTGTATCACTTAGGTATGGCCAAGTCCGTAACCCGAAGCAATCTTGCCAAAGCGAACGAACAGCGTGACTACAGAATCTTCGAAGATTTTGCCTATCATCTGGTAGCAGAAGCACGTTCCAAAAGTACCGAAAAGATATTCGGTTTTGATGGACATGTGTATGCTTTTGACTCAACCACGATAGACCTTTGTCTTGAAGTTTTCGAGTGGGCAAAGTTCCGAAAATACTTGAGGTGTAGTTCATAATAAACGGCACTATCCATAATTTTGTGTAAATCTATATTTTTATGTTTGAGGCAAATGAATATTGGATCTGATATTCAATGCTGCCTTATCTAATAATAGTTGTTATTGGGATAAAGAACAATATTAATAGATTAGACCCTTAGTTTAAGGCTACTTCCATTATCTTTTATACAAATTTACCACTGATGAAATGTTGGACAATATATTCAGAAATACTGAGACAAAAGTTGTGGTTAATCTCGTAGGAATTACCCTGTTTAGAATAATACTGATTTTTTCTTAGAATACACATATTATACTGAATATCAGCATAAAAGCATAGCAAAAAAAAGAATGTGAAACAGGAGATCGTAAATTTTTCGTAGAACATCCCTATAAGCTTGAGTTGTTTAAATAATACGTATTATGAGATTCTCTGCTGTTTTCAGAATCTTATCAATTCAAATACCATTGGTAAACTTGACTGATTTAAACAAGAAATTTGGCACACGCTGGCACACGTGTGCCAAAACATACTCTTTTTGCTTCTCAAAAGAAGAGAGAGATTGGACTTTCATAGGTATGGTATACCATCTAATTTTTCTTTTCCAAAGCTTTCGTTTATTGAATCCCATACAATCATTTCAGAAGTTTGCTTCAATAACAGAGAGTTTCATTCTTTAATTTTTGGTGTCATTTTCACCATTCTTGGTATCATCCTTTGCTTCTTGTGTCATTTCCTTAACCTCGAGTATCAGTCTTTGTCTTTTGGGTGTCATTTTAGGAGTCACTTTGACTGTCATTCTGAATTTTCTGTCCACCTTTTCGCTTTAATGTCTACCATTTTCATAATCTTGAGTATCATTTTCATTGTTTTAGGGTTCATATAATCGTACTTGTTACCATTAATCCCAACTTAAATCATTTATCTCTGACAATAAAATATATTCTTCGATAATCCAAGAGTTATATCAGGTAAATTTTGGTTTTAATTATCAAATCCGTAACAAAATAACAAAATAATGGTTTATAAATTGATTTTATCTGATTTTATAAGTATATTTGCATCGAAAAAGTGGAAATTTTAATAGTGCAACTATGATAGCTGAATTTTCAATTGAGAATTTTTTCTCTATTAAGTCGTCTCAGAAGATAAGTTTTGAACCTACATCAGATGTGTTTATGTCTGATGAATATTCTTATGAAGTGAAAGAAGGAGTGCGATTGCTTAAGATAGGTATTATATATGGCGCCAACGCTTCTGGTAAAACTAATATATTGAATGCTGTTGAGTTTTTTAGAATGCTTGTTTTGAGTATGCCTAAAGATCGCAATGCGAAGACAGGTGTTGTTCCTTTTCTTTTGGATGATATTTCCAGAAACGAAAGAACAAAGATGTCAATGACATTTTATATCAATCAACTGAAGTACATCCTTAGCTTCGAGCTTGATTTAAAGCGAATTTATTCAGAATCGTTAGTGGTTTATGAATCAATTCGTCCTACCAAGTTATATAGTCGCAATTATGAGGAAAGCACAGATTCTTCAACAATTGAATTTGGAGCAAACCTAAAGCTGTCTAAAAAGGGACAAGATGCCATATTCGGTAATACTATTAATAATAGTAGTGTGTTGGCTGCATTCGGTAAGAGTAACGTTGAAAAAACAAAGTTGAATGACGTGTACGATTATTTTGCTATGCAGGTCAAGGATGTATTGGCTTCTGGCATGTTGTTGTCGGGATATGTTAAGAAACATCTTGATAAGGATAAAGATGGAGAACTCAAGAAGTTTATATTGAATTTCTTAAAAGCATCTGACTTTAATATCGAAGATGTGGCACTGCATGAAGAAGAGGAGTTAATAACCCCGGAACTGGAGCAATTAATCCAGAAAGCACCTATTGATGATGATGCTAAAGCAGAAATGCTGAAGAAAGGAAAAATCACCAATACGGAATTAACTTTCACCCATAAAGCAGGAGAGAAGTTGTATGATTTGTCCGAAGGGTATGAGTCAAATGGAACAATGCGTTTTTTGGGAATGGCTGTAATCCTAAACTTCCTTTTGAAGAAGAACCAATTTGTTCCTATTGACGAAGTTGAGACAAGTATTCACTATGAGTTGTTGGCATACTTCATCAAAGTATTCTTGGCTAATAGTGACGGTACATCTCAAATGCTGTTGACTACGCATGACATCAATCTTCTCAATGAAGAGTTCATCCGTAGAGATACAATATGGTTCACAGACAAAGACGAACAAGGTGAAACAAAAGTTTTCCGTCTTTCATCTCTTGGTTTACACAAGAACCTGTCACCATACAATGCTTACAAACAAGGCA
>JAGBVI010000016.1 GCA_017630395.1 Paludibacteraceae bacterium
CAATGTATCTTCCTCTGTAAGGTGATAAAGACTCTTGCTGTATTTCATCTCACAAATGTTTATCGTGTCATCGTTTCGGTCAATGAGTAAGTCAATTTGCGCTTCTTTACGAGGCCATGCATGTGCAGTACTGATAACTGCGCCGAATCCGAGCGCTTTCTTTATCTGTTCAATGTGCTGTAGGCAAACTCGTTCAAATGCTAGTCCTGCCCATGTGTTATGGAGAGGTGAATTGTACATTGTTGTTTACTTTATTTTTTTGAATAGCACCCATGAATCGACAAAAAAATAGCTTGAAACCTTCGGAAATCCATAGATTTTTATGTGATTTCCGAAGAATTCAGCGTCTTTTTACTCTGGTTAGATGAATTTTTCTTCTTGATTCTTTTCTATTCACTATATCCGTGGTCGTCTGAATATAAGTTACCACAAGTGTAGTAAATTATCTCGGTGGTTTTATCTTCTTTGCCGGTGAGGGTATGTTTTGTATAGCGTTCTCCGCCTTTTTCACGACTGATTCGAAGAATTTTTGACTTGTCAAGTAATTTTAGTGCCTGATTATACATCGGCTGTCCGATAAAATGTGTACTTTTGCCATGGTTATGTTTAATATGTGCAATTCAAAGATAATCAAAAAGGACTGAATCTTGCAAGTCAGATTCAGTCCTAATTTTTTTATGCTTAAAAGTTTTATCGGACACTAATAGTTTTTGAAAAGTCTCCTCCTGCCTGAAAGGCAGCACTGAGCGCAGCGAAGGTAACCCGGGACAAAGTCTCGGGTAGTGAGATACACAGTACCTCTGCCTGGAGGGCAGTACCAAATAAATATAAACTATGAGTCATATCTGCCTGAATATATGAATTGGAGGAAGAACATAAAGAGGTCTGATTAACCAATCTAATAGATACCGGAATAGTTTAATAAATCCAAGTAGAAAAGTTAATAACTTCATTGTAAAACTAAAAGCATCTTGATTGTTCCATTTTTTTTATATGTTGTTTTCTTGCAAGATATATTGTGTATTAAGAATCAGTTAAACATGAAAAAGCGAAGCTTAAACTATTATTATTGCCGTCTGTAGGCGGTTGTAATACTCGTATGAACAAAGTACTTTTACAGAGACAAAATGTGCATATATGGATAAAGACATAGAAAATGTAAAGTTTGGTGAACATTTGGCTAAATTAAGAATAAAGAGGGGCATTTCACAAGAAGCATTAGCTTTGCAAAGTGGAATAAACCGTACATATATGGGAGAGGTAGAAAGGGGCGAAAAAAGTCCCTCCTTGGTAGTAATCTCAAAAATAGCAAAAGGTCTTGGTATAAGCAAAAAAGATCTTATGGATTATGAATAGAGAATCATTAGGAACTGTGTCGATTTTGAAAAAAAACACTAACTAACAAATGGTTACCGAGGAGTTAGAAAAAGGTAAGGTGCGGATTTAAAATTGTGTACAAATACTTGTCAGCCGGGTTTAAAGACTTTGGTGAGAATTGCATAGTTGTTAGAAGTGGATAAGTTAGAACTTATTCGCTTTGAGAATGTGGTAAAAAAGAATATAATAAATGGCTAAAAAGAAATATACATTTATAGATTTGTTTGCTGGAGCTGGTGGCTTATCAGAAGGTTTCATTCGAGCAGGATTTGAACCTATTGCTCATATTGAAATGAAAAAAGAAGCATGTGATACTTTACGTACACGAGCAGCATTCCATTTTCTGAAGGAAAATAATCAACTTGATGTTTATAAAGATTACTTGTTAAGCAAACAAGAAAAAGAAGATGGCTCTAAATTATGGAATCAAGTTCCTAAAGAAGTGGTAGATACAGTTATTCAATCTGAAATAGGGGAAAATACCCTATCTGACATATTTGCAAAACTTGATAGTTTAATTGGTAAAAGAAAACTTGATTTAATTATAGGAGGACCGCCTTGTCAAGCTTATTCTGTAGCAGGACGAGCTAGAAAAGGAGAGGCAATGGCTTCAGATCCTCGTAATGACTTATATAAGTTTTATGTTCAATTTCTTGAAAGATATAAGCCTAAAATGTTCGTATTTGAGAATGTGTTAGGTATTAAAACAGCAAAAGGAGGAGAACCATTTAGAGATTTGCAAAAACGTGTTCGAGAATTGGATAATTGCAATTATGAAATAGAGGCTGTACCTCAAATAGCATCTGATTTTGGCGTTTTACAGCGTAGGCAGAGGATGATTATAATTGGATGGCGCAAAACAGATAATGGTAAGCCGACAAAATATGCTCATTATCCCAAACTTGAAGATTTCAAAATAGACAATCAATATCAAACCTTGCGTGATTTGTTTTCTGATTTACCCACAAGAATTGCTGGTGACGGCAAATTGTGTGAATGTGTAAAATACACAAAGACTATTTCAGAAATGACATATTTGCAAGAGTTTGGATTACGCAATAATGACTTTGATTTTACAACACAACACATTGCACGACCGAATAACCTCAATGATAGAGAAATTTATTGTTGGGCTGTAAAGAAGTTTTTGAAAGAGGGAAAACAATTGTCATATAGTAAAGATGTACCGTCAGATCATCAAAAACATAAAAACAAGGAAACCTTTGATAATCGTTTTTCTGTAGTAAACCCATTTGGGGTGAGCCATACTGTAGTCGCTCATATTGCGATGGACGGGCATTACTATATTTATCCTACTCTAAATCCAACGGTTGATAATGTGCGTTCAATAACTATTCGCGAGGCGGCACGACTTCAATCATTTCCAGATGATTATTACTTTGAGGGTTCACGCAGTGCTGCCTTTATGCAAATAGGCAATGCTGTTCCTGTGATAATGGCGCAAAAAATAGCGGAAGCGATTCTTAAACAAATCACACAAATATGAATTACGACAATATAGAGATCCAAAAAGCAATTCCAGATGCCTCATCAATGATTGAGACATTTCGTGCCATTGGCTACAACCTCGAAACGGCTGTGGCTGATATCATTGACAACTCTATCTCTGCCGAGGCAAAAAATATCTATATTGAACGTATTTGGCATGGAGGCAAGTCAATTATTACCATGATGGATGATGGGCACGGTATGAATGGTGAAGAATTGATAAATGCGATGCGTCCAGGGACGCAAAATCCACTTGTAGAAAGAGCAGAGACTGACTTGGGCAGATTTGGATTGGGACTAAAGACCGCATCATTTTCTCAATGTCGCAAGTTATCCGTCTTAAGTAAAAAGAAACATTATTCCCCAATCTATTGGTCGTGGGATTTGGATTATGTTGCTCAGACAAACGAATGGAATCTAATCAAATGGCTGCCAGAAGGGTATTCGCACGCTTTGGATAATCAAGAGTCTGGTACAATCGTTATCTGGACAGACTTGGATAGACTTGTTCCATCATCAACGTCAGAAACCGATGAAAACGCTAAAAGAAAGTTTTCTAATTCTTTGGAACGTGTAAAGCAGCACATTGCAATGACTTTTCATCGTTTTATTGAAGATAAAATCGTAAAGATTTATTGGTGCGGGAATGTCATTGAACCTTGGAATCCGTTTTTTCCATGTCCAGAAGAGAACTACACAGATACACCGGCGCCACAAGAAAGTATTTCGGGCGGTGGTACAATAAAGGGCTTTGTACTTCCGCACAAAAGCCGTGTTTCTGAATATGCATATAAAGCTGGTGAAGGGATGAATGGCTACCCTGCTCAGCAAGGTTTTTATGTTTACCGAGGCAATCGACTTCTGCTTGCTGGTGATTGGTTGGGTATTTTCCGAAAAGAGGAACATTATAAACTTGTTCGTATTCAAATTGATTTGCCTAATACACTTGATACTAATTGGCAAATTGATATAAAAAAGTCAAAAGCAACACCGCCTGTAGTTTGTCGAGATCAAATAGAACAATATGCAAAAAAAATTCGTAGTGTCGGCGAAGCAGTATTTCGACATCGAGGCAAGATTCTGAAACATCGAGCAGGTCAAGATTTCCAACCTCTATGGTTGGACAAGACGAAAGGTGGTAAATGGTTTTTTGTCGTAAACCGTGACCATCTATTAGTAAAGAACATAAAGGAATTGGCAAAGAGCGAGCCAGACAAGGCTATTGATACACTTCTAAAATTCATAGAAGAGTCAATTCCTACTAAAGCAATCTATGTAAAAGAGACATACGAGGGAACAAAAGATGCTGATAAGCAAGAGATTCAGAAAGAACCATTTTCTGACATTGATATGAATCTTATCAGACAAATGCTATTGCAGATATTCAACAATCAAATCAATAGCGGCAAAACACCAGAGCAAGCGAAAATATTGCTCAAAACGATAGAACCATTCAATAATTACGAAGATTTAATTGAAGAACTATGACACCAGAGATTCTAAATCAGGCAGTTCGTCACTGTAGGCTAATCATTGGAGAAGAAGCCACGACAACTGACGTAAAAATAGACCAAGCCATTGCTATGGTCAAAACTTTGTTAGGAACTGAAAATATTGATGCAATTCGTCTGAAACAAGAATTGCAAACCATATATTCAACACAAATTGAAACATTCCGAATTTTAGTTGGCAGAGAACGCAGACAGCCTTGGCTGAATGATTTCAAAGCTAACGAGCAGTCAGAATGGAAATTTTGGAAACGTTATAAAGAATATCTTGAGAATAAAGGCTTTGTACCCCGAATCATTGAGAATTTAGATATACTCACGGATAGAATTCTCGATAATATGTTCAATCCAAAAGTCAGTGATATTCAACTTAGTAAAAAGGGGCTTGTTGTTGGTCAGGTGCAATCTGGCAAAACCGCTAATTATACAGGCTTGATTTGCAAAGCTGCTGATGCTGGTTTTAACTTTATTATCGTGCTCGCCGGTATTCACAACAATTTGCGTAGTCAGACACAAGCCCGTCTTGATGAAGGTTTCTTAGGATTTGACACTCAATTCGAACGTGTATATGCCAACAATGCACAAAATAAAATCGGGGTTGGTCGTAGTACACTATATCCTAATTTGGTGGCACATTCCATTACAACAAGCGAAGAAAAGGGGGACTTTACCAAACGTGCAGCTGGAATTGTAAATTTCAATACTTCAGACCCAATCTTATTAGTTATAAAGAAGAACGTGTCTGTTTTGAAACGTCTTTATACTTGGTTGAAAACACAATCAAATGACAACAAAATCAATTCTAAATCTGTTCTTGTAATTGATGATGAGGCAGATAACGCTTCTGTAAACACAAATAAGCCAGAATTAAATCCAACAAAAATAAACGGATTGATTCGTGACATAATAAACATTTTCAACCGAAATGTTTATGTAGGTTATACGGCAACGCCTTTTGCCAATATATTCATTGCACAAGATGCTACGGATTTGTTTCCTCGTGATTTTATAATTAATCTGCCTGCATCGTCCAACTATATTGGCCCAGAAAAAGTTTTTGGTACATCTATTGTTCCTGATGATAGTAACGATGATGTCCTACCTATTGTTTTCAAGATTTCCGACTATTCAGGTTATGTTCCAGATGGACACAAGAAAGAAGATGCAAAGCCATCTTTTTGTGACATTCCAGAATCTTTGAAAACAGCCGTCAAGTGTTTTATTCTTACTTGTGCTATTCGTATTGCTCGTGGTCAAGGTAATAAGCATAATTCTATGCTCATTCACTTGTCAAGATTCCAAGTATGGCAAAATACAATAAAAGAATTGGTTGACCAATTATTCAATTATTATAAGCAAGAAATAGATGCCAATGATCCAACAATATTGGAAGAGTTTAGGAAAATCTTTGAAGAAGATGCTGATAACTACATCTCATATACTAGTACGACCAACAAGATCCTTAATTCATCGTTGGCTGCCATTGACAATAATATGCAGATTCACGAGTGGGAAGAAATTAAGCCCCTTCTAAATCGAGCTGCACAAAAGATTATAGTTAAATCAATCAATGGCTCTTCTGGCGATGTTATTGATTATCAGCAACACGAAAAGACTGGCATTTCTGTTATTGCTATAGGAGGAGATAAATTGTCACGAGGTCTTACACTTGAAGGCTTGTCTGTAAGCTATTTCCTTCGTGCCTCAAAAATGTATGATACCCTAATGCAAATGGGACGATGGTTCGGTTATCGCCCTGGCTATGTTGATTTGTGTCGTCTGTTCACAAGTCTAGAACTCAACGAGTGGTTTAGACATATTACACTTGCAAGTGAAGAGTTGAGAGATGAATTCAACTATTTGGCAGAATCTGGTCAAACGCCAGAGCAATATGCTCTAAAAGTTCGTCAACATGATGGAGTTTTACAAATAACGGCAATTAATAAGATGCGGAACACTAAACAAATAGAAGTTTCGTGGGCGGGGAAATTACGTGAAACCTATCAATTGCCGATGGATAAAGGGTTGATACAACGCAATCTTGTAGCAACGCAAGAACTGATTACTACCCTTGGTACGCCAGAGCCCAAAGAAAATAATTCAAGCAATTACTTGTGGAGAAATGTCAGCCCAGACGACATCTGTACTTATTTCTCAGCTTTCAATGTGGCTAAATCGTTGAAAAAAGTAAACTTGGAACTTATTTGTGACTACATCAAGAAACTAGCACAACAAGGAGAACTAACTTCTTGGCGTGTAGTGCTAATGAATAAGGAGAATGCTGCTAAACAATTCTCGTTTGGCAATGGTATTGATGTTGGTTGCTTTGATCGTACTCGTGCTGATGAAATTGGAGATGACACATATTTCATCAAAAAGAATCACATTGTAGGAAATCAGACGGATGAATTTATTGATATTGACGAGGATACACTAAATGAGGCATTAAATAATACTATTGCAACAATGAGAGAACAAGGAAAAGAGTGGAACAAATTTTATCCTTCACCTAAAATTGTCCGTGAAAGATTTCGTTCGGTTACAAATCCTCTCTTAATTATATATCCTCTTAACCCTATATATGCTAATATAAAAAATGCTGATGGAACAATAAAAAGAGGTACAATTCAATATACAGAAGTAGATTCACCTTTTATTGGATTCGCTATTTCATTTCCTCATAGTGAAGTAAATGATAATGCGGTAGGTTATACAGTCAATAGGGTTGCCGAGTATGCTGAAACCGAAGATAATTTTGATAACGAAGATGACAATAGCTATGATGGAGACTAATAATCATATGGCCGAACTTTGGCAACAGTTGGAAAATGAAAAGGTAGTCGGACTTGTGAAACGTTTATATTCAAGCGAAATTAACTTTCATATTTACGCAACCTTCAAATATCCAGAATCTTTTTTTGGTATAGCTTTCAATTTTAGTAATAACATCAAAATTGATATTTCCAATTTTGATAATCTAAGAGATTTGAAAGTGTTGCTTCTTGACGATACGTCTTATGTTAATACAAAACTTCTCATTGTAGAATTGTTACATTCAACAAGCAAAGATGTTTTCGCTGTATTATGCGAAAATCTCATTTTGTCTGTTATTCAGTTGGATAGTGAACAGAAATTTATTCGTGCCGTTATCAATCAATTGAACAAATGGAAAACCTTATTTGATAAAAGTGCTTCGGATGCCTTGTCAAACGAACAGCAACAAGGATTGTATGGTGAACTTGTTTTCTTACATAAATGCTTAATGCAGCAAGATGTAAATTCACTTAAAGTCCTCAATACTTGGGTTGGTGTAGACTCAGCTTTACGTGATTTTCAATATTCTACATGGGCTGTAGAGGTTAAGACGACAGCAACCAATAATCCACAAAAAGTTGCAATAAACGGCGAAAGACAATTAGATGAAACTCTTCTCGATAATCTTTTTCTTTTCCATTGTTCCGTTGAAGTTTTCAATGGTAATGGAGAAACTCTTAATCAAAAGATAGAAAAAATACGATTACTTTTAGAAAGCAATATTGTAGCCTTGAATGTATTCAACTTAAAATTATTTGAAGTGGGATACTTTGATAGTCATGCAAATAAGTATGAAAAAAGATGCTATAAAGTCCGTTCAGAGAACTATTATAGAATTACAGACGATTTCCCTCGTATAAAAGAAAATGAGTTGCGAAGTGGTGTAAGTGGTGTGAGATACGATATTATACTAGCAATGTGTGACGAGTATCTAATAACAGAAAATCAACTATTAAATACAATCCAGAATTTATGAATGATGCTGAAAAATATTATCAGTCTTTTCAACAAGAAATCATCGCTTTGCAAGAAAGCGATGATGAGGGCGGTTCTCGAGAACAATTGTTCACTCGTATTGCTGTTGATATGTTGGCTGATGCTGGCGAAACAGAAAACACTACAATCGCTTACGATGAGAAGGATTTAGGGAAAAGGGGGCAACACAAAATCAATGGATATGCTGTATCTGATAACTATGAAACAGTCGATTTGTTTATTTCTATATATAAGACAGACGAAACCATTGTATCTATACCCAAAGCAGACATTGATAGAGCAGCCTCTCTTGTTACCAATTTTTTTCGTAAGGCTACATACAATGATTATGCAAGTGATATAGATGAGTCTAGACCCATTTTTGATTTCGCAAATCAGTTGGCTACATACGATGAGCTAAAAAGCAATTTAGTTCGTGTTAATGCCTTTATTCTAACCAATGGTGAATATAAAGGTAATCTTCCGCAAAACACAGAAATTAATGGAGTACAAGTGTTTTATCAGGTATTCGACATTAACAAATTGTATCTGCTTTCAGAAAACTCACGTTTGCCTATTGAAATAGATTTCAATGATTTTGGAGGAGAGAGATTTGTTATCCCTTGCATGCCTGCTAGCAATACTAATAATGATTCCTACAAAGCATATCTGGCTATTATGTCAGGTAAATGTTTGTATAAATTGTACGAGCAATATGGTGCTCGTTTGTTAGAACAAAACGTTCGTTCCTTCTTGCAATTTACAGGTAAAATAAATAAAGGCATTAGAGATACTATTAAAAATGAACCTCACATGTTCTTTGCATTCAACAACGGAATTGCCGCTACCGCAGACCATATCGAACTTGATGAAAATAATCAGATTAGCAAGATTCGCAATTTGCAGATTGTTAACGGAGGTCAAACTACAGCATCAATCTATACAACTGCAAAGAAAGATAAAGTTGATGTTTCTGATATTTATGTTCAGGTGAAATTTTCGGTTATCGAAAATCATGATAAATACTCGGATATAGTTTCTCAAATATCACGTTATTCTAATACACAGAATAAGGTCAATGATGCAGATTTCTCAGCCAATAATCCTGCGTTGGTTGCTATAGAAAAATTATCACGCTATGTGCTTTCTCCTATTACACCTAACACCAATATACATACACATTGGTTCTTTGAACGTGCACGTGGTCAGTACAAGACTTTACGAAGTCGTGAAGGCTTCACGAAAGCGCAACGCGTTGCTTTCGATAAAAAATACCCCAAAGAACAAGTGTTTACAAAAGTTGAATTGGCTAAATATATAAATGCTTATCAAGAAGTTTTAGGTGGATACAACAAGATTATTATTGGTCCGAATATTGTCGTTCGAGGTAATGAAAAGAACTATGCGAGATTCATCAATAATAATTTGCCTGATGAAAAGAAAATTAACAATATCTATTTTGAAGATGCTGTTGCTAAAGCGATTCTTTTCAAAACAGCAGAAAAACGATATGGAACTAGGAAGAATGACTATTGCATCGGCGAGCTACGTCAAGTTGCTGTACCATATACAATATCCCTAATTAATTATCTTACAGATAATAAACTAGATTTGTATAAAATCTGGAAAAATCAATGTATTACAGATACTTTGTCAGATTTTATTTATGATATGATGAAGCAAGTAAATGCTTTTATCATTGACAAATCGCCAATTACTCACTATATTGAGTGGGCAAAAAAAGACGAATGTTGGGAATTGGTCAAGCAACATGAATGGAATTTCAATATCGAAGAAATCAAATCGGATTTGATAGACGATACCAATCCGCCAAAACGAAAAATTCTCACCGATGATGATAGTTCTGAGGAAGAGGAAAAACACAAAGAGGTATTACTGCGAAGCATTCCTTTTGCTTTGTGGAAAAAGATTGGCGAATGGGGAAGAGACGCAGGGTTCTTGGATATGACTAAACAAGGCTGGGCAAGCGATGTCGCTTTTATCATAAAGAACAACCGACCTTTTAGTAGCCGAGATAAAAGCCATGCAATGTTTCTATTTGAAACGGTATTTAAATACAATCCTGAATTATTAGGAGAGGCTGATACTATTGCCGAATCTGAAAGTCAAGATTCTAAAGTTTTCTCAAATTCATCATCTGAAGAAATAACTCTTGAACTGATTAAGCGCATGGTTGATTGGGATAGACGCAAACGTGTATTAGAAGATTGGAAGTGGAAAGCAATGAATGATGTTATTTCTGGGCGTAAACCACTAACAGATAGGATGAAATATGTGTTCTATCTTAACTTGGAACTATTAAAAAAGAAAGGATTTGAAGGAGATTAATTAGGATTAATTATTAGCTTAAAACATCTTTTTGATAAAATAAATAGTGTGTATGAACTCAATTAGTTTCCCATAAATTAAGAATGCAAAGTGCGTACTATTTGGGACAACGAGCATGAGAAATGGTATTTCTCTATCGTGAACGTGGTAGCAGTGCTGACGGAAAGCACTAATCCTCAAGCTTATTGGAGAAAGCTTAAACAACGTCTCACGGAAGAGGGAAATCAAACCGTGACAAACTGTCACGCTTTCAAAATGAAGGCAGCTGATGGTAAAATGCGCCTAACGGATGTTGCGGATCAAGAGCAGTTGTTCCGTCTTATTCAATCTATTCCTTCACCTAAGGCTGAGCCATTCAAACAATGGATGGTGCAAGTGGCAGCGTAAGGATTAGACCTAATGCAAGTCCCGGAGCTATCTATTGATCAGGCTATAATGGATTATAAACGTTTTATCAATCAAAAAAACAAACACCAATGAACATAGAAACCCTCAGAGATTTTTGTCTCTCCCTACCGCAAGTGACGGAGTATTTCCCGTTTGATGAGACCACATTGGCTTTTCGGGTGGGAGAGAAGATTTTTGCCATGCTGGATCTGGAAGATACCGAGTGGTTTGTGCTTAAATGTAATCCGGATTATGCTGTTTTGTTGCGAGATCATTATCCAGAAATTGCGCCGGCTTGGCACATGAATAAGAAGTACTGGAACCAGCTGAATATTTTTGGAGCATTGAGCGACTCGCTGATTTCGACGCTAATCCGACATAGCTACAACGAAGTGATTGCCAAAATGAGTCAACGCAAAAGAGCTGAGTTGATGGTTGCTTCATTGGAGTGCGATGTTGAAGCCTACATTTGATTTATTGTTGTTGTGTTTATCTAAATTAAAAGTCATTTAAAATAATTTACTACCTTTGTTTTAGCGTTTCTTATCAGTATAAAAAATATGAAAATAATTCTTACAGGAGCAACCGGTTATGTGGGTGAGGGCGTATTGCTCTCATTGTTACAAACTTCGGAAGTGGAAAAGGTTTTGTCTGTGAGTAGAAAACCTTGCGAGGTTACGCATGAGAAATTGGAAGAGTACATCGTTTCAGATTTTATGGATTTGCCTGCAAATGATCCTAAATTACAAGGATATGATGCCTGTTTTTTCTGTGCCGGGAAAAGTAATATAGGCATGTCTAAGGAGGATTATTATCATCTTTCATACGAGATTACAATGCATTTTGCAGAGGCGATAGGAGCTAACTCGGAGTTTGTTTTTATCTATTTGAGTGGAGCCGGAACGAGTGATAAATCGTGTCAATTTTGGTCGCAAACAAAGGCTAAAACAGAGCGTGATTTGATGGCCTATCCCTTTAAATCTGCATTTGGATTTCGTCCCGCAGGAATTAAACCGGTAAAGGGGCAAAAACGGTTGCAAGGGTGGGGGAAATATCATTGGCTCTTCACATGGATACCCGGTTTCTCCAACTCTGTTGAAGAAATAACCCAAGCAATGATAAATGTGGTCCGAAATGGGTATCATAAATCCATTGTGGATGTGAGTGATATAAAACACCTGGTTAAAAGGAATTGATGACGACATATCCGTAAAAAAAAGGAGTGTTTCAGGCACTCCTTAATATGTGAAAATTTAGAACTTTGGCAATGTTACTTATTCACTCCTCCTCATACAGCATAGCTGTATCAGCCAGCATATTATAGATTTCGTCAGCTAACCATTGTGGTTCAAGCACTTTTACATAGCAACCCCTTCCTATGATGAAGTGAGAAAAATCCAAAGAGGGACGAAGATGAAATTCATAGTCGATGTAATTTTCCCCCTCTTCAATAATTTTTTGAGAAGGATGCCATGGAAGGTCTTGCATATTAAAACGTTCAAATTCAAAAGCTCTGATTACCACACGTTGTAGCGGGGTGCCATCTCCGTGTACAATGCCAAAACACTCCTTGAAATACTCTTTCGCATTGAAATTCTCATTTTCAATAAAAATCTCAGATGTTACTTTTAGACTTATTATACGATCTAATGAAAAAGTTCCATAATATTCAATATAACCGTCTGGTAATCCATCTCGTTTTATCTCCGGTTCTCCTTTTTTTGCTTTCCTTTGAAAGTGTCCTAAAAGATACCAACGTCTGTTATGCATTTTTAGGCAATAGGGGTCAAATGTTAATCTTTTTGTGGAGTCACCTCCATATTTTTTATATTCAATTTCGACTCGTCTTTTATCTTTGATAGCTTTGATAATATCCTCTAAATAGTTCCCATTTGTAGGAATGGTTTCCAATAGAATTTTATTTTTTAATGAGACACTTCCTGAAAGTAAATTGTTGACAGAAAGGGTAGAGAAAAGCCAATTTTGAATGGAGTTTTCCTTCAAGTCTTCTTCATTTTCGATGTAATATTTGTAGCCATCTTTTACATCACACTCAATCAGTATCCCAAAAATATTTTCAATAGCCTCTTTATGTCTATTGAATGTAGATCGAGCAATTTCAATTCCTCCGCTTAATTCAGTATTGACCCACTTTTCATTAATTTCTGCAAGAGATATTTTCTTATACCGAAGAAGTGTGTTAAGTAGCCAAATATATTCTTTAAAAAGCGATTGAGTTTTCATGGTATTTTTTTACTCTTGATGTTCAACAACTTTTAATTATGTATAAATATAAGCAATCCTTCCTTTCGTACAGCAAATTATTCGAAATAAATTCAAAAAATCCTCAAAATGAACTTTTATCCCTTCCCTAAAAAGAATCTCAAAGATGCAGAAAAAGATGTAGTAAAACTCAAAAGCAATAAATAATAAAATTTAAATAGTTTCTAAAAAATTTTTTAATAAAATTTAAACACCTTCTAAATTATAGTTTATTAAAAAACTTCTACCTTTGCAAAAAAATAAAAACATTGGATTATGCAGATTTTAGGTAATATTATTTGGATTGTGTGTGGCGGTTTTTTAACTGCGGCAGAATATTTTGTAGGAGCGATTGGATGCTTTTTGACCGTTGTGGGTATTCCATTTGGAATTCAACTGATAAAATTGGGTAAATTAGCTCTATTGCCGTTTGGAAATGATGTTAATACAGAGGAGTCGGAGAGTAGTTGTCTCTCTACAGTATTTAATATTATTTGGCTTTTCACCGGAGGATTTGCAATTTGCTTGACTCATCTTTTATTTGGATTGTTGTTGGCTATTACTATAATAGGTATCCCTTTTGCAAAACAACATTTTAAGTTGATGAAGTTGGCGTTTTTCCCATTTGGAAAGAAGATGAAGTTGAAATAATAAGAGAGAAATAGTATAAAAATAAAAAAAATAGGCTGTGAAAACACAACCTATTTTTTTTATGGAAATCAGAAATTAATTATTCAATTCTCATGATTCTAGCACCGATAGCGTTCAATCGTTTATCAATATCTTCGTAGCCACGGTCAATTTGTTCGATATTACTGATTGTACTTGTACCATTTGCACTCATAGCTGCAATTAGAAGGGCAATACCTGCTCGAATATCAGGGGAGGACATATTGGCAGGACGTAACATAGATTCATTTCCTAAACCAATAACGGTCGCCCTATGAGGGTCGCATAAAATGATTTGAGCCCCCATATCGATTAACTTATCAACGAAGAAAAGACGGCTTTCGAACATTTTTTGGTGAATCAGCACACTACCTCTTGCTTGCGTAGCCACAACTAAAAATACGCTCAAAAGGTCCGGGGTTAAGCCTGGCCAAGGAGCATCGGAAAAATGCATAATAGACCCATCGATAAATGTATCAATTGTGTATCTTTCTTGTCTTGGAATGTAGATGTCATCACCTCTGCGTTCTAATTGAATTCCCATTTTTCTGAAAGCGTCCGGAATAAGTCCTAACTCGTCATAACACACATTTTTAATGGTAATTTCAGACTTAGTCATGGCTGCCATTCCGATGAAACTACCAATTTCAATCATATCCGGCAAAACTGTATGTTCGCAACCATGCAATTCATCGACACCCTCAATAGTAAGCAAATTAGAGCCAATTCCTTCAATTTTAGCTCCCATTTTATTAAGCATTTTGCAAAGTTGCTGGATATAAGGTTCGCAAGCAGCATTGTAAATTGTGGTTTTCCCTTTTGCCAAAACAGAGGTCATAACGATATTGGCTGTACCTGTTACGGAGGCCTCGTCTAAGAGCATGTATGTACCTTGAAGACCATTGGTCTCGATTTTATACAACTTTTGATCGCTATCGTAAGTAAAGTTAGCCCCCAACTTCTGGATACCAATAAAGTGAGTATCTAAGCGTCTTCTTCCAATTTTGTCACCTCCCGGCTTGGGAATAACAGCTTTCCCGAAACGTGCGACCAATGGACCAACCAGCATGACAGAACCTCTCAAAGAGGCACACTGTTTGTAAAATTCATTACTTTCCAAGTAATTAAGATTGATTTCTTTCGCACAAAAGGAGTAGCAACCTTTCCCATTTTGATTAACCTTTACGCCTAAATTTTTCAATAAATTAATCAAGTTATTCACATCCAATATATCAGGAATATTAGACATGGTAACCTCATCAGCTGTCAATAAAGTTGCACAAATCACCTCTAAAGCCTCATTTTTTGCTCCCTGAGGATAAATTTCACCCTTTAGGTTATGCCCCCCTTCTATTAAAAATTTTGCCATTCCTCTCTCTGTTTATCTGTTTTTCTTTTTCTTTTTTGAGGTTTGATTTTGTTTGGGAGAGCTATCTTTGAACTCTTCTAAATGAGTGTCCGGAGCCAAAATAATTTGACCTTTGGAAAGATGTTTCAAATCATCTAAAATTTTTCGATCCTCGATGCCCCCTTTATTGAATAATATATAGCACTTTTTCATGTAGTTGGCTATACGCAACTCTAAATCGCGACGCATATCTTTATCTTCCATTTCAATCGCTTTGGCAATCATATCCATAGTTGTTTTGCCATAGTGCATATACTGAATCTTTTTAGAAGAAGAATAAGGAACTTTGTCCGGATGATTCACCAGATTCTCTTTTTTTATTACTTCAAAAGGGTAGTCAATATCCAATTTAAAGTCAGACATTATAGCTAAGTGATCCCACAATATATGTTTAAGATTCTCTTCGTCTCTAAATTGTGGAAACTTATTACCCATTGTTTTGATAATTGTTTGAGCGCAAAGCATTCTTTCTTCTCGATCTTCAATTGTTAAACAATGGTTTACCATGTTTTGAATGTTTCTACCATATTCAGGTAGAATCAAAGCTTTCATTTGAGTGTTATAATCCATAAAATCAAGTAGAATATATTTTACAGAAACTATATCTATTCTTCGTCGATATGAGAACTTAATTTAAGTATTATGTCAATAATCGTAACTATAAACCAAGTGGTAAAATCAATTGCTATCTATATTGAAGTTGTCCCAACAGAATTCATAGCGGTTACAAAAAATAGCACTTTCAATAGCCTTTTAAATAGTTTCTGAGACCTCTTTTTTAAAATTTCTGCTAAATTACAATAAAAAAACAATATAGAGCTCCTTTTTTGTTGAAATATGCAAAAGTTTTTTCTTTTTTCTTATTATTTTTGTAGAGGTGAGTTCTATTGATTCACCGGTTTAAATTAAGAAAGTATAATTCGTGAGGAGATAAACTTTTCGATATTTTTTGATTTTTATTGGCAACTTGCTGATTGTTAGTTAGTCATAGAGCTCACTCAGCTCGTTTCTTTCATTCGGCAATTTATTCGAAATAGATTCAAAAATTCATCGAAATGAATTTATAAGACCCACCTAAAGTGAACAACTGAAAGAATTTATGAATAAAATTAATTGGTGTATTTTATTATTATTGTTTTCAATCAGCTTCTTCTCTTTTCAATGTACAGAAAAGAAGAGTTATTATGAAACTTCCGGCTTTGTTTTTGGTACAACTTTTCATATTCTTTATGGAACCGATAAAGGAGAGGTGGAATCTGTAGTTTTTGATTCTCTATTTTCTCTTATAAATCAATCGTTATCTCCATTTGAAGAGAGATCCATTATATCTCGCGTGAATCGCTCTGAAGAGGTGGAGGTAGATTCTTTTTTCTCGTGTGTATTTTTGAAATCACAAGAGATTTCAGAAGAAACGGATGGGGCATTTGATATTACAGTAGCACCATTGGTGAATGCGTGGGGGTTTGGTTTTAAACATTCTGACACTTTGTCTTCAACTCTTATAGATTCTTTGAAAGAGTTTGTGGGGTATAAAAAAGTAGCTTTAGTCGAAAATAAAGTGGTAAAACAAAATAGGAATTTGATGTTAGATGCATCTGCTATTGCCAAAGGTTATTCATGTGATGTTGTAGCCAATTACTTTGAGAAGCAAGGTATTGGTGATTTTATGATAGAGGTTGGTGGCGAGGTTGTTGCCAGAGGGGTAAATTCCCGCGGAGATGAGTGGGTAATAGGGATTACTCAACCGATCGAAGAAAACTCGATTAGTGCTCCCACACTACAAGATTGTATCTATTTAGGTAATGGCGCAATGGCAACTTCCGGCAATTATCGTCAATTTTATTACAAAGATGGGAAACGTTATTCTCATACCATTAACCCAAAAACGGGTTATCCCGTAGAACATGGATTGCTTAGTGCAACAGTTTTGGCAGATGATTGTATGACGGCTGATGCTTTGGCAACAGCTTTTATGGTGAATGGATTGGATTGGTCCTATTCCTATGTGGAAGGTCGTCCCGATTTGGCAGCCTATTTCATCTACTCAGATGAGAAAGACTCATTGCAAGTTAAATACACTACCTCTTTCGAGAAATACATAATCAAAAAGTAAAGATGAAACGAATTTTTTTAGGAATAATATCCATTTTACTTTTTTGTACATGGGTGGCAGAGGCGCAAATACCTGTCTTTACAGAGAAATATTCTGTATTGTCCGGTTTGTCGCAAGATGCTATTTTAGATATTAAGAAAGATGAGTCGGGATTTATTTGGTTTGCTTCTCGCGATGGTCTAAGTAGATTTGATGGAAACTCATTTATCAATTTTAAAGCAAAATCAAAAGAGTTAGAAAGAAGTGTCAGTAACCAATTTCACTCGATTATCTCAGATAAAAATGGATGTTTTTGGATTTTGAATGATATTGGTCAGGTTTTGAGATTTGATCCCAAAACGGAGCGATTCGAACTTTATCCATCTGCAGAAGAAAACAGAGGTGATAGTTATTTTTCGACTAGAGAATTGATACAGTTGCCGGATGGTAAAATATGGATGATAGGCGATGGTAATGGAGTAATTCGCGTAGATATTGATGATTCAGGAACTGTCTCTTTGCTCTTTTTATGTAGAAATGACCAACAGCGAATAGGAAGTAAAGTCTCTTCAGTTTTTCAAGATTCAGATGGGCAGACATGGATTTTGACCAATCGCGGAGTAGCAATGATTGGTCAGGATAGCACTTTTTCAATGGTTTCTTTAGAGGATTCTGTGTTGTGTGTACATGCAGGAGGGATGGTTGAGATGGATCATGAAATGCTGCTTGCAGCCTCAGAAGGGCGTATATATAGATACAATAAGAGTCAACGACGATTTACCCTGTTTCAAACACCCTCTATGCAAGATTTTAAACGTATATTTCGTTTAGATTCAGAACATTGTTTGGTTGTTGGTGAGACAGAGTTATGGATTTTTAATTCAGAGCAAAGTGAGATTATATTAAAAGGCAGAATTAAAGGAGGTATAGAATTGGCGTGGCAGGATGTCAATGGAGATGTGTGGTTGAAGCATGAAGGCGGTCTCAATTATTCTTGTTATTATTCCGATAGAAATATTTTGTCGCAACCCTATACATTTCGTTTTTCAGGAGATGGATTAGTTCCTATGGAAAAATTTTCAGGAGGAGGGAAGTGGAGTTTCTCGTTTGTTGATGAACGAAATGTTTTATGGAGAATTCCGGATAAGAATTCCCAATGGTACGCCGACAATAGTTCCAATAAACCCTATTTTTCTAAAAGTGATAAAATAATCTTTCCCTCCGTTATTCATGCCTCTTATATGGATACAATGGGAGTATATTGGCTCACATCACATTCTGATGGAGTAATCAAATGTGTATCAACCAATACCTCATTTAAATTTTCTCAAAATGAGGTATCCTCAACCTATTCAGATAAAAACGAGGTGTTAAGCATGATGGAAGATGATAATCAAATCTTATGGGAAGCCTCTAATGATGGGTATGTAAGATTATTTGATAAGCACGATAAATTGGTTGGATATCTTTCTCCTACGGGTAAAATTACGTCTCAAGGCGTTCGTTTTGGTTTGGTTACAGCAATGACACAAAGTCGAGATGGTACTTTGTGGTTAGGAGGCGAAAATCAACTCTTTTCATTGGAACGAAAAGGAGTGGGAGAGTACCATATCACTAAATGTCGTTCGTTTGAAGAGGAGTATGAGATGACCAATTCACGCATTCGAGAGATTTTAGAAGATGGAAAGGGTCGCATTTGGTTGGCAACAGAAGGTGCAGGTTTGCATTTATTGCAAAAACAAGATAATGGATATAGGTTTATACATAAAGAAAATCTGTTTAGTGATAATTATCCACCAATTGTTGATCATACAAAAACATTATATGAAGATAGAAATCAAAATATTTGGGTAGGTTCAAGTGAAGGGTTAATTGTATTCTCTTCTGAATTTTCTTCACCGGAGGAGATACGATTCTTTTTTTATAATACAGAAAATGCCAATCTTACCAATAGTAATATCAGCGATATATATGAAGACCGAAATGGCGTGTTGTGGTTTGCCTCTTTTGGAGGAGGATTATTCAAACTATCTAAAGAGTACACTCTGTTTGAGACACCTGAATTCACATCATATAGTGCCCAAGATAACCAATTTCCTTCCGACTTGGTATTAGATATCATAGATGACGATAAAGGGATTTTGTGGATTGTGACGGAAGAAACCATTGTTAAGTTTGATTCGGAGAGTAAAAAGGGAGATGCAGTAAGTCCGGTAATGGGTTTGGAAAGATTTGGATTTTTAGAGCACAGTATTTTGTTTCGAAAAAGCGGGCGAATGGTTGTTGGGACACGAATGGGGCGTTATCAGTTCCATCCCCAAGAGGTGATTCATACGGATTTTTGTCCCAAAGTAGTATTTACAGGATTTTCACTTTATAATAAAGATGTGAAAGTAGGAGAAAAAGATGCTCCGCTTAAACTGACTATAAATTATGAAAATGAGGTGGTTTTACAGCCTAACCAAGATGTATTTTCCATCAATTATTCGGCATTAGATTATCGTCATCCGGAGGAGGTGAATTATTCCTATAAATTGGATAATTTTGAGGAGAATTGGAATTTTGTTGGGAATTCAAGAACAGCCACTTATACTAATTTACCGCATGGAGAATACTATTTTCGAGTTCGTTCCACAAATAGCGAAGGAGTATGGTTTGAAAATGATCGGGTGATAAAAGTTGTTGTTTTGCCAACGTTTTGGCAAACAGAGTGGGCCTATTTGCTCTATTTTGTTTTGCTAATATGTTTGGTAGCATTAGCAGTTTATCTCTATCGTTTAAGGACAAAAATGGAGTGGGATAAAGAGATGTCTGCATCGAAATTACAATTTTTCACAGATATTTCTCACGAATTGCGTACTCCATTAACATTGATTGGAGCACCCTTGGAACGAGTGTTGAATGAAGAAGAAATATCGGATGAAGTTCGAAAGCAGTTGGAAGTAGTGAATACTAATGCCAATAGAATGTTACGAATGATGAATCAAATATTGGATTTTAGAAAGTTGCAAAATAATAAGATGCAACTAAAAGTAGAACGCAATAATTTAGGCGAATTTATATCCACATGTGCCTCAAATTTTTTGAAGTTAGCAGAAAATAGAAATATACATTTTTCTGTAAATGATAATAGTGCAGGAGCAACGTTTTGGTTTGATAAAGACAAGATGGATACGGTCATGTTTAATTTGCTATCCAATGCATTTAAGTTTACAGAATCCGGTAAATCAGTAGCCGTAAATCTTTCTGTAAAAGAGGGAAAAGGAATTATCGAAGTGAAGGATGAAGGTTGTGGAATGCAGAAAGATAAATTACCTATGATTTTTGATCGCTATGTAACGTTAAAAGATTATTCATTAACCAAGCAGAGTGGAACAGGAATTGGCTTGTCTTTGGTTAAAGAGATTGTAGAGTTGCATAAAGCAGATATAACTGTAAGTAGCGAAGAAGGTAAAGGGTCTTGTTTTACAATTACTTTGCAACCGGGTTACGAACATTTAGAAGCATTTGTGATTTGGACGGAGCAAGAACATGTAGAACAACAAGAGGAAGAGTCAAAAGAAATTGTCAACGAGAATAAGAACGAGAAAACAACACTTTTGATTGTAGAAGATAATTCTGAGATGAGAGAATTTCTGCGAACTGTATTATGTAAAAAATTTCAAATTTTTGAAGCAAAAGATGGTCAAGAGGGATATAGAATAGCCCAAAGAGAAGTTCCGGAATTTATTCTTACGGACATTATGATGCCAGTGATGGATGGTATCGAATTAACACGAAAAATAAGATCAGATGAAGAGTTGTCGCACATTCCGATCATTCTATTAACAGCCAAAACAGACATAGAAAGTAAGGTGGATTGCATGAAGATTGGAGCAACAGATTATATTACAAAACCATTTAGCATGCCCTATTTAGAAGCGAGAATTAACAATATTTTGCAAGAAAGGCATAAATGGCAAGAAAAATATAGAAAAGAATTGTTTAAGAATATTAACTTTGCACCTGAAAATAACGATGAGCAGAGCGAGGTTTTGGAATCACCAATGGAAGAAGAGTCTATTGTGGTTGAAACCAAGGATCAAGAGTTGCTTAGACGATTTTTAGAGTATGTTCAAGCCCATATTGATAATAGTGAATTGTCGGTCGAAGAGGTGCAAAATGAACTAAAAGTGAGTCGTTGGCATCTACTTTCCAAAGTGAAAGGATTAGTTGGATTGACTCCTACCGAATTTATTCGGGAAACAAGATTAGAGCACGCAGCTAAGTTGATTGAAGAGGGAGAGAATAATATGACACAAATAACCTATATGATAGGTATGACAGACTCAAGGTATTTCAGTCGTTGCTTTAAACAAAAATATGGTATAACACCAACGGAATATAAAGAGAAAGTAAAAAATAAAAGTAAAAAAAATTAAAAGCAAATTATTATGGGAATTTATGAGTTAATCTCGTTTGGAGGATTTCTTCTAATTGTATCTCTTATGTTGGCATTGGATTTGGGTGTATTTCATAAGGATGATCACGTAGTTACATTTAAGGAGTCTTTGACATGGACCGTTGTCTGGGTATCTACAGCCATTTTGTTTGGATTGGCAATACTCTTCTTCGGAGAGTATATTCATGGTATTAATTCCATGGAAAAGTTGATTGAACTTAATAAATTACATGGTCATAACTTGACTTTTGATATGGCTGCATCTTTTGAGTCTAATTTGGAGCTATACAGAAAAGCATTGGCATTGGAATATTATACCGGCTATGTTATCGAAGAGGCTTTGTCTATAGATAATATTTTTGTGATGATTATGATTTTTATGAGTTTTGGAATTCAAGAAAAATATTATCATAGAGTATTGTTTTGGGGTATCTTAGGAGCTATCGTCCTACGTTTTATATTTATTTTCTTAGGAGCTGCATTAATTCAAAAATTCTCATGGATTTTGGCAGTGTTTGGAGTAATCTTAATCTTTTCCGGAGGTAAGATGTTGTTTGTAAAAGAAAAGGAAACAATTGACACTGAAAATCATCCGGTTGTTCGTTTTGTATCTAAACATTTCCGTTTGCTAAAAGATTATGTAGGACATGACTTCTTTGTTCTTAAAGATGGGAAAAGATATGTAACGATGTTATTCTTAGTTCTATTGGTAATAGAATTCTCTGATGTTATTTTTGCAGTAGATTCTATTCCTGCAATCTTCTCCGTTACACAAGATCCCTACATAGTATTCTTCTCTAATATCTTTGCAATTTTGGGATTACGGTCTCTGTTCTTTATGTTGAGTAATGTGATGAATATGTTCTGTCGTCTAAAAACAGGATTGGGTATATTGTTGATGTTTATTGGTACTAAAATGTTGTTACACACATTCTTCCATATAGAAATACCAACAATGACATCATTATTGGTAATTGTAGGAATTATTGTTTTGAGTATTATAGCTTCAATATTGTTCCCTATAAAAGAGGAAGAAAAAGCATAAAAGATGATTTAGAAGTTTTAAAGCCGATAAAAACTTAAGATAATTTTTACAAATCAGGGGAGGTAATTTTGAAGAGTATTTTTTTAGATGGGTTCATTCTGGAAGAAACGATATGTAGATGTCGTAACTTTGTGGATAGAAACAAGGTAAATAATATGATTTCAAAATGTCCTAAATACGATTTATAAAAAAGAATCGAAATTTATGGAACTCACCTAAAGTAAATTTTATAAACAATTTGTTTTCTTATTTGTTATTTTGTATATTTACCAAAACTTGTAGGACTCAACATAGAAGAGGTAAGTATAGTTGAAAAAAGAAATAAAATTTAGTAATTAATAAATTAAGAAAATTATGAAAAAGAATTTGAAGAGTATTTTTGCATTATTCAGTATTTGTTTGGGATCTTTGTTAGTCTCTTGTGGAGGTAACTCAAATTCAACATCCGGAACTTGTGGAGCAGATGCAGTAGAAATTGAAGAAGAGGTTGTTATTCCTTTAACCTCAGATGGTTATCAATGGAAAGTTGCAACATTGAAAGGGAATGAAGTGGTTGCACAAGAGCAAGGTCCTAGTATGTTCTTCGACACTATTCAATCTACAATTGGTGGTAATGCAGGATGTAACATTTTTAATGCCAATTATGTAATTGATTCGGTTTCGGCTAACTCAATCACAATCACTCCGTTGCAAGTGACAATGATGGCATGTCCGGATTTGCAAATAGAACAAGTATTCTTGGAAGTATTGCCTCAAATTGTTGAATATAAATTGTCTATCGTAGATTCTATCCCTACCTTATCTTTCTTTGGGAAAGATGGAGTTTCTTTGATGACATTGAAACAAGCTCCAAAAGCTGAGTAAAATATTTTCTATAACTCATGCTTAGGTGAGTTTTAGAACTAAGACAACTTCTATAACTTTACGAAAGGTGATTTTGATTCTATTCGTGGTTTATAGAGGTTGTTTTTTTATTGAAAAATAGTAACACTAAACCACATGCTAAATCTTATTTTATGAAAAAATTGTTGATGCTTATAACTTTTATCCTTATTCTATCCAACCTAAAAGCCGAATCCATATTGTATGAACGAGATAGCTATTGCTATGCTCAAAAAGGCGAAACAATACTTTATATGGATGTATATAAAAGAGTTGATGCAAAACAAAGTAGTCCTTGCATGCTATTCTTATTCGGGGGTGGATTTACAGTTGGAAATAGAAGAGACCGACGATATTTAGAGTATTTTGAACATCTATTGTCAGAAGGAATTGTTGTAGTTGCAATAGATTACCGTTTAGGAATGGTAGGCGTAGAAAATGAACCATGGTTGTACCCGGATGCTTTAGAATATTCTATCAAAATAGGAGTTGAAGACCTGTTTGATGCCGTAAAATACTTGCAAAACAATGCAGAGTTATTAAGTATTGATAAAGATAAAATAATGGTTTCCGGTTCGAGTGCAGGAGCTATTATTGCATTAGAATCAGACTACATTATAAGGAATAAATGTGGTGATTATGACAATAGTCCACAAGAAGATTTTAAATTTGCAGGAGTTATCTCATTTTCCGGAGGATTGTATTTTTTTTGTAAAAATTGGGAATCGTGCAATCGGTGTGCACCCACATTGTTATTTCATGGAGGAAAAGATTGGGTGGTGACACCCTATTCCATTGTGATGTTTGAAGAGGGCTTTTTTGGTTCTACAGCTTTGATTGAACTATTTGAGAAGAGTAATTCAGATTATTACTATTGCTTTTATCCCGAATTAGGGCATGAGGTATCTTATCAATCAATGAATCAAGAACATGATTTAATTTCAGAATTTTTACATCAATATATTTTAGATAATTAAGAAGCTGTTTAAATTTGATTATTAAAAAATATTTTAGAGTTTCACTCTCTTATTTTCGGCATCTTTGAGATTCTTTTAGGTGGGTTCTATAAATTCATTTCGTGGAATTTTTGAATTTATTTCGAGTAAATTGCTGTGCGAAAGAAGGAAGCAGTGCAAGCACTGTGACCGAC
>JAGBVI010000117.1 GCA_017630395.1 Paludibacteraceae bacterium
CGAGAGTTTCAATGCAAAAGTAAAGGCTTTTAGAAATCAATTCCGAGGTGTCAGCGACATACCTTTCTTCCTCTTTAGACTAAAAACTATTTTTGCCTAATTTTTTTACATCTCCACCGAAAATTTACGGTGATCCAAAAAATGGTGAACCGATGTCGCATTTGCGTCGCTGTTTTAAACGAAAAAGACTGAAAGCAATATTTAAAATACTGACTTTCAGTCTTTCGTGATCAGGAAGGGATTCGAACCCTTGACCCACAGCTTAGAAGGCTGTTGCTCTATCCAGCTGAGCTACCCGACCATCCTCTAAATTGGTGGTGCAAAGATAGTATATTTTTATCTATTCCCCTAATTTTTGACTATTTTTTTTACACTTTCTTCAATTATTTACCATACAGCACTAATAATCAAATAATTAGAAGTTGATTGAATTTTATTCAAAAAAAAAATATATTCATCTACCCACAAAAAAAAAGAGGCGTTTAGCCTCTTTGTAGCGGGGACGAGAATTGAACTCGTGACCTCCGGGTTATGAATCCGACGCTCTAACCAACTGAGCTACCCCGCCATCATTTCTGAATTGCGGTGCAAAGATAAACATTTTTTTTATAAAACATACATAATTCATAAAATCTTTTTCATATTTTTGTAAAAATGTTTTCTGCAACGGTTATATATGAAAAGTAAATATCTATATACAATAATATTATTGACATTTATTCTATCTTTTCCCCTGTTTGGAAAAGAAGATGTAGCTCGATTTACCAATATTCCAATACAATCCAATGTACCATACGGGAATATTCATGAGGTACGAGAAGATTTTCAAGGTTTTTTATGGTTGGGAACAGAAAATGGATTGGCAAAATTTAATGGGATCAAATACAAACATTATAGCGAAAATGAAACAGACCCCCACTCTATTCCACACAACAACGTAAGGAAAGTTTTGGAAGATTCCCAAAAAAGGTTATGGATAGGAACAAATAGTGGGATTGCTCTTTATGATAGAAAATTAGATAGATTCGATCGCATAACTCAGTACAAAGAGTGTACACACGATGTTGCATGGATGGACGAAGATAAATACGGGAATATTTGGGTCTTAACTTATGCAGAACTTATAAAACTTAGTCCCGACCTATCTCAGATCAAGAGCTACCCTATTATGAATGGCAGTTGCTTTGCAATTGCTGACAATGGTGTTTGGGTGGGTTCATTGTTGACCGGATTGCACTTTCTGGATTTTCAGACTGAAGAAATGAATAGCATGACCTACGAAAACCATATAGATGACCAATCTCCCATCAGATGTATGAGATATTGTTCTAACAAAAAACTATACATTGGAACTACAGATAATGGGCTTTTCGTTCTGGATATAAAGTCCAATAGAATGAAAAACTTATCTACCCGAACCAACCCGGAACAAATCAAAAGCGACTATATTCTTTCTTTCTTTGAGGATAATGATAAAAAACTATGGATAGGCTCTGTAAATGGAGAATTGTTGAAATACGATCTTCAATCAGAAGAGTTTACAAACACTGAATTTCAATTCCCTCCCAATACCGATTTCTTAACCATAAGCTCCATATTAAAAGATTCTCATGATAATATTTGGATTGGAACTCACCTGTTTTGGCTATACTTTTCGAGCAGAAACTCTAACTCTTACAACATTTTAAAACATCACAAAGATGATAAAACAACATTGTCTCACAATGCCGTTACCTGCTTTGCCAATTATGGAGAAAAAATCATTGTAGGAACAGATGGCGGAGGTCTCAATTACTATACACCCCAAACAAACCAGTTTACACAGGACAATAGATTTGGTAAAATTATTTTGGATGTCGTAGAGGATAAAAATGGCCACTTTTGGATAGGAACTTGGGGGCAAAAGGATTTAGGATTGATTGAATATTCCCCAAAAAACAACAAAATAAAATGCTACGTTAACAACCCCAATGACACCAACTCTCTTACCAATAATTCCGTGAGAAATATTATGGTGGATGATAATTATATTTGGTTAGCTACTGACGGTGGAGGTGTTTGCAGATTAAATATTCAAACGAAGTTTATTGATAATAAATACAACTCTCAAGAACCTATTTTTGCCCCCTCTAACCCTCAATGGGTGATACATTTCATGAAAGATCGAACAGGGTGTTTATGGGTCAGTACCAGTGAAGGAATATATACATATAAAGAGAATAAATATGAACGAATAAAATTTAAGAATGAAGAACATTTGTCTATTAACGAGATTAAAATGTCTTTTGAAGATTCTAAAGGTCGTATTTGGATTGCCACTGCTTCAAAGGGGTTAGGACTATATAATCCAGAGAAAAATCACATTGAAAACATCGGGAAAAACTTATTTATAAAATCCAATATCAACTCAATTGACGAAGACGACAAGGGAAATCTTTGGATTGTTGCATTGGAAAGAATCATCAAGTATAACCACGATACAAAAGATGTTCAGTATTTCGATTTTTCAAAAGATTTGAATCAAAATACTTTTACGAACCGCTCTATGTTCAAAATCGGCAAACGTAAATTTCTTGTAGGCTCTAATAATGGATTATTTGTGTTTTCTCCTCAAGATGAACTCGCCCAAAATTCTGAACCTAAAATTTACTTGAGCAACCTATATATATGGGGAGAAGAGATTACCCCTTTTGACTCATCCGGGATACTCAATAAAACTATCGGAGAAATAGATACTATCTATTTGGACTATGACAAAAACAATGTTAGCATTGAATATTTTGGAATCAATTTCGATCACCCTCAATTGCTTCGCTATAAATATAAATTGGATGGATTCCACTCCGATTGGATAGACGTCGGATATGAAACAAGAGGCTATTTCACCAACTTAGCTCCCAAAACATATTCCTTTCAGGTTCAAGCTTGCGATATTAATGGGAACTGCAGCAGCTATACTAAACCGCTTACAATTATTGTTCTTCCGCCATGGTGGAAAACTTGGTGGTTTAGAATAACGGCGTCATCTATATTCTTGATTGCTCTCTTCCTCGGAATTAGAGAGAGGGAAAGAAAGTTGAGAGACAAACAAGTAAAATTAGAAAAATTGGTGTTGGAACGAACAGAAGAGTTACGATTAAAGAATTCTGAGATAGAGAAACAGAAAGAGAATTTAGAACTGCAAAATAAGCGCTTAGATAAAACTCTTAATACCAAAGATAAAATTTTATCTATTTTGGCTCATGACTTGCGCAATCCTCTCTCCTCCATCATTGGGAATTTAGCACTATCTAGAGAAAAGAGAGATGGGAATGATCCGCAAATTTTGCAAGCAGAAAAATCTGCCCATAAGTTACAAGAACAGATGGAAAATCTTTTACAATGGGCAAGGATAGAAAATCAGACCATACTTTACTCTCCGAAAGATATCTTCTTAGATGCCTTGACCAAAGAGTGTATCACTCTCCATCAAAACCATATCAGCGATAAGGCGATCAAGGTTACTTGTCACAATTCTACCAACCGTTCCGCTCACATCGATGAACGAATGGTTGGCACCATATTTAGAAATCTACTAAACAATGCAATAAAATTCACCCATAAGCAGGGGGAAATCTCTATAAAAATTTCTGAAAACAATGAATACATTGTATGGGAAATTATTGATAGCGGTATAGGAATGACCGAACAACAAATGAACAATTTATTCAAAGAGAATGTAACCCAGACGACTTTCGGAACTGAAAATGAAAAGGGTTCCGGACTGGGTCTAAAAATTTGTCATGAGTTTATTCTTACCAATCATGGAATAATTGATATACAAAGTGAAGTAAACAAAGGAACTCATATATCTATCTCCTTCCCGAAAGGAGAATCAACAAGGGTTTTAGAGACCGAGACCGAAGAGTTTGAATCTTTGGATAAAGATTGTAATAAAGCAGATTCTAAAGATAAAAGCCTATTAATCGTTGATGACAACTCTGAAATATTGAAATTCGTTTGTCAACTTTTTCAACCCAACTACAATGTTTTATCGGCTGATAATGGTGAAGATGCCTTAGATATTGCCACTAAAGAGATTCCGGATTTAATTATATCCGATGTTATTATGCCTAAGAAAAATGGTATTGAACTTTGTAGAGAACTTAAACATGATACACTGACACAACATATTCCTTTAATTATGCTTACATCAGAAGATAATGTAAATAGTCAATTAGAAGGAATATCCTGCGGTGCAGATGATTATGTTGCTAAACCATTCAACGCAGATGTACTGAAAGCAAAAGTGGCAACATTAATAAAGAACAAAGAGCGTCAACGTGAACTGTTTAAAAACAAAATTACCCACTCTTCAATATTAGGAATACCGGAAAATCAAGAAGACGCATTTATTAGAAAGATCACAGAGATTATCTACAAGAACATTGCAGAGACCAATTTGACCGTAGAATTTTTAGCGGATAAAACAGCTTTAAGTAGAGTGCAATTGTTTAGAAAATTCAAAGCTATCACAGGAATTTCACCCTCCGAGTATATCAAAGGTGTGAGATTGGATTATGCTGCAGAAATTTTAAAAAGCGGTAAACAGAGTATTGCAGATGTCGCTTATTCTGTGGGATTTTCTGATCCTAAATATTTTGGACAATGTTTTTCTGATAAATATGGAATGTCCCCAACTCTATACCAAAAAAGACATGAAAATAAAGAGGTGTTGTGAAAAGTTATTTTAATTTTATTATTAAATTTAAACGACTCCTTACTGTTTGTCAGTCGGTCACAGTTCCTACACGACTCTCGTCTTTCGCACAACAATTTACTCGAAATAAATTCAAAAATTCCACGAAATGAATTTATAGAACCCTCCTTAAAAATCGCTCATAAATATGCTCTAAATAAAATTTAAACAACCTCTAAAATCAAACACCTCTACCACTAATTACAGTTTGAATCGTATAAATCAAGATTTTTAAATCCAACAACAACGAAATATTCTCCATATAGATGATATCATACTTCAATCTATCCAACATTTTTTCAATGCTATTGGCATAACCATATTTGACCATACCTAAAGAGGTAATACCAGGACGAACTTTATGCACTATACTAAAATAGGGAACTCTTTCCATAATTTGTGATTCAAAATAAGCTCGTTCCGGCCGAGGTCCAACCACCGACATATCCCCAATCAATACGTTAATAAATTGCGGTAATTCGTCGATTCTGTATTTACGTAAAATTCTTCCTATTCTCGTAATTCTACAATCCCCTTCTGACGACAATTGGGGCATCCCCCCTTTTTCTGCCTCCTCAATCATAGTTCTAAATTTATAGATATAGAATGGTTTGCCATACATGCCTAATCGCTGTTGTTTGTAAAAAATATGGCCCTTTGAATCTATTTTAATAAGGATTGATAAAAATAAGAATAATGGAGAAAGAACCACCAACATCAAAGAAGAGAATAAAATATCCAAAAGTCGTTTTAAGTTTAATTCAAAATCTGAAATTTTTAATTCCATAACATTCACCAATGGTGTACCATAGACATTGGAAAGCGATACTCTTCCTAACAACAAATCTCTATCATCAGGCAACATCCTCACCTCTATATCGTATGGATATAACCGATAGATATACCGATAAATTTCATCATTATCTCGGTTCTCTGTTGCCACAATAACTTCTTCAATATCATATTGGAGCAACACCTCCTCTAACCTTGAGATACCACCCAACACCCAATCATTTGGAACTACAATTTTCTCCTCATCAATAGACAAAAATCCACAAACAATATTTCCTGTTGATTTAGGCTTCGATTCCAAGTCTTCAACCAAACGCAAAGCAGACTCTCCCGCTCCAACTATCAAAGTATTAAAACCCCAAATTCGATTATGAATATTATTTGTTGTAATCCTTGTTAAGGTATATCGAACAAAATAAACCACAATAAAATAGGAGGTAAATAATAACAAAAAAGAGAGATAATACTGGTGATAATGTATAACAGGATCATTCAATAATAGAATAAAAAACAATCCCAAACTACCCACAAAAGTACTTATCAACGTTTGAAGAAACTCTGCGACTCTAGATTTTGCAAAGGGCTTATTATAATAGCCGGACAACCAAAAAATGAAAAGCCAATAGATTGGAATTCCAAAAAATAGTTTCCAAAAATTATATATAGGAGAGAAGAGTTGTATCTCTTGAATAAAAGAGGATTCTATTTCGATGCGACGAAAAGCAAAAAAAAGGACATAGGCCAACAACGATGCCAACATATCCATGATTATATACTTGACTCGCTGAGAACTCTTTTTCTTTTTTAAACCTTCCTTCATTCTCTTATAATTTTAAACGATCCATCAACCTCTAATTTCATTATAGAAGAAGCTTTTTCTGCACAAGGAAGATCACGCCCATATTCAACGACGTAATCAACCCCCTCCAATATATCTTTTGATATCTCCTGAAAAGAGAAAGGGGTTGATTCTCCACTGATATTGGCAGAAGTTGAAACTATAGGTCTTCTGAATGCTTCACACAACGATTTAGAAAAAGTCTCTTTTGTTACTCTAATACCTACACTCCCATCCTCAGCTAATAAATTTGACGCTAAATTTTTTCCCTTTGGATAGACAATCGTAAGAGGTTTTTCACTCACTTCTACTAACTGATATGCAATTTCAGGAACCTCATCCACAACCCTTTCAATCTTAGTTATATCATCCGTCAAAACCAACATAGATTTGGAATCAGACCGACGTTTCAAATCATAAATACGTTGAACGGCACTCTCATTTGTTGCATCACAACCTATTCCCCACAACGTATCTGTCGGATATAGAATAATTCCTCCTGAATTTAATATTTTTACTATTTTTTTTATCTCCTCCTTCATTTTTATTTACCATTTACTCATAAAACATTATGCTAAATATCAACTTAGAAGCTAATTAGCAAGTTTTTGTTTCAAGAACCTTCCTGTAACCGACTCCGGACAATCTGCCAATCCTTCCGGAGTACCGGAATAGATTAAATATCCTCCTTTATCACCTCCTTCAGGTCCTATATCTATCACATAATCTGCACACTTAATTACATCCAAATCATGTTCTACCACAACAATCGTATGCCCTTTTTCAATAAGAGCATCGAAAGCCTTCATTAATGTTTTCACATCATGAAAATGAAGTCCTGTTGTAGGCTCATCAAAAATAAACAACATCGGCTCCACCTTCTCCATACCCAACATAGCAGCCAATTTAACCCGCTGACTCTCTCCTCCGGAAAGTGTATCAGACGATTGTCCCAATTTCACATAGCCTAATCCTACCTCTTGCAAAGGCTTTAGTTTCTTGACAATCTTCTTTTCCAATACACCCATATCACCAACGGAGAAAAATTCTACAGCTTGATTTACCGTCATTTCCAAAACATCATATATAGAAACGTCTCTATAAAGTACCTCCAAAACATCCGACTTAAACCGCTTTCCTTGACAAGCATCACAAGTCAATACCAAATCTGCCATAAACTGCATTTCCACCGTGATAGTCCCCTCTCCTTTGCACTCTTCACACCTACCACCTTCTACATTAAAAGAAAAGTAAGCAGCAGAAAATCCCATTTGCTTTGCCAAAGGTTGTTCCGCAAACAATTTACGAATCTCATCGTAAGCCTTAACATAAGTTACCGGATTGGAACGAGACGATTTCCCTATAGGATTTTGATCAACAAACTCTACATTTTTTATCCTGTTAATACTCCCTGACATCTTCCCATATAGCCCTGGTTTATCCGCAGCTTCACCCAACTCGCGCCTTAATGCCGCATAAAAAACATCATGTACCAAGGAGGATTTGCCGGAACCACTGACTCCTGTTACCACCGTAAAAACATTCAAAGGAAATTTAACGTCAATTGATTTCAAATTATGATGACGAACATTGTGAAGTTCTATGTAATTACTCCACTTACGACGTGAAGATGGTAACTCAATTTGTTCTATCCCATTTAAATATTTAATCGTATAACTCTCTGTATTTAACGCCTTATCCTTTAAAATTTTATCCGTTAATACTCCTTGAAAAACAACATGTCCTCCTTTTCGTCCCGCCTCCGGACCCATATCAATGATATAATCCGCAGCACGCATAAATGCCTCCTCATGTTCAACTACCAAAACCGTATTCCCCAACCGCATCAATTGCCGTAAAACATCAATTAACAGATGGGTATCTCTTGGATGCAAACCTATACTCGGTTCATCCAAAATATATAACGAACCAACTAAACTACTACCCAAAGATGTTACCAAATTTATACGCTGACTTTCTCCTCCTGAAAGAGAATTAGAAAGACGATCTAACGTAAGATAACTCAGCCCGACATTCAATAGTAAATTGATCCTATTTTTAATTTCCACCAACAACCGACCGGCTATTTTTTGTTCTTGCTCAGAAAAGACACATGAGTCAAAAAAATCTTTTAGTTCTGTTATCGACATAGAGACCAAATCAGTAATTGATTTTCCTCCAACCTTAACGTAACTCGCCTCTTTTTTCAATCTTGTCCCCCCACAATCCGGACAAATTGTTTTTCCTCTATATCGTGCCAACATTACACGATATTGTATTTTATATTGATTTTCCTGAACAAATTGAAAGAAATCATCTATCCCATGAAAATAAGAAGTCCCCTTCCACAACATCTTTTTCTCCGCCTCAGAAAGATCTATGTATGGCTTATGGATAGGGAAATTAACCTTATGAGCATTTTGAATCAAATAAGCTTGCCACTCCGACATTTTTTCTCCTCGCCAACACATCACAGCCCCCTCATAAACAGAACGCGACTTATCAGGAATGACCAGATCCTCATCAATTCCCATAATTTTACCAAAACCTTCACAAGTTGGACAAGCTCCCAATGGAGCATTAAAGCTAAACATCAACTCTGAAGGTTCTTCAAACATTATGCCATCAGATTCAAATTTGATGGAAAATTTTTCTGTGGCATCCACCTCTCCCTTCTCATTATACAATCGGACAACACAATAGCCATTCCCCTCCAAAAAAGCTGTTTGAGTTGAATCTGCTAAACGATTTTTTGTATCAACATCATCACGAACAACAAAACGGTCGATAACCAAAAATAACGGATCTTTATCAGATAATTTTTGATAGGCTTCCTCATCCAATCTGACAAACGTCTCATTTTGTTCGACACGACTATAGCCTTGAGTTCGATACACCTCCAACTGTTGTTTTAATGTACGCCCCAGAGGTAACTCTATGGGGGACAATAAGACTCCTTTACTGCCCTCCTTTTGAGAGGAAATAAAATCTACAACATCAGAAATTTTATGTTTTTTCACTTCTAATCCTGAAATTGGAGAATAGGTGCGACCAATGCGAGCAAATAAAAGTTTCAAATATTCATAAATCTCCGTGGAAGTACCTACAGTAGAGCGAGGATTACGTGTATTTACTTTTTGTTCTATGGCAATAGCCGGCGGAATCCCCTTTATATAATCAACCTCAGGCTTACCCATACGTCCTAAAAATTGTCTGGCATAAGAGGACAAACTCTCCACATATCGTCGCTGCCCCTCGGCATACAAAGTGTCGAATGCCAAGGAGGATTTTCCGGATCCGGACAAACCGGTAACAACAATAAATTTATCCCTCGGAATGGCAACATCCACCCCCTTTAGGTTGTGAACTCTTGCATTTTTTATTTCTATAATTCCATTTTCTGACATAATGCACAAAGGTAACAAAATTCCTTTTAATAGATAAAAGTGAAATTCTATAATTTACTTTTTATAAATTTTTAATCCTTAGATACTGTTTAAATTTTAAAAGCATAAATCGTCCGGAGGGTAAACTTTACAGAATTTATAGAATGCTACTTCAAATAGATTGCTGAAAGATAGAAAAAACCAATATGCGCTGTGAGAATAACAGACAATCAGCATGGTCCCCAAAAAAATCTATTTGTATCGACTTTCACTCTCATGCACACTCCTACCGTTTTTTTTTATAAATTTGATACGAACAAATAAAAATAATTGCAATATTCAGCCAGAATATAATTTTATTTATACTTTTGCAGAGTAGTTATAACTATTTGTGATAATCAAATGATTTTACAGAAGATTGTTTTTTCAAACTTATGTTAAGGTAACATCTATAAAATTTATATCAAATGCTTATAAATTCGTTTTGCTTATCCTACTTATATTAACTTAGAGCCGATGCCATCATCGCCCCTTATTCGTATAAAAAATTAAGTAAAACAGACTTAAAACTAATTTTATAAATCACCTTAATTCAAAATTCTTCTGTCCATTTTAAACCTGTTCTAATAAATGAACAACATGAAAACTAAACTTTTTACTGCTATTGCGTTAGTATGTGGAATGACGTCTTTTGGGGCGGATTTCAATTTAAAGGTGAATCTATCAGATAGTATTCGCCAAGTTACTCATTGTGCTTCCGGCTCTCTTTACGGAGTTACAGAAGAGTATCCGATTGACATACAAAGTATGATTAATCCTCTGAAGTGCAGAATGTTTTGCCAGCCGGGCGCCGGTGGTCATGGAAATCAGCACCCATATGGAGATGCTATAAAAGTGGCAGAACGACTAAAAGGGACTGATGCCCAAGTGCAAATCACCCTTCCGGACATCCTTCCGTACTGGCCATATAAATGGCCGGGACTTGATTCGTGGCTAAAACAAGTGGAAGAGTGTGTTAATAGGAAGAAAAATTCCGGACTCACCAATTTCCATAGTTATGTAATATGGAATGAGCCATACGGAACATGGAACGATTCAAACGGAGATTTTCACTCTACAGTATGGAAACCAACTTACGATTTACTCCGCAAGCTCGACCCCGACATGCCTATTGTTGGTCCTGCCATTGCCTACTATTCTCAAGAGAGAATGGAAAAATTCCTAAAGTTTTGCATAGAAAATAATTGTATGCCCGATATAATTTGTTGGCATCAATGGGGAAGCGGAGGTCTGCCAGGTGCTGTTGAAAATATAAAAATGCTTGAGCAAAAATACAAATTACCCGATTTCCCAATCTGCATAAATGAATACTGCGCAGGATCTAATGCTGAACTTCAAAAATACGAAGGTTGTCCGGGTTACTCTGTTCCATTCATTGCAAAGTTTGAGCGTTACAAAATAGAGAGTGCTTCAATCTCTTGGTGGTTTACTCAATACCCCGGCAGATTAGGTAGTTTGCTTACGCCCAATAATGAAAAAGGAGGCGGATGGCACCTATACAAATGGTATGGCGACATGGAGGGATATATGGCTTCAGTAACACCACCCAACGATAAAAGCGAAGGGTTGGATGGTTTTGCTGCTGTGAATAAAAAGATGAGAGAAGCTAGTATCATATTAGGGGGAAATAATACAGGTTCTGTCGATGTGATTATCGATGGTCTTCCGGATTGGATGGGAGGCGAAGTTGAAGTAATAACCGAAGTGGTAACTTGGGAAAATAAAGACAAAGCAGTAGCCGGTCCTCAAACATTGGCAACAGAAACCTATACTGTCAACAATGGACAAATTATTGTACCCGTCAATGTCACAAGCAACCTTTATGCATACCGACTTTATATCACTCCAAATGAAGTGATCCCGCGCTCCCCATTTTTGAGTTCGGGTGCAATTTCAATCCCTGGCACTATTGAAGCAGAATATTTTGACAACGGAAGTGAAGGTATTGCTTACCATGACAAAGATAGACAAAACCGCGGAGAGGGATATCGTTTAGAGACGGGGGTTGACGTCTATGCTCTGAAGGATAAGGAGAATGAATACGCAGTTGGTTACGCACAAAATGAGGAGTGGCTTGACTACACAATCTACATTGAAAAAGAGGGCTATTACAATGTCTCTGCAATACTATCATCCGGAGGAGAACAATCAGGCATTCAACTTCTCCTTGATGGTGAAAACATTACAGATACACTTAAGACCGCACCAAACAATGAAGATTGGGAAAGCTATCTTGAAACAACTGCAAACAAAACAACTAAATTGCCTCAAGGAGAGCATACATTGCGTTTAAATATCGTAGGGGACTGGATTAATATTGACAAATTAATATTTGAGACATCAGACCCTACTGCGCTTCAACTTCTTGATGCTGATAAAAACGACACGTTCGAGATTTACGATTCATTAGGAAGAAAATCCGGAGAAATTGTTACGACACAAGTTAACATTGCAAAAAAACTCAAAGAATTAGGATTGGGAAATGGTATCTATATTCTCCAATCATCAAATAAAGTTTTAAAAGTGATTGTTGATTAAAGATTTTTAAGCAGAAAAGAGATGGCGTCCGTGAAGATGAGCCATCTCTTTTTTATAAAGTTTCCCCCAACTAGCGTGCTATAATCAAACCTCACACTGTCATTCAAATAGAGAGTATCGATATATAATAAAACATTTAAATTTTATTATTTAATTATTGTTGAGTTTTACTCTTTCCTTTTCGGCATCTAAAAGTTCGGTCCCTTGATTTATATATTCTTAATTATAACGGTGAATTTATAAAACTCTCCTTAAACCTATCTTTATTATTCATTTTTTGAATATAGTCTTCTATTAACTACAAATAACAAAAGTAATCTTAAAAATTTCGCTCAAATATGCTCGAAATAAATTTTAAACAACTTCTAACTTCTTTATCAAATCTCCTATAATTGTCATTTTTTTTTTATCTTTGCAAAAGAAGAAAGAAAATAATGACAGAGAAAATTTTTCTTATTGAAAACGCAGATCCGGTAATATTTTACGGATTGAATAATTCTAACATTGCCACGCTAAAAAATCTTTTTCCCAAGATTAAAATTATAGCGCGAGGAGATGTTGTAAAATGCATTGGAGAAGAGAAAGAGATTGACCAATTTGGAGTTGTATTCAAAGAAATTGAAGCGCACTGCGCAAAATTTAATTTGTTAGACGAAGCGACTCTAATTGATTATGTTAAAGGGAAAACAGACATTGCTCAGAAAGCTGAAAACAATCTAATTATATACGGGGTGAATGGGAAACCTATCACAGCTCGCACACCTAATCAAAAAAGATTGGTAAAAGAGTTTGAGACTAATGATCTGCTTTTTGCCATCGGTCCGGCCGGAAGTGGAAAGACCTATACCGCAATTGCTTTAGCAGTCAAGGCCTTAAAGAATAAAACTGTTCGAAAAATTATATTGAGCAGACCAGCTGTTGAAGCCGGTGAGAAATTAGGTTTTTTGCCCGGTGATATGAAGGAAAAGATAGATCCCTATCTACAACCCTTGTACGATGCACTTCAAGATATGATTCCGGGCACTAAACTGAAAGATTACATGGACAACGGAACCATTCAGATTGCGCCGTTGGCTTTTATGAGAGGAAGAACTTTGAATGATGCTTTCATTATATTGGATGAAGCACAAAATACCACAACTCATCAAATAAAAATGTTCCTTACTCGTATGGGCATGAATAGCAAGATTGTTGTAACAGGTGATATATCTCAGATAGACCTTCCCGCACATCAAAAATCGGGATTGATTGATGCTCTCCAAATTTTACGCGGTGTTAAAGGTATTTCGAAGATTGAATTTGACGTAAAAGATATTGTCAGACATCAATTGGTGCAACGCATTGTAGAAGCATACGAAAAGTCTGAAAACAAAGCTAAGATAGAAAGAGAAAAACAAGAAAAAGAGAAATAATAAAAAATAAATTAAAATGAAAAATTCATTAACAAAAACTGATTTTAACTTTCCAGGGCAAACAAATGTTTATCATGGAAAGGTGCGAGATGTATATAGCATAGGTGAAGATAAACTTGTAATGGTTGCATCCGACAGAATCTCTGCTTTTGATGTTATTTTACCGAAAGGGATTCCTTTCAAAGGACAAGTTCTTAACCAAATTGCAGCTCAATTTTTAGATGATACAAAAGATATTTGTCCTAATTGGAAATTAGCAACTCCGGACCCAATGGTAACTGTCGGTATTCGCTGCGAAGGGTACCCCGTAGAAATGATTGTGAGAGGCTACCTTTGTGGAAGTGCTTGGAGAGCATACAAAAGCGGTGTACGCGAAATTTGCGGAGTGAAATTACCAGAAGGAATGACTGAAAACCAAAAATTTCCACAACCCATTATAACACCAACTACCAAAGCTGAAATTGGTGAACACGATGAGGATATTTCTAAAGAGGAGATCATCTCTCGCGGGTTGGTTTCTGCTGAAGAGTACGCTATTCTTGAAAAATATACAATGGCTCTATTTTTAAGAGGAACTGAAATCGCTGCTAAACGCGGATTGATTTTGGTTGATACAAAATATGAATTCGGGAAAAGTAATGGAACCATCTATCTAATGGATGAGATTCATACTCCGGATTCTTCTCGCTACTTCTACGCAGACACTTATCAAGAGTTATTTGAAGCCGGTAAAGCTCAGAAACAATTATCTAAAGAGTTCGTTCGTGAATGGTTGATGGAGAATGGATTCCAAGGGAAAGAGGGTCAAACTGTTCCTGAAATGACCGAAGAGATTGTTCAATCAATATCTGAACGTTATATTGAGTTATACGAAATCATAGTTGGTGAAAAATTCGTAAAAACAGAGAATGTAGACTCTTTGAATGCAAGAATTGAAGAGAATGTATTAAACTATTTACAAAATCAATAAAATGATAGTTCGCGCATCGGATTGCTAAAGGTATTTCTATAAATTAGGTAGCTGTAATATTATTCTCAAAACGTAATTTATAGGGGTCTCTAAAATTCAATCCGATGCTTATTTTGATACCAATAAGATATGCAACTAAACAGACTGCGCATAATTAATTATAAAAACATAAGAGAAGCTGATTTAGAATTCTCTGACGGCATTAATTGTCTGTTGGGTTGCAATGGAGCCGGAAAAACCAATGTGTTAGATGCAATTTACTACTTGTCGTTTTGTAAAAGCCACTCTAATCCCATAGATACACAAAACATTACGCACGACGAAGAGTTTTTTATGTTAGAGGGGAATTACAAAACCGCTGATGAAGAGATAAATATTTATTGTGGCGTAAAAAAAAGGCATAAAAAACAATTTAAACGCGACAAAAAAGATTACGAAAAATTATCTGAACACATTGGATTAATTCCTCTTGTAATGATTTCACCATCTGATGAAGAATTAATTCACGGTGGAAGTGAAGAACGAAGAAAATTCATCGATGGTTTTATCTCTCAATACAATAAAAAGTATCTACAAAGTCTTCTGTCCTACAAAAAAATTTTGGAACAGAGAAACTCAATGTTGAAAGAGTTACAAAATGACGGATTGCTATTCGATGTTATAGAGGAGCAAATGTCTGTTCTTGGAGTTTATATCCACCAAGAGAGAAAGAAGTTTATCGAACAATTCTTACCTATTTTTCAAGATTTTCATCAAACCATTTCCTCCGGGAAAGAGGTTGTTCAGTTGGAATACAAATCGCAACTGGGAAATGGAGAAGAGCTATCAACATTATTAAAAGCGACACGGGAGAGAGACTTTATATTAGGATACACATCTAAAGGCATTCATAAAGATGACTTAGAGATGACTTTAGACTCCATGCCAATAAAACGAACAGGCTCGCAAGGACAAAACAAAACTTTCCTAATAGCCTTAAAACTATCTCAATTCAATCTACTTGAAAAAATTAGCGGGAAACGTCCAATTTTACTTTTCGATGATATGTTTGATAAATTGGATAAGCAACGTGCTGAAAAAATCATATCCATCCTAGGAGGCAATCAATTAGGTCAAATTTTCATATCAGACACAGACCGAGTTTCCTTACCTACAATATTAGATGAATCCTCTTACAAATACAAACTCTTTACAGTGGAGAGCGGAGAAATATCTCTTAAATAAAAAACGCCCAAACAGATTGACAAAGTTCCCACAACCATGAAATCACAAAGATAGATACTTTTACCAATAAGAGAAACAGTGCAACCAACAATACGATTAAAACAGCCATCATTATAGCATTGCGATTCACTCTTTTAATCACATTCTCATCTCCATCAACAAAACCTAAAATCATGTCATGACTTCTTTGAAATCCCTTAAAGAAAAAATCCATAATAATCCCCAAAAATGGGATAGTTCCTATCAAAACATCAAGCATCAGATTAAACGTAACAGCTAAAGCCAAAGGAACTGATTTCACCTTTACCAAAGCAAAATAGAGATAAGGTAACATTAAAGGGAAATTAATGGCATCACCCACGTTCGGGATTAAGCCTATAATCGGATCTAAGCCGATTCCTAAAATCGACTTATCCATTATGCGACGAACCTTATTAATAAGACGATAAGACTTAGAATTTTTCAATTCCAATCGTTTCAAATCTGTAGAATTAGCCTCCTCCATTACCAATTAATGACAATCGTGATGACAAGCACTTCCAGAATCTTTGAGCGAACCCGATAAATAGAGAGCTACCAAAGCGGAAATATGTCCGGAGCACCCTCTGATAACCTCAATATCACACTCTGCCAATTTATTTTTAGCACCTTCCCCCATATTACCAGCTAACATGAGAGATACACCTTTTTCCTTCAAAACAGAAGCAATATTCGATTTACATCCACAACCTTGAGGAGAGGGTAAGGTTTCCGAAGAAACCACTCTTCCCTCCTCTATTGTGAATAGGGTATAATAGGCACAATGGCCAAAATGATCATCTACAAAATTATCTTTTGTTGGGATCGCAATTTTCATAATTTAAAATATTAACGAAGAAGTGTGAAATGTCCTACATACTGTGTATCAGCAGCAGGGAGATTAATTACATACCAATAGTCTGTAGAAGGAAGTGGATTACCATTATACGTTCCGTCCCAACCATTAGCGTTATCGTAACCAACATACTCAGCAACTACACGTCCCTCTCTATCATAAATAGAGACCTTAGCAGTTGGATATACATCAATATTAGCAATCTCCCAAACATCATTCAAACCATCCCCATTAGGAGAGAAAAATTCTTGCGGAGTAATTGGTACAGGACTGATTGAGAACTGTCCGGCACTCTTACAATCATTCACGTCAGCTACACTTAAGGTATGACTACCGATAGAGGTATTATTCAAAACTCCCGTAGAACCATTAAATCCAGAAATATCATCAATATCTTTACCATCCAAATATATGTTATATGGTTCAATACCTCCATTAATAGAATACAACACCACATTCTCTTTATCATTAACAGAATCAATTGTCAACACAGGAGAATCTCTAACAAATACATATACAGTATCCGTAGTCTCACACTGAGCTTTTTCATTTCTTGCTTTTACGATACATGCAAAATCTTCCGAAGGGGTAAATACCTTCTTCATATCACTATTTGTACCTCCTAAGTTTGGAGTCCAAGTCAAAGGACAATCTGATGGTTTTAGATCTCCAATGAACAACTCAATCTCCTCACCTCGACACACTGTATTTCTATCCGACTTGATAGACAATTTCAACTGTATTTGCAACACTGTCAAATTATACCACACAACACTGTCACAACCATTTACCGTTTTGTATGTTTGAGGATCCCTCACCTTAATAGGAGTTGTTGTTGGGGTAGGATAGTGAACACCAAACAAATAAGAATCATAACAGATAATTGTATCTATTGGGCTATTTTCATTTGAATATTTCGGATGAATTGTCAAATGAACATTGGTAGTACTATCACAACCGGAAAGGACACTAACTGTTGTGTATGTTAAATCATACTCTCCCGGAGTTCCGTATGCAATTCCACCAAATTCAAAAACTTCTCCCTCACAAATATCCACAGGAGGCAAATCCACTATAATTTTACTTGTCACATTGATAGTTGCATTGATTATACTATCACAACCCGCCTCTGTTTTTAATGCAAACACTTCTGTAAAGACACCGGCTTGGTCATAAACTTTACCATTAAATTCAGAGCCTTGACAAATAGTATAAGATTCATTTAAATTATATACAGGATTTACAATAACATCTTGAACATGAATTAGGCAACCCATATCTTTTCTATATTCAAAAGTTCCTGCCACGTCATACTTCGTATTTTCGTACACCTCACCTTGACAAATCACTTTTGGATCTTTTTTCACCTCTCCCGGTGCTCTTATATTAATATCTTTAAGAACAATCAAACTATCACATCCGGTAACTAAAGAAACTATTGTATCGTTATTTGGATATACACCTTCTGTGTCATAGGTTACACCAGCAACTGTTGTACCCACACAATAATCCTCATCATCACCATCTTGCAACGTTGGTTTTGCTATAGATACAACCAAATATAAATCGCCTCCAGCCTGAACCTCTTGCCCATCAGTCAAACTATTTGCATCCAAAGTTATTCCCTCCACAATACGAGTTTCTCCCTCGCAAAGAATTACACGCTTTTTGCTTTTAGTTTCTGCAATCTGTAATTCACCTTGAAGTGTACAAACTTCATTATCCAATCTACCTTGCTGACCTATCAAAATACGGTAATAACCATTATGCTGATCTTTATCAAAGGAAGGAATAGTATAACTCATTTTATTATTTTGCGAATAAAATCCATCTGCTCCCGGGAGGTCGCTAAAAGAGATGCCATCTTTACTATATTGCCACTTATAATAGACAGAAGACAAATCTGCAAAGAAACCATTATTTTCAAAAACAGCCTGCAAAACAGCAGGTTCTTCATAAGACAACTCCTGCTTAGGCGCTACGGTAACTAACGGATGTTGCACCTCAATCTCAATATCATCAATAGCAAAGTCAAAACCATTCGACTCCGGCTGAATTGCAGAAACAATGAAATAAGCCTCCGATATATCACCTGCAACCTCAAACTCCATTTCCAACCTTTGCCATGGCAAACTCAAACTACTCTCATCACTACATCTTGGCAAATTTTTAAAAGCTGTATGAGCTCCTGAAGAAACTAATTTTGTAGCATCCTTATCTTCGAAAATACCAATACCCAAGTGAGGCAATGGTCCGGTTGCCTTCCCCTCAATCTCCATATTACTCATCCAAACACTAAAACGGAACTTAACTCCCGAGCAAATATTTACCAATTTTTCGCGATACATAACCATCTCTGTCTGAGCAGCCGGAGGATTAATTCTCATGTAATATCCCCTTGTAACATCATTTGGATGAGTATGATCGCTTCCTTTATGCCATGTATTATTGTCCGTTGTTGTTTTCACCAACGAATAACCCTGAACAGCAGGAAACGGAGCATAACCTAACGGCGACTCGTCATCACTCAACAAATCGCTTGTAATCATATCATCATCCATTGGATCATTTCCTCCAAAGTCTTGGAAGAACACTCTCTTCCACTCTGCACCCTGACCAAAAATGCCTTGAGAGCAAACTGACAAAACTATTAAACCCGAAATAAAGAAAAACAATCGTTTCATATTCATTGCGTAATCTATATATTATGTATTTAGCTCAAAAAATACTCTTGAAAAAATTCCATTCAATCTCAATCAAAAGAATTAGAGCATCTATTATCACCTATTATACCACAAAGATTGTTTTTTTTAGTTAAAAACGCAAATTAATTTACAAAAAAAATGATTTAGTTTTCAACAATTTTAGTAATTTACTCCTATTGGAGACTCTTACAAAATAGAATCAGAGAATTTTAATAAAGGATTCATTGATATTCGGTTTGATTACAAACAATTTATCTCTCATATTTAAAAATAATTACCGGTTATTCTAAAAAAAGAAGTGCATCACCAACTACAAGGGACGCACTTCAATTATCTTTCAATAAAAGCAACTTCTATAAATTATCTTTAAGATTGTATCATCTAAATTTATAAAAAGAGCATTAACACTTTTTCGCTGTTTTCTTCTTAGGCGCTGTCACAGTTACATTATGCAACTGCTTTTCTAAGTTTGCAATCAACTCACCTTGAGCATCAATAGTCTTCAACAAAGAATTAAGCTCCTCGTTATCAACACCTTCAGGGAATTGTCCATTCACTCTATCTATAAAGTCACTCAACACATTCATATAGTTCATAAAAGCCTCATAAGGAGTATCATACGGACTAAAATGGCTATGCATAGCACCATCAGAGAAGTGTTTTGTACTCATATAATAGAAGTGATCGCTACTTTGCAAATAGTACCAATCTTGCATCAATCTACGATCATTTGACAGTCTCACTCTCTCCCCTATTCCATATAATTTGTCAAAAGCCGAACGTTGCAACTCATTACCCAACCAAGCAGACAAATCACGCTCCTCATCAGCCCAAGAAATAGGATAAGGCACATTAATTTGGTCAATAGGTTTTCTTTTTTGCAACACCATAGAAGGTGTTTCAAAATTAATTCCCATCTGCGAAGCAAAGTGAGGCAAAGCCTTCAAGAATTCAAAAATACCGGTTCCGGCGTTCTGCATTTCACCGAAAGTTTCATAGTTCATAAATAGATTAACGACATCCTCACTTGCCGGCAAATTCTCTATCCAACTCAAGAATTTTTCAGCTGTCAATGGATATTGATCCCATCCCCAATCGGAAAATCTAAAGGTAATATCATCACTCATTTTAAAATTTTTACAAAGGACCTTCAATTGAGGGTTAGATGCACAACAATAGACATAATTAGGACTCTTCCATCCTAAAACATGCTTTGCTCCTTCTGTAATAATACCCTTAAATCCCATTGCAGAGACACGGCTACCAATATCGTCAGAATAAATCAACTCAGTATTCCTAAAAACAGTTGGTTTATACCCAAAAAGACTTTGAATTTTCTTTGAATGTTGTTTCACTTGCAATTCAAACTCATCGCTATCCTCCTGCAAAGAAGAGAGAGAATGAGCAAAAGTCTCTGCCAAAAACTCAACGCAACCTGTTTTGGCCAACTCCTTGAAGGAATCAATCACCTCAGGAACATATAATTCCATTTGCTCCAAAGCAACACCTGATATAGAGTAAGCCACTTTGAAAGCCCCGTCAGACTCTTTAATCATATTTAAAATAGTCTGATTTGCAGGAAGGTAACAATTATTTGCAATACGTCTAATAATTTCCTCATCATTGTAATCATCGTAATAATAATGGTCACTACCAATATCAAAAAAACGATACCTTTTCAAACGAAACGGCTGATGAATCTGAAAGTAAAAACAAATTGACTTCATATATTATCTATTTAATTATCACAACAATATCAGTGCCAACCTAACACTTTTTCATAAACATTTCTCACTTTAAGGGCTGCATATTCCCACTTAATTTCATCCACCTCTTTTTTTCCTTCTTCTTTAAGGAATTTATACATTGATGGATAGGTTATAATTGAATATATAGCATCTGCCATAGCATCAATATCCCAATAATCAATTTTTATGGCATTATACAAAATTTCTGCACAGCCGGACTGTTTCGAGATGATTGTCGGCACCCCCACCTGCATTGCCTCTAACGGAGAAATTCCAAATGGTTCTGAAACAGATGGCATGATATATACATCACTCGACTTCAACATTTCATAAACCTCTTTACCTTTCAAGAATCCAGTAAAATGGAAACGATCTGATATATTTCTGTAAGCTACATGCCTTATCATTTTATTCATCATATCTCCGCTACCGGCCATAACAAATCGCACATTATTAGTTTTTTGAAGTACTCGATAGGCAGCCTCAACAAAATACTCAGGACCTTTTTGCATCGTAATACGACCCAAGAATGTAACAATCTTATCATTTGTTTGATTCCTTGATTGGAGAGCCTGAATAGAGGCATCTAATGGTTCCACTGCATTATGCACAGTAGTCACCTTTGCCGGATCAATATGGTACCTGTTTATAACTGTTTCTCGTGTTAAATCACTAACGGTTATGATGTGATCTGCCAAGTCCATACCAGCCTTTTCTATATCATAAACAATAGGGTTTACATTCCCTCTACTTCGATCAAAATCAGTGGCATGCACATGAATTACAAGGGGTTTACCAGAAACAAACTTTGCATGTACGCCTGCTGGATATGTTAACCAATCATGGGAGTGAATGATATCAAAATCCATAGCTCGACACACCACTCCGGCTACAGCATCATAGTTTCTAATCTCCTCTAAAAGATTATCAGGGTATCGTCCGGAAAATTCAATAGTTCCTATACCATTTGTACCTATATGATTATTATCCTCGCAGATGCAATTCCTATAATGATAATATTCATCTGCAGAAATTGCACCTCCCAGCACTTGGTTCAAATAATTGTAATCAGGCTCTTTCCATGTTACCGGGATTTTATTTGCCGGAATAATTTTCAAAAAACTCTGATCCTCATCTCCCCATGGCTTAGGTAACATAAACGTAATTTCCATATCGGATTGCATGGACATACCCCGAGTTAATCCATAACTCGCAGTGCCCAATCCACCCAAAATATGAGGGGGAAATTCCCAACCAAACATTAACGCTTTCATATCAATCTTTGTAAAAATTTTTCAATACTTTAAGCACTCGCAACACTTCTGCCACATTTTTTGTAAAAGAGATTCCTCCCCTTCCCTTAAAAGGAGGGTTTGCATCATACATTTCAGATAAAGTTCCTATGCAATTCAAATGCATTTCCTCTTCAAATCCTATTAATGTACGCTCTGCAAAAGAGTAACCACTATTCTTATAAACACTTAAATAAGCCTCCAAATAAGGACCAATTAACCAAGGCCACGCAGCTCCTTGAAAAGCTGCAAAATCCCTATCTTGCTGCGAGCCATCACACGTTCCATGATAATTTGGACTCTTAGGACTCAAAGATCGTAACCCTTTAGGGGTTAACAACTCTTTTGTAGCAATGTCTACAATAGCTTTCTTCTGTTTATTTTCCAATGGAGAATACTTCAAAGAAGCAGCAAATATCATATTCGGGCGCACAGATAATTCTTTATAATCGCCCGAAACAAAATCGTACAAATAATAACCATTCCAAAACACCTTAGCAAAATTCTCTTTCACCTTATCTGCGTATTCTGTCAAACTCTCGGAAAAATGCTCTTCACCAAATTCCATGGCCAAATCCGCAACAAATCTCAAAGCATTATACCACAATGCATTAACCTCCACAACATACCCACTACGCGGTGTAATCGGTCTTCCTTCGAATGTTGAATTCATCCATGTAACAGCCTTATCCCATCCATTCAAATAAACCAATCCATTTTCATGAACAAAAAGATTATTATGTCGTTGTTTCAAGATAAATTCAATTGCATCTTTTAGTAACTCTCCATACATCTCCCAAGCATGCGTATTTCCGGTCTCTTTGGCATACTCTTGTACTGCCCAAATCATCCATAACAAAACATCGGGATCCTCCAATCCATAAACATCTCTTCCTATCGGTTTCCCCTCCATGTAATTGCGAAGTGCAGGGGTTAATGTTGCCATTATTTTTTCAAATCCGGTTAAATCATCAAAAGCCAAAGAGACTCCCGGTAATGAAATAAACAAATCTCTTGCCAAACATTTAAACCATGGATAACCTGCCAAGAGATACAACTCCTCCGGATTTTTTCGATTAAAGCATTGTTGCGCAGAATTTTTCAAACAATTAAAGAAACTATTCCGTGCAGTTCGTTTTGATATCTCCTCATAATAAATTTGAGAAAGATTACCTGTATCCACTTCTGACACTCCTGCTGAAAAAATGACAGATTCTCCTTTCTTAATCGGAACTTCAAAATAACCGGGCACAAACAAATCTTCTTTATAATAATAGCCTCGCTCCAACTCTTTTGCATACTCAATTCCTTTATTCCAATAAGGAGTAGAAACGAAGTTTACCTCTTTGTTAAATTGCATATACAAATTGGGGTATCCTTGGTACATACATACTGATATTCCATTAGAAACTCCCTGATACGAGGTATCTGCTTGGTAATTCTCTACACAGAGTGAATTTACATTACGAAAAGCCAAAAATGGTCTAAAACGTAACACTGTAGGAGAATGAGCATCTACCAAAGTATATTTAATCAAGATTCTATTTTCATACGAGATAAAAACCTTCTCTTTTGACAATATAACTCCCCCTACTCGATATATACCCCTAGGAACAATATCGCAGTTAAATTCCCTAAGGTACTTATGCCCCTTAGGATAATAATTATCCCCTTGGTATTTATGAATTCCAAGATTAAATTCTGTTCCATGTTGAACCACGGTTTCATCGAACGAGGAGAGCAACACGTGATTATCATTATCCAAATTCTTTACCGGCATAACCAGCAACCCATGATATTTACGCGTATTACACCCAATTATAGTTGTACAATGGTATGCTCCCGACTTATTGGTCCGCAACATCTCTCTAGTGAGAGATTGCTCCAAATTGGTCAACATACTTTTGTCAAATTTTAAATAGCTCATATTAGTTACGTTTTCCTAAAATTAAACCTTCATAAAAATTTCAAGTTTTCACAAAGCCTCTCTGCTACAAAAAACTTCAAAATTCTTGCTTTCCGCTTTCTTTAACCAACAACTAAAACCACTTTAATTATTGCAAAAAAAGACTCAACCTCTTAACAAACCATAAATATACAATCTTTTCTTATTATAAAGAAATATGAACGTAAAAACTTTTAACATCAATAAATTTTTCTTGCCAAAACAAAACATTTTCACCCTATAATTAGTTCATTTCACAAAAAACAAACCAAGCTACTTTAACGAAATCACCACTAACTAACCTTTTCAACATCACCTCAATTTCACTCTTGATCACATCACCTGCCAGACAATCAATTTATTATATACGGTTTCATTCGATCTTTTATAATACCCACTCGTTTAATCTGCATTAAACATTTTCCTTGGTTACACCTCCTATGTGACTATCATTTCGGTATTGGCAGAAAATTTAATATAAGGCACAACAATAAAGTAGATTAACCATGTACTAAGTATTATAGGCAACTTCTATAAACTACGATTTTCTATTTACGGCTCATAAATTCAGTTTCGGATGCTTTTGAATTTATTTTACTTATCTTATTTATATTCTTTTAGTTACGATGCCCGCATCGCTCCTTCATGAATATAATCAACCTAAGCAAAATACTCTTCAAAATCATCTCAACCTAATTTATAGAACCTGCCTATATTCAATCCCAAAGAAATATACAAAATTAGATTATTCATGTTCAGTTATTTTAGGAGTCCAATTACCAAATGCTTTTTTAACAATATACAATTGTTCATCCTCATGCAGTACATACTTCTCCGGAAATCTATCAAACTCATACAACTGATTTTGCTCTATCACATCAATCAACAATTGAGGATAATTAGGATTGGTTGCATACCCTGCCGTCTTTAATCCAATAGCCCAAGCATGGTAATCAACCCCATAATTGAACAAAAACGAATACCGAGGTCTGTTTACCAAAAAGAGCGAGTGATCGCGATAGGACTCTTCTGCGTTTTCATAAACCCTAAAGCAATCGTCCTTTTTATCATCATCCTTCAAAAAAGTCTTTCCCACATAATCGCTGGTGCACTTTATTCCAAAATGGTTATTCGCAACTGTAGCCAAATCACTTTTTCCGCTCCCCGACTCCAAAATTCCCTGAGCCAAAGTTATACTGGCAGGAATACGATAGTAATACATTTCCCTAATTGCGATTTTATAAAAGGCATTTATATAGTTGGAAGTCGCCTCTGATACATAAATTTTATTTTGAGCAGAGATTCCAACAAAAACAAAAAGAAACGCAATCAAGGAAATGCACTTATTCATAGGCTATCAACAAGACAAAGCTTTTAACACATCCATTAAAACAGCATCCACCGGCTTATCATCTTTAATCGCCTTTGTAAAAGGAACATAGACAATATCATCATGTACAACACCCACCATAATATTTCGTTGTTCATCAAGCAAAGCATCTATTGCAGCGGCCCCTAAACGGCTTGCCAAAATTCGATCATAAGCAGAAGGTCTTCCCCCTCTTTGAAGATGTCCTAAAATAGTAATTCGAGCATCATACTCGGGGTGTTCTTTCTTTAGTCGTTCAGAAATACCCAAAGCTCCTCCTGTAGAGTCACTCTCAGCAACAATTACGATACTACTGTTCTTGGACTTCCTAAAACCTCGTTGAATCAATGTTTCTAATTGATCCTCTCCCGTTACTATTTCCGGAATAATTGCAGCTTCAGCACCGGAAGCCAAAGCCGAATTCAATGCCAAGAATCCGGCGTCACGACCCATAACTTCGATAAAGAAAAGACGTTCATGAGAGTTAGCAGTATCCCTAATCTTATCAACCGATTCAACAATCGTATTTAAAGCCGTATCATAACCAATTGTATAATCTGTTCCACAAAGGTCATTATCAATAGTACAAGGAACACCAACTACTGGAATATTAAATTCATTAGCAAAAATTTTTGCACCGGTAAAAGTTCCATCACCACCCAATACTACCAAGGCATCAATCCCCTCTTTTACCATATTTTCGTAAGCAATTTTTCGACCTTCTTCTGTCATAAACTCCTGACAACGAGCAGTGCGCAAGATTGTTCCTCCTTGTTGAATAATATTACTAACGCTTTGGGTTTGAAATTCCTTTATCTCTCCGGATATCAAACCTTTGTAACCTCTGTAAATACCTTTAACATTCAAACCATGATAAATAGCTGAACGAGTTACGGCACGAATAGCTGCATTCATACCAGGAGCATCTCCTCCTGACGTTAGAATTCCAATTGTTTTTATCTGATACATCTTACTAAAAGTTTATATTTTGTTCTATTTTCCTTTTTAATGCCTCCATTAACCATTTTGGGGTAGAAGTTGCTCCACAGATTCCAACCGAATTTACCTTCCCGAATATTGTATAATCTAACTCTTCCAAATCTGAAATCATAACAATATTAGGATTAACTTTTCGGCACTCATCAAACAACACCTTACCATTGGAACTCTTTTTCCCACTCACAAATAAGATGAGTTCATGCTTTGCAGCAAAGGCTATAATCTTAGGAATACGATTAGCCACCTGCCTGCAAATTGTATCATTATACTCAAACGTAGAACTTGGATTAATTCGAGATTTAATCTCTTCCACAATCTGATTGAATCCTTCTATGGATTTTGTTGTTTGTGAAAAAAGCTTTACATCTTTTGAAAAGTCGATTTTCAAAAGATCATCCACACTCTCCACAACAATTGCTCTTCCCTCTGTTTGTCCCACCAATCCATTAACCTCTGCATGACCCAATTTTCCGTAGATAACAATCTGTGTTTTTTCTTTATCTGAAAGTTGATAGGCCTTCTTTATGTTTTTTTGTAGATTCAGCACCACCGGACAAGTGGCATCAATTACATTCAGTTCATTTTTTAATGCATGTTCGTAGGTAGAAGGTGGTTCTCCGTGCGCACGGAACAAAACCTTTTTATTTCGCAGCTTTAAAAACTCTTCCCGATTGATGGTAATTAATCCTTTTTGAGAGAGACGTTCCACCTCCATACTATTATGAACAATATCTCCCAAACAATAGAGTTCCCTTTGAATAGCCAACTCAGCCTCAGCTTTATTTATAGCAGTGACTACACCAAAACAAAATCCTGAATTTTCATCAATCTCGATTTTCATTCCACCACCTCCTTAAAACGTTTCAACAACCAATCTCGTTGCTCTTCCAACGTAAGATTACCATTATCCAATTCAATAGCATCTTCTGCCTTTCTCAACGGACTCTCCTTACGAGTTTGGTCCAAGAAATCTCGTTGTTTTACATTTTCCAGAATCTCATCAAAACTTACTTTCTCACCTTTTGCTATCAACTCATCATATCGTCTTTGAGCACGAATTTCAGCAGAAGCCACCAAAAATATCTTCAATTCGGCATCCGGAAAAACCACAGTCCCAATATCTCTACCGTCCATAACAACACCACGCTCTTTTGCGTAAGCTTGTTGTTGTTTCACCATTGCGGACCTGACAAAACCGATAGAGCTCACAATGCTCACCTCTTCAGATACTTGAAGCGTGCGAATCTCATCTTCCACATTCTCTTTATTCAAGAACGTTTCATTGCGATTTTTATCCGGATTATATGAAAATTCTATCAAAATAGAGTCGATAGCCTTCTTTAATTCATCTTGATTAACCACTCCATTTACAATCCAACCTTTACGTTGACAATACAAAGTAACCGCTCTATACATGGCTCCACTATCCACGTATGCATAACCAACACTTTTTGCCAACTCCTTTGCCATCGTACTTTTACCACACGATGAAAAGCCATCAATTGCAACAATAATTTTTTTCATCTCTTTTTTTTTGATTTATGGTAACTTCCACCCTCTACGATGTTATTTTATCATCTCAGCTCAATCTTTTGAAATTACCTTAAGCAATTGTTTTTATTTCTTAAATGAGTTCAATGCTGTTGCCAATGACAATGTAAAAGTGCTACCTTTCGCACCATAAATTGCATAGGCTGCATCTAAATTAAACTTATACACCTTAAAACCTGCACCAAAGGTAAAACCTCTCGGAGCGCGCGAATTACTCAACGTATATTCCCGATTTCGGCGATGATTATAACCTACAGAAAGATAAAAGTGTTTTGAAAACAAAAGGTCCACCCCGAAAACAAGATGTCTAAAAAACATATCTCCGCCCTTAATCTCGTTATTATTTTTCTCTTCCTCTTCGACATCATTCAATAACGGAGAAGAAATTGGAGGACGATAATAATCCAAATTCCAATCATTAAGACGGTCAAAGGTCAAAGAGAATCGGAAAGGGGCATGTTTTAAACGTTTTGAGATACCCACTTGTAAATTCCATGGCAAAGCCTCTCTATCTTGTCCGTTATAATACCCAAAGAAACGGAAGCCAAAATTACGAAAAGTCAATGCCACAGACATATCAATATTTTCGTTGTAATAAGTAGCACCAACATCCACACCCAAAGCAAGCGAATTATATTCTTCTATAAAGGAGTAGGCAGGTTTTATAGCAACCCCCACACGAAATCCGGCACCCAAATAACGAGAATAAGCCAAATTCAGAGCAAAATCACCGGCGGAGAAGGTTCCGGTAGGAGTACCAAACTCATCATACCCGTCAAATGCTCCATAACTCATAAAGAGGAAATTGGCACCAAAAACATTTAGGCTATCAAGAGCGTACGCAAAAGAGATGGAACCACTATTGGCACTCTCAAAGTAATTTAGATAGTTGATAGACAATCCCGTATGAACTTTTGTTGATAACAAAGAGGGGTTCGCATAAAAGCGGTTAACATCATCATCCACAATAGAAATATTCTCACCACCAACACCTGCCACCCGAGCTGAATAAGGAATATTTAAGAAATGAAATGAACCATCCTCTTTTTTAGCAAAAGAGTGGAAACAACTCAAACCTACACACAAAAACAACCACAAAGCACGTTTAATCTCAATCTTAAATTTCATTTTTTTTCAATTTGTCCTAAATTAGCAATCAAATATAATTCAAATTCTCTAATTAACCACACATTTTAGAAAAATTTAAATTCAGAAATAAGGATTTTATAATTACCTTTGCGTTTTGAATAAGCGATTTCTACAAATTACGATTCACAGCCACCCCTATTAACATAGCATATTGGGATATTCGAAAGAATCGTTGGAGGAATGGCTATAAAGCAGTAAAATTCATGGTAAAGCCAACAACGGAGAAAAAAGAGCAAATTGAAAGTGGAAAGATTGAGGTTTTTGGAGCCAAATCTCACAATTTAAAAAACATAGATGTAACGATTCCGCGCAATCAATTAACCGTAATCACGGGGTTGAGCGGCAGTGGAAAATCATCTTTAGCGTTTGATACCATCTATGCAGAAGGCCAAAGACGTTATATAGAAACATTTTCTGCTTATGCTCGCAGTTTTTTAGGAGAAATGAGACGTCCGGATGTTGAAAAAATAACCGGGTTGAGTCCTGTCATCTCCATCGAACAAAAAACAACCAACAAAAATCCTCGCTCAACCGTTGGAACCACCACAGAGATATATGATTACCTCCGACTTCTATTTGCGAGAGCTGGAGAAGCCTTTTCCTACGTAACAGGGGAGAAAATGATTAAATACACAGAGGAGCAGATTTTAGAATTGATTAAACAAGAATATGATGGATGTTCCGTACTCATTTTGGCTCCGGTTGTAAATTCAAGAAAAGGGCATTACAAGGAGTTATTTGAACAGATTCGCAGAAAAGGCTACTTAAATGTGCGGGTAGATGGTGCGATTTGCGAGATCGTTCACGGTATGAAATTAGACCGCTACAAAAACCATACAATAGAGGTGGTAATTGACAAATTAGCCATCGTCGAAAAGAATGAAAAACGGATTAAGGACTCTGTTCGTACTGCATTAAAACAGGGAAATGGGACTCTTTGTATCGTAAAAAAAGATGAGACTCAAATCAGGCATTTCAGTAAATTACTAATGTGTCCGACCTCCGGCATATCCTATCCGGAGCCTGCTCCTCATAATTTTTCTTTCAACTCTCCTCATGGTGCCTGTCCTAAATGTAAAGGATTGGGAATTGTGAACGAAATTGATATGGATAAAATTATTCCGAACCGAGAACTGAGTATCTACGAAGGGGGAATAATTCCTTTGGGAAAGTATAAAAAATCATTGATATTTTGGCAAATCGAAAGTATCGGCGAAAAGTATGGTTTTACTATCAAAACGCCTATTTCCAAAATTCCAGAAGAGGCATTAGATGTTATTTTGAACGGATGTGAAGAGCGAATCGGCATCAAGAGTCATAGTTTAGGTTTATCAGACACCACCTATAGATATGATGGGGTCATTCGTTACATAGAGATGCAACAGGAGGGAGACGCTTCTGCTTCTGCTCAGAAGTGGGCAGAACAATTCAGTAAAACAATCGTTTGTCCGGAGTGTGAAGGAACCCGTCTGAACAATATATCGAGACATTTCCGAATTGGAGATAAAAATATTTCTGAGTTGGCCAATATGGACATTATCGAGTTGAAAGAATGGATTGAGACTATTCCTGCAAAATTATCTGAAAAACAACAGGTTATTGCTGAACTAATTTTGAAAGAAATTTCTACTCGATTGCAATTTTTGTTGGATGTTGGTTTAAATTATCTATCCCTAAACAGAGCTACTGCCTCTCTATCCGGCGGTGAGAGTCAACGTATCCGTCTTGCCACTCAAATTGGGTCTCAGTTGGTGAATGTACTCTATATTTTAGACGAGCCGAGTATTGGACTACATCAAAGAGACAACGTTAGATTGATAAATTCGCTCAAACAACTGAGGGATATAGGAAATTCTGTTATCGTGGTTGAACATGACAAGGACATGATGTTGGAGTCAGACTACATCATAGACATGGGACCGTTGGCAGGACGAAAGGGAGGTGAAGTAGTTTTTTCGGGAACACCGCAAGAGATGCTCAAAACCCATACGGTAACGGCCGAATATCTGAACGGCGTCAGAGAGATTGCCGTTCCAACCACACTGCGCGAGGGGAATGGGAACAAATTAATTTTAAAGGGTGCCAAGGGACATAACTTAAAGAATGTGACTTTAGAAGTACCATTAGGGAAATTCATCTGCGTATCGGGAGTCTCCGGAAGTGGAAAGTCCTCATTGATTAACAATACTTTGCAACCTATATTAAGTCAGCACTTCTACAAATCTCTTCAAGATCCGTTACCCTACGAATCTATAGAAGGGATAGAACATATAGACAAAATCATCAACGTCGATCAAAGTCCGATAGGACGAACACCCAGGTCCAATCCTGCAACATACACCGGAATTTTTAGCGATATACGGGAACTATTCATTACGTTGCCGGAATCCAAAATGCGCGGATATAAACCCGGAAGATTCTCCTTCAACGTGAAAGGAGGTCGGTGTGAGACATGCGGCGGAAATGGATTTAGAACCATAGAGATGAATTTCCTTCCGGACGTATTAGTTCCGTGCGAAGATTGCCAAGGGAAACGCTACAACCGAGAAACTTTGGAAGTGCGATTCAAAGGGAAATCGATTGCAGATGTGTTGGACATGACCATCAATATGGCAGTAGAATTTTTTGAGAACATACCAACCATCTACAGAAAAGTTAAAACGCTGCAAGAGATAGGTTTAGGATATATCAAATTGGGGCAACCCTCCACCACTCTGTCCGGAGGAGAGAGCCAACGCATCAAATTGGCAACAGAGTTGATGAAAAAAGAGACCGGGAAAACCCTATACATTTTAGACGAACCAACAACGGGATTGCACTTTGAAGATATTAGAATACTTTTGAATGTTCTTAATTTATTAACTGATAAAGGAAATACCGTTATTGTTATAGAACACAATTTAGATGTTCTTAAAACGGCAGATTATCTCATTGACATGGGTCCTGAGGGAGGAAAGAACGGAGGAATGATTGTTGCAGAAGGAACTCCTACAGAAGTAGCACAAAACCCGAACAGTCACACCGGAGAATTTTTAAAAAATGAAATAGGATTATAAACGAAAGGCTCAAAAAGGAGTTGTTTTACAGCAACTTCTATAAAGCGATCGAGGCGATTTTGAAGAACATTTTGTTTAGATTGTTTTTTAATCATAAAGAAAAATAACTGAAAGAGAAACTTCAAAATCGCCTCGACCTGATTTATGGGAATTATCACAAGTATTATTTTGTGTAAGTCACAGATTTGCAACCATCGAAAGCATCAGATTCAATCTCCACATTTTCTTCTGAATTTTCTATCACGACATCAAGATTCTCACAGTTAGAAAATGCTCCGGATCCGATGTATGTTACACTCTTTGGAATTGTTATACTCGCCAATTTAGAGCAACCGTAAAATGTAAATTTTTCGATGGATTTTACGCCCTCCGGAATTGTTATGCTCGCCAATTTAGAGCAGCCGTAAAATGTAAATTTTTCGATGGATTTTACGCCCTCCGGAATTGTTATGCTCGCTAAACTGGTACACCATCGAAACACATTATCTCCGATAGATGTTACACTCTCAGGAATTGTTATACTCGCTAAATTGGTACAGAAATCAAATGCAAAGCTTTCGATGGATTTTACACCCTCCGGAATTGTTATGCTCTCTAAACTAGTACAGTCAGCAAATGCAAAGCTATCGATGGATTTTACACTCTCAGGAATTGTTATACTCGCTAAACTAGTACAGAAATTAAATGTATAGCTTTCGATGGATTTTACACCCTCTGGAATTGTTATGCTCTCTAAACTGGAACACCCTTCAAATGTTGTGGACCCGATAATTGTTACGCCCTTCGGAATTGTTATATTCCTCAATTCAGAACAATTATAAAAAGCCTCCTCTCCAATACTTGTTACACCCTCCGGAATTGTTATGCTCTTCAAATAAGGACACACATAAAAAGCCCTATCTCCGATGGATGTGACTTTATACACCTTGCCATCAATCCTTACTTTTGAAGGGATATTTAGAGTGTCAAGGTCTCGTTCTTGATCTCCTTTTGCCACCTCTACCGTTGTATCTGATAGAATTCTAAACTCCAAAGATGTCTCTGACGCATCCACTATAAATGAATCAATCAGTGGAGGAGTTGTGTCGTTGATATTTGTCTCATAGTAAACCTCCACCACGTTTTCTACGTCATATTTCACAATTTGTCCATCTTCTAATTTGATACACATATTGGTGGCGGCAAACATTGATATACACACTGTCAATGTAACAATTCCAGTCAGTAATTTTCTTTTCATAATGAAATCTTTTCTTAATATTTACGAATAATCTTGAACGATTGATTGCCTGCCGATAGCACGTAAACTCCGGCAGTGCGTGGCATCTTCACAATAGCCTTACCCTCTGCGTCAGCCATAATCTTAAATGAGACCACTCCGTTTATCGTAGTGAGTGAAACAACAGAGCCTGCATCTGCATTCTGCACTTCAATTGTCTCATCATCGATTCTGACGATCCGCAACACTTTTGCAGCGAACTCCGGTGTGCGGGTGGTGTTGTCAGACTCTGTGAAATAAAAGTTTTTGATATCTTCCAAGGAATAGGTTGTTTTTGCATCCTTATTGACCAAAAGGTTACCTTCTTCGTGTGTGATGACCGGATTATCTGATAATTTGAACGAAATCAACGTCCCGCCAATCTTCTCAATAGTCATGTAATATTCCCCTGCATATACTCCCAGGAACAAGGAAAGCAATACCGCGGAAAATAATATTTTATTTCTCATATTACAATAGATATTCTATAAACAACTTATCATCAGCGGATAGACTGCACCTCATTAAGGCTACCGCCAATGCAATTACCTTTTTTTGACAAAGTTAAGAAAAAAACTAGTAATTCAAAATATCAATTAAGATGCTGCAGACTTCAGACTGTCACGAAACAGATATAACAAAACAAAGAGGGAGTACCGGACGGCACCCCCTCTTCGACGTTGTTCTCTATGAAAATTTTACTTCTTAATTAGTTTGCCCTGATGTTTAACCTTTTCTCCAACAATTTGAATAATATAAACACCCGGAGTAATATTTGATAAATTTAATTGTTTTTTATGACAATTGTAATAACCTTCATCAATTATTCGTCCAAAAAGATCAGAAATAGTATAATTGAATGAATTATCGCATTGCACCTCCACCATCACAAAGTCTGTTGCAGGATTAGGATATATGCTAACCTCAGAATCTACATAAATAACATCAACCTCTATTCCAGTAGGATCATAACCCTCTTCATAAATAACAGTCAACATTATGGTTGTATCTTTAGCAGCTACAAATTCAGCAGGAACCTTCTCATCAATTGTATTCGATCTTTCAATGATTGTTCTCTTCATTTCGGCGTTAGCCTTAAATGTCAAGTCAGAACTTTGACCATTATACTGATGCACCTCCACACAGATAACGTTCTTTCCGGTCACCAACTTATCACTATTCAATGCATAGAGAACCTTTTGGTCGTCAATATAATCAGAAGCCGTATCAACACCTTGTTCGATATTGTATCTCAAACATTCAACACCATTCACATACATTACCATTGCATCATCATACAAGAACTCGCAATTGATAAAATCAACCTGACTAACATCTTCGATATCAAACTCATAACGGAAATAAGCTGTAATGTATTTATTTTGGCTATCGTCACCATAATCCAACGGCGTATCATAAGTTACATTAGACTTATATCCAAATTTACCCTTACCTGTTTTCCAATCAGAAGCATCAAAATCAATTGTATTCCAATCCTCAGCCGGTGCAATAGAGTCATAGAAATAGCTCCAAACCGTCTTAGAATCTGCAAGAGTAATTGTGTCTGTTTCTTCAGAAATAATGGTAGATTCGCCCCAATGAGAGAATTTATAATTCATTGTATAAGGCTCAATTGAGACATCTTTATTCTTGTAAGTAACAAACTCCAATAACTTTCCTTCCGCTTGAACCGAATCTCCGTTCACCAAGTAAATTAAGTCATCAGCATTAGCTTCCACTCTTACAACAACTTGATTTTTCAAGATTTCATTTGCGCAATCCACAGAACCGTTCTTACTTCCAGGAGTAGCCTCGCTTGTCAAATCATCTATACAGAATGCAAAAGCAGTCCAGTTTTTATTACCATCAGCAGTTCTACCATAAGAACCATCCGGCACATGTGATTTACAAACAACAGAATCCAAAGGATAAGTTTTTTTGTTATACACAGCAGATAGATAAAGCGTGTCCCCCTCAGCAATTTCAAAAGGCAAATGAGAAGGAGTCTTTCCACCATCAGCCCAATACACCGCATGAGACTTCTCGCTCATAGAGCCGGACAAATTATACAACAACAAATCAGAACGAGTATTAGAGATATAAATATTAGCTAAAGAAGTAGCACCTTGCACATTATTGAAAATCTCAACCCAATTTGAAGTTTTGCTTACATTCGCAATACTGATTTCATTCAATAGCAATGCAGGCAAGATAATCTTCTTCACTTTCAACTTAACAACAGTCTCTTTGATTTGCACATAATCAGCATTCTCTGTATAGACAAGATTACCATTAATATCCCAACAATCAAACATATAACCATCAGGAATGATTGGAGATAAATAGATTCTATCGCCCGTCATGCAATCAATCGTATCTGTCAAAGAATTGATAGCAGTTTCATTTACCACAAAGCCACAACCCTCTGTATTTGCAGAAAGATAAACTTTAGAAGGCGTAGGTTCTTCATTGAAAATCAAATGAAGAGTGAAAGTCAAATCATTTTTTGGAGTAAAGGTCAACTCTTCTGTTTTAATAACATTCGTCATGAAACTAGTTCCTGCATTCATAGAGAAAGTCATATCCGAACTAGTGCTTCCACTCTGATGAATTTCAATCGCAATAACATTATCCTTCTCTTTCAACAAAGATTTTGGAATGTAAATATTCTCCGTTCTCTCATCAATATACGTGTTAGCAAGCGTATTATAGGAGATAGAATCAGAAGTAATATTGTATCTATTAATCTCTTTTCCATTAACATAAATAACTGCTGCATCATCATAAGTCAGAGTAACCAACAAAGAATCCATTTTTTCAAAATTATCAATATCAAATTGATTTCTGAAGTAAGCAGTTATATATTTCATAGAATCCACCTCACCATAATCCAATTCGGTATCATACGAACGACTATCGTCAGAGTAACCAAAACGGCCATATCCTGTACTCCACTCAGCATCATCATACTTCGGAGCAAACCAATCACCGGCAGGAATGGTATCAGAATAGAAGTAAGACCAAGTAGAAGAAGATGTCAAGATATCCTCAGTGGTTTGATATTGACGAGAAACTTCCCAATAATCAAATTGGCAAATAGGCGGATAAACCGGTTTCATCGTCATATTTTTATTTTTCAGAGCAGTATAACTATCAGAAGTTTGTTCAGTTCCGTTAATCATCCACGTTGCACCTGCATATTCGCAATCGAAGTTAACCAAAACCGAATTTTCTCTCATAAGTTCGTCGCAATCTACTGAACCATTTTGAGCTCCCGGAGTAGCTGAATTTCCAAAACCATTTGCACAAACATCAAAGACTTGGAAATCATCTGCGCCATCTGTCACTCTACCAAAAGACTTGTTCTCGCCAACAGATCCCTTCATCGCAACTTGGTCTATAATGATAACAGAATCACCATCAACAACTTTGCTCAATGTAATAGTTTCACCCGCCATTTCAGATAATTTGAAACCAACATGAATAGGACTTGTACCCTTTACATCATCAGCCCACAACAGCATATAACCACCAGGAGCAATAATGCTGGAAGAATATCCGGAAGGAATTTTATGCATCAACAAGTTATCCGGATTATCCGACAAATAAAGACCTGCCACATCTACAGCTGTTTCGCCTGCATTGAACAACTCAATCCAATCTGGTTTGCTACCTGAAGCATCCTCCCAGAATGTATTTTTAGAACAAATTTCATTGATTACAATAGAAGGAATAGCCACATTAACTTTCTCTACATAAAGTTTCACATCTGTCTCTTCATCAACAGATAATGTTACGGTTGGAGCTGTAACATCTTTCGAATTCACTACCCATTTTTTCACAGAATAGCCTTCAGGAAGTTTTGCAGCCAACACAACATTCATTCCCTCCAAGCACTTTAAAGAATAGCTATTCTGAGCGATTTCTGCATTGTTGATATAGAAACCGACCACCTCATTATCACAAGACAATTTTAACTCCACAAGTTTATTTGTCAATGCATATCTTTCTGCCAATTGCTCATAGATTATATTGGTTCTTTTTACAGCAAAATTAAACATCTCCTCCCCCTTTTCCTTTAAATCCGGCTCATAATACTCATGACCGAACTCACGACAAAACTCTTTACCCACTTCTTTGACGATGGAATCCCAAACAAACGTAATCTCTTTTTCTTGGAAAATAGTACCCAAATGCATCATATATTTAGTCAAGAGCATTTGTTTGAAATCCTCGTTTTTCATGAGGCTTCTAAACAAAAGTGTTATCCACTCCTTCGAATTCGCCCAATTCTTATTCCCCTCTCCCAAACACCAATCTATCATATCAGACTTAACATCGCAATAATTATCACCCCACTCTTCATACAAACCTAAACCAAAATCCGTATCAAAAGATATCCAACGGAACTTACCATCCGCACGATGTCTCCACATTTTGCAATTATTTCCCGGCCAGTCTGTATTAACAACAAATTGTTCAAAAATCATATAGTTGATATACTCTTCAACATCCATATAATCATTGAGTTTTAGAAGAAAATCCTCTTTCTCATAGTTTTGAGTAGCAAATGCAATTAAACGAGAATAAGCCATGGTATCACCACAAGTTGCAGCATAACCGGCCTGAGTAATCTCAATAACATCAATTTCATCTTCATCGTAACCATAATTTGCTTCAACAAAAGTTTTATTGGTACGTTCTCTCAATCCCATCAAGCCCATATACTCACCATTAAAATAGAAGGAAACCGGTTGATAAGCTTGATAATCGATGTTACCCATTCTCTTTGCGATAGACTGCATAAATCCATCTCTGACCTTAATTCTACCTTCACCCTCAGCTCCATTTCCACCATTCCTTAATTGCAAACTTGAATAAACATTACCCACTTTCGACGTTTCAGCATTAAAGAAAGGGTATCCTGCCTCGTTATTATCCACTTGAACAAAAAGTTCATTACCCGTCTTCTTACCGGTAGTAATTTTCAACGATTTTAAATCCCATTGTCTTGAGCAACCACCCATAATAGCCACTTCAGCCTCTTGCGAAACTACTTGCTTTTTATTAACAAAATATTCAAAATTGACAGGTCGATCCCAATCTTGATTATAGTTTGCTCTTGATCCAACACATGTTTTTTCTCCCGTAGCCCCATTCGTACCTACATGATAAATACCTAATTTATCTCCAAAGAAATTCTCATCATCCGAAGTTATAGAAACGATTGGAGCATCTTTACCTTCACTACAATAAGAACTTTTAGGAAAGATAAAAGAACCGGTTATTATCGGACTAAATATTTTTCCCTCTTTAAAAGCTCTTGCTCTGATACAAACAGTCGTATCAAAGCTAATTGGTTTAGAATAAACCTTATCATTTTCATCCGGAATAGAACCATCGGTAGTATAATGGATAGTTGCATCTGAGGTTGCACAAGCAAGAGAGATACTACCTTTACTACCGGTAGAAAAAATTCCAGGTTTAGTTCCATCAAATGTAGGTGTTGCACATCTCTCTGCAATTGGATAAGCCACCCCATTTTCCTTTCCCGGAGTGGGAACCATGTAATTATCCACGCCATTACTACCTTTACCAAATGCAACATGAGGATACATCGGTGAATAGGTAAGCGAACATACAAAGCTTCCGGAGTCATTAACCAATATCAACTGACCACCATCCACATCCACCTTATAAGGAGCATGTCCTGGAATAGGAGCTTGCTCTGCTTCCGGCGGTTGTTTATCAAAATAAATGATTTTATATTTTCCTGCCTCTATTGTACAATCGTAAGGAATTAACCAACTCCACTTTTTTTCGCCATTCTTAATACCCTTTTCATTATAACAAGAAACCTCATAACCTTTGAGGTTAACAACATCTGTTCCATTATTATAAAACTCAACCCAACCTGAATAATTATAATTATCATTTAATTTAGTTGAAATATTACATGGCATAACCTCGTTAATAACGACTTCGGCTCTCGCCATAAAAGTTACAAAAAGCAATGTAACAGCTAATGAAAATTTACACTTGCCGCTCATACAATAAAGTTTAAATTCGACCTACATTAATAATCCCTATTATGATGCGATAAACTATTCTATCTGTTAATTTTTGATTTGATTTTTATTACTTACTTACTTTTACTGCAGATATGGTTTTCATCTTGCAAAATTAAACATATTTTCTCTTCTATAATTATCAAAACAAACAGATAACGAGGTCAGGTTATTCAAAATTATCCAGTCTAAAAAAACCTCGTAATTCTAAGAAGACGTTTAAATTTATTTTGGGTTTCACTCTCTTATTTTCGGCATCTTTGAAATTCTTTTTAATCTATCACAAATCTACTCGAAATAAAATTTAAACAACTTCTAATTTATAAAAGAGTTTATAACAGAATATCAAGTCTCTTACATCGTTGCAAAATTCTCCTATTTTGCTTTCGCAAGTTAAAAATAGTTTTTTTTATTTCAAAATAATTTTTTAAAATATTTTAGCAATTCTTTCTCTATCAATATATTAACTCTCTAATTATCAATGTCTTAAAATAAAATTTTGGTAAAAATTCAAACTCACACATAGATTATCATTCTAAATATCAAGAACTTAGCACTACAAAGCACTGCAACTAGAATAATTTTAGGGATATTTAGCAAAATAACATAGACAAATCACCAATACATTTTCAAAAAAAACAAGATTCCACATCAGAATAAATTATAGGACTAATAGCAATCTTTATCAGGTAGAAGCAAATTTAACTATCGCCTCAACCAGATTTCTTCTCATTGGAAACTTTTATCTTTTTAACCACGTTCGTCCCTCATTTGTGGAGTAATACACTCCTTTAGATGTTGTTGCCATAAGATTTTTTCCATCAAAATAAAGTTGAATAAAATCGCCATACGAAGAACTCGCACATCGAGCGAACCAAGTTCGACCTTCATTTACGGAGTAATACACACCCTTTGACGTACAAGCTAAAAGTTCTTTACCATAAACCAACAAATCACAAAAACAGCCATAAGAAGAACTTGTACATCTAACATACCAAGTTCGACCTTGATTTAAAGAGTACTCAATTGTATTTTTTGCGGTATTAATACGAATCAGTTCGTTTCCAAAATTGATCATTTGAGCCATAATTATACTGTATTATAACCGGATGTCTCTTTCCGATAGGTTATTTTAAAGTAACGTAAGACAACACATCTTCAAGATGCACGTTCCTTTTACAGATGCAAAAAAAAATAACAACATAGGTCAATCTGCGGAATATATTCAGATTTTACCACTTAAATGTATAGAAAAAAAATGATTGCTCCTAATAAAATGATTGAAAGAGTCAAAAATTTCATAAAACACCTATAGACAAGGTACAAAAAAAATAGGCAAGGCGGAATTGCTAGCAACTCCGCCCTACCCTAATTATTATAAACTTTGGTATCGAAATAAAATTCAAACAACATCTAAGAAGCAGCAATATCAATTACCTTCTTCTACCATGAGGGAAATTAATTTGATCGACCCATGCAATATCTTCCAAAATATTTTCCTTATCTAAGAATACAGGACTATCATGACCCGCTTTCTTAAGGATTCTCAAAGTTGCTCTATTATCATTACATCGTCTATTAATTTCTCTATACATCAAGATAGATTGTTTACACGGAATCACCTCATCATCCGTACCATGCACCAAAAGGGTTGGAGGGAACGCTTCTGTAACCATATAAATCGGACTTGCATTTTTCAAAGTTTCCAACCACTCTTCATACCTTGGAGCAGACATTTTACCATCCACCAACGCCAAAGAGTCTCTAACCAACAATTCCGGAATATCAAAACCGATTACCTCATTAGCAGCATCAGCTCCAACAGGGAAATCAACGAGGTCGCTCAAACCAAACCACGAGACAACTCCTTGAACCGAAGAAGAGACCTTAGAGTTACCCATTTTCAGATCTTCATATTCAGGGTTTTCATTGGTAGCCCCTAACATCAGAGCCAAATGAGCACCGGTTGAAGTACCCCAAACAACAATTCTCTCAGTATCCAGATCATATAATATTCCATTTTCTCTGATGTAGCGAATAGCTGCTTTGGCATCATATAATTGAGCCGGCCACGTAGCCTTATCCGGACTGCGATAATCAATACTTGCAACAGCATATCCATCCTCAACCATCTCTCGAATAATCGGTTCCAAACTTATCGCTCTCTTGTCTCCCCCAAAGCTATTTCCGCCATGAATCAAGACAATCACTTTATAAGGTTTTGCTTCATCCGGATAATAAATATCCATAGTTTGAGCAGGATCTCCATCCAACGAATAAGGGACATCGACATCCACCGAATCGAACGAACTAACATCTAAAGATTGCTTTTGAGGGGCTTGTTCAAACTCGATTTCCTTATCCAAACTTCGTCCTTGCGTGTAGAGAAATATCCCCGCTCCTAAAATTAAGAGTACGAGGCTTAAGTGACTTTTTTTCATAGTTGTATAAATTTAGTTTAGAATCTATACACACAATACAGAAAGATTGTTGACTTTTTTATCGAGTTTATTTTTCCTTAATATTTTTATACAAAAAATTTCCAGGCAACTCCTACAAATCATATTTAAAAATTATCCCAAACTAAAATCTGCTTCAAAAGCTTAAAAGAAGACTTCTACACATTAGAAGCTGTTTAAGAAGCTGTTTAAGAAGCTGTTTAAATTTTATTTAAAAAAAAATTAGAGTTTCACTCTCTTATTTTCGGCATCTTTGAGATTCTTTTAGGTGGGTTCTATAAATTCATTTCGTGGAATTTATAGAACCCAGCTTAAAATCGCTCACAAATAGGTTTGAAATAAAATTTAGACAACTTCTAAATTTCTAAAACCCAATTACAAGTAAGATCTATAGAAACTAACCACTCTACAAAACATTTTTTTTAGAATGGTGTTATACCTATAACATTTACTCAAAACAAACAATTATGAAAAAATGGATTTTGATAGGAATAATTCTCTTCAATACAATCGGGACTCCATCAAAAGAGGCATCCAACCTGCTAAGCAAAGAAACGAAAACCGAAAAAAGAGAGAAGAAAAGAAAGAAGATAGAAAAACCCAAACGACAGAAAAAAATGTTTGCCTATATAGCCATAAAAGAATCATGACTATAAGGCAAACACCATTTAATTAATATGTTATAACAATTGACTTGCCAACTCTGAAAGTTTACTACGTTCGCCCTTAATCAAGTTAACATGCGCAAAGAGTTCCTGACCTTTCATTTTATCAATCATATAAACCAAACCATTAGACTGCATATCCAAGTAAGGAGTATCAATCTGTTGAACATCGCCGGTAAATACGATCTTACACCCCTCACCGGCACGAGTTATGATTGTTTTAACCTCATGAGGAGTTAAATTTTGCGCCTCATCAACAATAAGATAAGTATCGCTTAAGCTTCGTCCGCGGATAAAAGCCAAAGCCTCGATAACCAATTGTTCGTTTTTCTGCATATCATCCAACAATCTCAATTCTCTACTATTCGGACCAAACTGATGTTTAATCACATTCAAGTTATCGAACAAAGGTTGCATATAAGGAGCCACCTTCTGTTTTTCGTCTCCGGGCAAGAATCCCAAATCCTTATTAGACATAGCCACAATAGGGCGAGCCAACAAGATTTGCTTATATTTTTCATGCTGATGCAATGCAGCAGCCAAGGCCAACAATGTTTTACCAGTACCGGCACGACCTGTTACAGCTACCAATTTCACCTCTTCATTTAATAACGCATCAATCGCAAAAGCCTGTTCCGCATTACGTCCTTCAATACCAAATGCTTTCTCCTTTTTCACCTTCATAACCATCTGAGTAGCTGCATTATATCTTGCCATCACAGAGGAGCGGTCACTTTTCAGAATAAAACAATCATTCGGTTCTATAGGGACATTGAGGTTAAATTCCTTCAAAGGAATTCCTGCAGGAGAAGAATACAATTGGTCTATCAATGCCGGGTCAATATCACAAAACGTCTCTTGCTCCTTATCGAAAATATCAACATTTGTAACCTTATCTGTGATATAATCTTCCGCTTCCATCCCCAATGATTTCGCCTTCATACGAAGATTAACATCTTTAGAAACCAGTATTGATTTTTGTTTTTTCTTTTTTTCAGACAAAGAGTGAACGACCGCTAAAATGCGATGATCCGGAGTTTTTTCAGAGAATGACTTAGCAATAATTTCCGGATAATCAGGATTTGTTACAACAAACAACTTTCCCAATCCTATACCCAAATCGACACCATCCTTAAACAGCTCATCACTATTACTCAACGAATCTAATTCACGCACAAACTCACGGGCGTTATAATTGATTTGCTCATTCCCCTTTTTAAACTTATCCAACTCTTCCAAGACAACTATTGGCAAATAGATATCATTTTCTTGGAAATTGTAGATACACTTATAATCATGAAGGATTACGTTTGTATCTAAAACAAAATTTTTCTTCGCACCCATAATCTACAATTTTTAGTGTTTTCAATTAGATTTAAAGAAGAAGTTTATAACCTTGCCTTCATTAACAAGTCCACTTAAGAAAAACAGGATAACAAATGATATTATCATCCCAATTTATACAAGCAACCATTCAAACTTTTCTTTTGTTGTTTGTAAAGTTAGGATATTGAATTTGAAAAAGAAAGTTTTTTTGTTATTTTTTTTAGAAGATTCATTAAATTTGTTGTGTTAAAGCATAAAAAATAAAGAGATGACATACTCAGAAACAATTCAGTTTATCTACAACCGCCTACCACTATTTCAGGTAGTAGGCTCATCCGCCTATAAAGTAGGATTAGAGAGCATGGAAAAATTTGATGCAAGATTAAATCATCCCCATCGTTCATTCAAAACAATACATATTGGAGGAACCAACGGCAAGGGGTCTGTATCCCACACACTCGCCTCTATTCTGCAATCAGCCGGCTATAAAGTAGGTTTATTCACCTCGCCACATCTAAAGGACTTTAGGGAGCGAATTCGCGTGAACGGGGAAGTTGTTTCAGAAGGGTTTGTCATTCAATTTGTAGAACAACATAAAGAATTTTTCGACGAGGTCTATCCCTCCTTTTTCGAGGTATGTGTTGCCATGGCATTTGATTATTTTCGAGCAATGGCGGTTGATGTTGCGATTATTGAAGTAGGCTTAGGAGGACGGTTGGACAGCACCAATATCATACAACCGGTACTAAGTTTGGTAACCAATGTCAGCTATGACCATCAAGACATATTAGGAAATACAATTCCTAAAATAGCTACAGAGAAAGCCGGAATCATGAAACCCGGAGTTCCATTTTTAATTGGGGATGAATCGGAAGACGTTTGCGCTATCATGCAAGAGATAGCCCCAAGAGTTCCTACATCACTATTTAAGGCCAAGTCGGTACCGGTAAATTACCTGCAAAACGAGAAAGGAGAAGACCAAATAGAGCGTCAACTATTTCGCATCGGCGATGACACCATACAGACACCATTGTTAGGAGAATATCAGCGAGAAAATATGCGCACAGCATGGTGTGCAGTAAATTTACTCCGACTATTAGGATTTTCGATTTCAGGAGAAGCGATGCAGCATGGCTTTGCCAACGTGATAGAGCAAACCCACCTATTAGGAAGATGGCAGACCTTATCTTTGTCACCGCGCATAATTTGTGACACAGGACACAACGTGGCAGGAATCTCTCAAGTCACAAAACAAATATCCACAATGCAGTATAAGCAATTAAGAATTGTGTTCGGCATGGTTGGGGATAAAGATGTATCAGCTGTACTTTCACTTCTTCCACAAGATGCGATTTACTATTTCACCAAAGCTCAAGGGAAACGCGCCTTGTCTGAAATTAAACTATCTGAGCTTGCTGCACAATACAACTTAAAAGGAAAGTGTTATGAATCTGTAATTCAAGCTTATAACGCCGCCAAACAGGATGCATCGGAAGAAGATTTGATATATATTGGAGGGAGTACATACGTTGTTGCAGAAATAATTTGAAAAAAAATTTTGTAGTAAATAAAAAAGTATTACCTTTGCAACGCTTTAGGGAAATAAATGGTCTTATAGCTCAGCTGGTTCAGAGCACCTGCCTTACAAGCAGGGGGTCATAGGTTCGAATCCTATTGGGACCACGAAAGAGATTATCGAGAGATAGTCTCTTTTTTTTATGGATATAAATGGTTCATCGCCCATGAAATGGATCACTGTAAATTTGGATCACTATAAATTTTGGATCACCGTAAATTTTGGATCACCGTAAATTTTCGGTGGAGATGTAAAAAAATTAGGCAAAAATAGTTTTTAGTCTAAAGAGGAAGAAAGGTATGTCGCTGACACCTCGGAATTGATTTCTAAAAGCCTTTACTTTTGCATTGAAACTCTCG
>JAGBVI010000118.1 GCA_017630395.1 Paludibacteraceae bacterium
CACGGACTACCATCGCTACGGTCCTGAGACTGCGTCCCAGGCTACCATCGCTACGCTCAGTACTGCCTTCCTGGCAGGGAGAAATGTTGGGTAGATGCCTTCATGAAACCTGAATCCTAAATCTTGAAACTTAACACCCCTGCAAGGTACTGCCTTCCAGGCAGGTTTCCATGGTGCTATCTATCCCCCGAGACTGCGTCACGGACTACCATCGCTACGGCCTGAGACTGCGTCCTAGGTTACCATCGCTGCGCTCAGTACTGCCTTCCAGGCAGGGAGAAATGTTGGGTAGTTGCCTACTTGAAACTTGAAACTTGAAACGTGCGTCAGCACCCTTAAAGTTCTACCTTTCATGACGGGATTCTCTCCCTACAATCACGCCGCATTACGCGCCAAAAATTTGTCTTTATAAATCATCTATTGCATGCTTTTTTACATCCTCGCTATTCTTTTTATCAATGTAACGAAGCATCACAAAGCAATTGTATTTTGCGTGTTCAATGGATAGAATTATGTTACCTTGCGGCGTGGTAAAGATGGATGAGAATTTGCATTTGTCATCCTTAACATAAAATAGTTTCATTTTATCATCGTTGGAGGTAATACGATATTCATCATCAAAACTCTCTTCAAAAGCAGTAGGTTTACCATATTTTTCTATTAGCAAGCTCTTTAAATTGAAGTAATCGTTAGAAAGCTGTTTCCATTGTTCCCTATTAGGAAAGTGAACAACAATGTTGGAGACAAGGTCTTTGTTTTGCAGGGTATAAACATAAATTAAACAATCCTTGAATCCGGCAAAATCACCGGACAAAATCGCCTTGCTATTATTCCTTTCTTGAACTCTAAATCCAACTTGTTGCATTCCCCATACAAATGTTTCTAAAGAACCATCAATCGGAACCCCTTTGAATTTAAGGTGTGAGGTGCGTTCTGTTCCAATTCTTTCCGACTCTCTTTTTGCTCTCTTGTCCTCTTTTTTCTCAATAATAGACTCTTCTTTATCAGAACTGGTTTTCTGCTCTTCTGAAACTTGCTCTTCTTTTTGGGATTGATAGGTCCTATTCATTTCTTCTTGCTTTTTATTGTATAAATATTCCAACTCAGTTATCTCTTTCTCTAACCTTTTTTTCTCTATTTCTATAAGTTCATGAATGTTTTGGAATTCATCTGTTTCGTATTTTTGTTGAGTAGCTTGTTGGGATAATGAATTTTCGTGAGTTGTACTCTTTTTTTCTTTGCTTTTTATAGGTTTTGTTGCTTTTGTGTTGTTATCATTTATAGCTGTTTTTGTTGTACTTGCTTCATTCTTATTATTGTCTGACGATCTGTTGTTCGTTGATTTGTCTGTGGATACCTTTTCGTCTCTATTCTTGTTGTCGGTAGTGTTGCTTACCATATTATCAAACGAGCCATTGGCTGATGTACTATCGTTGGTTGTGCTGTTAGCAGGTGGAGTGTTATTTGAGGTGTTCTCTGTGGAAGACTCTTGCGAGGGACCATTGGCACGAGGGGTGGTTGGATTAGTGTTTTCCTCCTCTTCTGTTATCCCCAAGATTTCTTTCATCTCTCTCCATTCATTACTAAGTATCTCCAATAGTTCATCTAATGCCTCTTTGCCGTTGGAAGCATTTATGCTACAAATAGATACAAACATCAATCCGAATACTAAAATAATTCTCTTCATTCCCATATTGTTAAATTTTAACGTGCTTTCTACAAAAGTATATTATTTCTTTGCCTATTCTATAATATATGTGCTAAAAATCACTAAATTCTACTTTAAGGTTGTTTCTATAAATTATGTAGAGATGATTTTGAAGTGTATTTTGCTTAGTCTGATTATATTCGCAATTTTTTTGTTAAGCCCGATGTGTAGATATGAATTCCAAAGTGTCCAAAACGGGAATTGTCTAAATACACTTTCCTCCATTTTCGTTTTTCAACTCTAAAGAAACCTTATTTTATCAAACAAATTCATTTTTTCATTGTTTCAAAGAGGTAACTAAATATTAATTTTTTATGGAATGGATTGTTGATTTATTAAGGAGTCATCCTGAATTAGCCATTTTCTTGACGCTTGCGCTCGGTTTTTGGATTGGGAAAATAAAAGTGGCAGGATTTGGTTTAGGTATTGTCACCAGTGTTTTATTGGTGGGAGTTTTGGTAGGACAATTGGACATCCCCGTTACGGGTCCATTAAAATCTGTCTTTTTCCTTTTGTTCCTATTTGCAATTGGTTATAAAGTTGGTCCTCAATTTTTTAGAGGACTTCGAAAAGATGGGTTGCCACAGGTCTATTTTGCCGTGTTGGTTTGTGTGGCGTGTCTTGCTGTTACATGGATTTTAGCAAAGTTGATGGGGTATAATGCCGGAGAGGCAGCTGGCTTACTATCAGGAGCCCAAACCATTTCTGCTGTTATTGGTGTGGCAACAGACACCATTCAAAGTCTTCCTATCAGTAAAGAGGAGCAACAAAATATGATTAATGTGATTCCGGTCGCTTATGCTGTAACATACATATTTGGGACAGCAGGTTCTGCTTGGATCTTAGCATCTATTGGTCCGAGGATGTTGGGCGGAATAGATAAAGTGAAGGAGGCTTGTCGAGATTTAGAATCAAAGATGGGTGGAGGTGACCCCTCTTCTCAGCCCGGATTCGAAAATGCCGGTCCGACCGTTATTTTTAGAGCCTATCGAGTAGAAAACCAGTGGTTTGATGGAGGGAAGAGAGTTTTGCAATTGGAAGCTTATTTGCAAGAGCAAAATAAACGACTTTTTGTAGAACGTATCAGAAGAGGTGGACAAACCATTGATAAAGTTGAACCAGACTTCGTCTTGCAACTCAATGATGAAGTAGTCTTAAGTGGTCGTCGTGAATTTGTGATAGGAGAAGAAAAATGGATAGGAGAGGAAATATTGGATGAAGCCCTATTGAATTTCCCTGTAGAGGTATTACCGGTTCTATGTTCGCAGAAAGAAGTGGTGGGAAAAACCATAGGCGAGGTTCGTTCTTTATCTTTTATGCATGGTGTTAGTGTCAGAAAGATAACACGTGGCGGCGTTAATATTCCTGTATTGGCCCAAACAAAGATAGATAGGGGCGATACGTTGGAGTTGGTTGGACTTGGAAGGGAAGTTGAGTTGGCTGCCAAGCGTATGGGAGTTGCCAATCGGGCGAGCAATGTAACTGACATGGTTTTTGTCGCTCTTGGTATTTTATTAGGAGGAATTGTTGGGTCTTTGGCGGTAAAAATCGGAGGTGTGCCAATTAGTTTAAGTACCAGTGGAGGTGCCTTGATTGCCGGGTTGGTTTTTGGTTGGTTTCGCTCTTATCATCCTAATTTTGGTAATATTCCGGACTCTTCTTTGTGGGTTTTAAATAATGTTGGATTGAATATGTTCATTGCTGTTGTAGGAATTACAGCTGGTCCGAGCTTTATCAAAGGATTCTCAGAGATTGGTCCTATGATGTTTTTAATAGGAGCCATAGCTACTACGTTGCCTCTAATTATCGGACTCCTTTTGGCTAAATATTTATTCCATTTTCATCCGGCTTTAGCTTTGGGCTGTTGTGCCGGTGCGAGAACAACTACTGCTGCATTAGGTGCTGTGGAGGAGGCAGTGGGTAGCGAAACGCCAGCTTTGGGTTATACCGTAACTTACGCAATTGGGAATACCTTGTTGATTATCTGGGGTGTTGTAATTGTTCTTTTATGTAGTTAAGTTGGGTTCTATAAATTTATTTTGTGAAATTTTTGAAGACAGTTTCTACAAATTTTGCCGAGATGATTTTCAATCTATGAATGATAAATAATTGAGTTTATGAAAATGAATGACGAAAAGAATGTTATGACAAAGGACCAAGAGCAACTCTTATCATCGCTAAGTCCATTTGAATTAAAAAACCGTTTGATTGAACAGGCAACAGTTAGTTTGCGCTCTTTTGCAAGAACAATGTTGAATGCAGGTAGAGGAAATCCCAACTGGATTGCTACCCTCCCAAGAGAGGCATTTTTCACCTTAGGCAAATTTGCCATGGCTGAGTGCAGAAGAACTTTTAATCTTCCGGAAGGTTTCGCGGGGTTACCTCAAAAAGAGGGTATTGCTCGTCGTTTCGAAACTTTTTTAATGGAGAATAAGGAGGCCCCTGCTTGTGATTTCCTCAAATCTGCCTATAAGTATATGTTGATGGAACACGCTGCGGACCCCGATGAGATGATTCATGAGTGGGCAGAAAGTGTTATTGGTGACCAATATCCGGTGCCTGATCGAATCTTGAAATATACAGAAATAGCAGTGGTAGATTATTTGAATCATGAGTTATGCGATAATCAGCCGCCTGCAGGGTCGTTGAAATTATTCGCTACCGAAGGGGGAACAGCAGCTATGTGTTATATCTTCGATTCTTTGATGCAGAATTTCTTGTTGGAACCCGGTGATAGTATTGCCTTGTTGGTGCCGGCATTTACACCTTACATAGAGATTCCGCAATTGGAACGATATCGTTTTGATGTGTTACATATTCCGGCTTCACGCATGTCGCAAGATGGTTTGCATCTATGGCAGTATGAAAAGGATGCGATTGATGCTTTGCGTGACCCTAAATACAAGGCTTTGTTTGTGATAAACCCTAGTAATCCGCCAAGTTATGCTCTGGCTAAGGAGACCGTGGAGCAACTTAAGGATATTGTGGCGAAAAGTAATCCGAATTTAATGATTGTGACAGATGATGTTTACGCAACTTATATCCCCAATTTCAGGTCTCTTTTGGCTGATCTCCCTCGTAACACCATTGGGGTCTATTCGTTTAGCAAATATTTTGGTGCTACAGGGTGGAGGGCTGCTGTTATTTCTTTATGGGAGGAAAATATTTTTGATGAATTGATAAAAAAATTACCTTCCAAAAGGAAAGCGAGTTTGGGTCATCGCTATGGTAGCTTAACAATGAGACCTCAGGATTTGAAGTTTATAGACAGAATGGTGGCAGACAGCAGACAGGTGGCACTAAATCATACTGCAGGGTTAAGTTTGCCTCAGCAAATGCAAATGTCTTTTTTTGCTCTTTTTAGCTTGATTGATACAGAGAATAAGTATAGAGAGAGAATGCTATCCATTATCGAAAAACGGTTGAAAGTGCTTTGGGAGGAGGCCGGGTTTACTTTGTTGCCAGACCCTCTTCGTGCGGGATATTACAGCGAAATTGATATGCTGGTATGGGCAAAAAAATTCTATGGACAAGAGTTTGTTGAGTATCTTCAGGAGAATTACAATCCTTTGGATATAGTCTTTCGTTTGGCTCGAGAAACCAGCTTGGTGGTACTTAATGGCGGTGGATTTGATGCTCCGGAATGGAGTGTCAGAGTATCTTTGGCTAACTTGAATGAGGAGGATTACGCTCATATCGGAAAATCTATTCGTCAAATTTTGACGGAGTATGCAGAGGCATGGAAGAAGTGTGCTGTTTTGCATTGATTCGTGTGCTGATGTGATATAGTTAAATTGGGTCAAGTTGGTTTGAATTTTAAATCAACTTGACCCAATTACTTTTTATTGCTACTCTTATTTTTCTATCTATCCCAGCTCTCTAGGTAACTTTTTAGATTTCTATTCTTTTTTTCATTTCTTTGTTGTATCTTTGTTTGTGTTAACAATCAAATGCAATAAAAATGAAAAAACTATTATTACTTTTATCTGTTTGCGCTTCTTTTGTTTCTGTAAGTGCAGCAGGTTTAAATTATGATTTTGAAAGTGGCTCGGATGATTGGTCGGGTCGTGGTGATGGTCAAATCACTCTTAGTTCTGAACAAAAACATGGTGGTCAACAATCTCTCTTTGTCTCCGGACGTACTGCTAATTGGCATGGTGCTGAATTATCCAGCTCTTATTTTCAAGGTGGGAAAAAGTATAAATTCAGTGTTTATGTATTTGTAACTCAAAATGCTAACATGAATTTAAGTCTCCAGTATTCGGAGAACGGCAATGCCTCTTATCCCTGTGTGGAGCAAAAGGAGGTTTATGCTTACTCTTGGACAGAGTTGAAGGGGGAGATGATTTTACCGGATGAGGTAGTGGATGTTAAGCCTTACTTGCAATCAAGTAACGAGACATTGAGTTTCTTTTTTGATGATTTTACTTGCGAAGAGGTAGTGGAAGAGTTGGTTGAGCATACGGAAGCTCCTTTAAAAGATTACTTTTCCTCCTACTTTAAAATCGGAACTGCTGCCACTCAAGGTGAAATCACTCCGAAGAATAATAAAAATTTGATTTTGCATCACTTTAATAGTGTTACACCCGGAAATGAGTTAAAACCCGATTGTTTGTTGGATCAACAGTCTAGTATAGAGAGTGGTGACAATATTAATCCTCAAGTTAAATTGCCGGGTTCAACTCGTGCTGTATTGAAATTCTGCGAAGATAATGGTTTGCCAATCAGAGGACATGTTTTTGTATGGCATTCACAAACTCCTGATTGGTTCTTTAACGAAGGGTTTCAAACGAATGGGGCTTCTGTCTCTAAAGAGATTATGAATCAACGTATGGAGAATTACATCAAAAACGTTGTGGAGTTGGTTGTATCGGAATTTCCGAATTTGGATATTTACGCTTGGGACGTTGTAAATGAGGCTTTTCTGGATAATGGTAATTTGCGTCAGCCGGGAAGTAATTACGTAACAGATGGAACTTCTCGTTGGTCAGAGATTTATGGGGATAATTCATTTATTTTTAAAGCTTTTGAGTATGCGCGTAAGTATGTTCCTCGTCAGTGCAAATTGTATTACAATGATTATAATGAGTACATAGATGCTAAGCGAGATGCCATCTATAGTTTAGTTAGCAGTTTGTTTGCTCAAAGTCTTTGCGATGGAGTGGGAATGCAGTCGCATCTTAGTACAAGTTTTCCATCTGCTTCTCTGTATCGTGCTGCGGTAGAGAAGTATGCCTCTATCGGTTGCGATATACAAGTGACAGAGTTAGATATCACCTTGGCGGATGGTGCTGATTTTAACAAGCAAGCGCAGATGTATAAAGATTTGTTCGATATCTATCGCGAGTACAAAGAAAAAATCAGTTTAGTAGCTGTTTGGGGTACTAATGATGAAACAAGTTGGAGAGCAAACGGGAAACCATTGCTTTTCAGCGAATATAAACCGAAAGTTGCTTATGATAGAATTGTTGAGGGAATGGAAATTACAACGGATTTAAATTTGGTGGAATCTAATATGGAGAAGAGATGTTTCTCTCAGTTCGCTAAGGATGGTATGTTGCAATTTTATTGCGAAGGAAACTTTAGTTTTGAGATTTTTGATCTCTCCGGTCGTTCTCTGTTGAAGGGCGAAGCAACCGGTCCGACTACCTTGGATCTATCGGCTTTGAAAGATACGGTTTATTTGGTTTCTTTTAAGCGTGAAGGAAATGAGAACGTTGTCGAGAAAGTTGTTAGAGAGTGATTGGTGAGAGCCATTATTCAGAAAATAACGTTTCCCAAAATTGCAAATCAGTGACTTGGAAGAAATAACCTTCCTGCTTAAGGAAACCAATGGGATGCACAAAAATGTGCGTCCCATTTTTTTGCATTCAAAATCCGAAAAACTATCGATTCTCTTTCGGAAACGTATAAAAAAAGTGAGTTTCCGATAAAGAATCGGAACGTGGAAAAGCTTCTTATCATTTTATTGAAAGTGTTTGAGTAATTCGTATCTTTTCTTGGTTGCAATGTACTTCTTTCCAAGTAATGTAGTCTCTAAGTTTATTACATTGTTTACCATTGTCTTTCTTTGCTGTAAAAATAAAGTGCTAATAATCAACATTTTACCCCCCCCCTCGCGGGTAAAAATTGCTCCGAAAATACTTGATTTTTAGAACTAATCATACTACTTTTGCGCCCAATTTATTCGTTGGTTGTAGCCTCAATGGGGTTCAGACTACTTGCTGATGATGTAAAATTTTATAGAACCTCACTAAAGAACAGAAACAAAACAAGATGAAAAAACGGTTTATTACAACTTTGTCTCTTATGTGTATGGTATTGGGTTTGCATGCAGAATCTAAATACCTGACAGTTGAAATGAAGGAGGGGGCAAAAGTATCGTTTCTTTTGGCGGACAATCCCGTCATCACCTACCAAAGCGGAAGCCTTGTGGTCAACAAAGACGCAAAGACAACCTACGCTTTCGAGAGTGTCAAAAACTACCACTTCACAGAGAACAACGAAGGAAGTTCAGGAGGAACTACAAAAGTAGAAGCAAACTCTTCCCGACCGTTGCAAATTGTCTGGATAGACAAAGAGACTATCGAAGTGCAGAATGCGCATCCTAACCTAACAGTTTCACTTGTTAGCATAAGTGGCTCAGTATTGTCTCAGACAAAGGCAGACGCAGACGGCAAAGCGACCATCAGCATGCCAAACACGGCAGGAGTTTACGTGCTTACTGTCGGAAATCAATCATTTAAAATCATTCGTAAATAATAAAATAAGATAGTAAATAAAATGAAAAAAAGTTTAATAACATTAGTTGCAGCGTTAGCAGTAGGCTTGTTTGCATTTGCAGAAACAGGCATGTATGTAAAACTGAAAAACGGAGAAACTTTCAGACACAACGTAGATGATGTCGAAGAGGTTGTTTTTGCTGAGATACAAGGACAAAATCCTATTTTTAAATTCACAAAGCTAACAAACAACACTGCAAGCGTAGCTGTTGCCCCAAGAATGACACCCACAGGTCCAATTACCATCCCTTCTGAAGCTGAAATCGATGGAAAGATTTACAAAGTCACACATATCGAAGCATTGGGCTTTCACGAGTGTCAGGTAACAAAAATTGTGATTCCATCAAGTGTCACAAGTATTGGAGACGGTGCGTTTTATAATTGCCATACTTTGACGAGAATAAACATCCCATCAAATGTCACAAGCATTGGCATTGGTGTATTTGGAGGTTGCGATGCCTTAAAAGACATAACAATACCATCTAGTGTCACAAATATTGGAGACCATGCATTTGGAGGCTGCGGGGGGGTAAAAGACTTAACAATACCATCAAGTGTCACAAGTATTGGAGACAGTGCGTTTTATGATTGTAAGAGTCTTGACTTAGTAATTAACAACACAGAAAGGAACGTAACTGTTGGAAGCAATGCCTTTGAGGGATGCAAATCTGTAACATGGGAAATTCCAGACAAAGAATCTACAGGATTGCAATTTGAAGTGTCCGGCACAACAGCTATGGTTGTAAAAGGCGATTACTCTAAGCTTGATTCTGCATTCATCCCATCGAAGGTAAAAATTGACGGCAATGTATATACTGTTACAGGTATCGTGAATAATGCGTTCTACAATTGCAAAAGCTTAACTGATGTGAAAGTGTCCGGAGGAGTCACAAATATGGGCGTTGCAACTTTTTCTGGCTGCGAAAACTTGGAAACAGTCGTGCTGGGAGATGGCATAAAAAAAAATCAGCAATTCACTCTTTAATGGATGCGCAAGCTTGTCGGATATTAACATACCTGCTTCGGTTACAGAAATTGACAGATCTGCATTTGAAGGCTGCGCAAGTTTGGCGAGCATAGATATTCCGGCTAATGTTACAAACATTGTTGAATATGCGTTTTACGGCTGCAAAAATTTGGCAAGCATAAACGTGGATGACAAAAACACTACTTACGCTTCTGTCGATGGTGTTTTGTATAACAAAGAGAAGTCTATTTTGATTCAGGCACCGGGCAAACTTCAGGGCAAGTTCACAATACCTTCTGGCGTAACAAATATAGCAAGCGGAGCGTTCGGTTCATGCGAAGGTCTGACTGGCTTAGAGATTCCTGCAAGCGTTACGAGCATCTCTGAATATGCTTTCGAGAATTGTACCGGTTTGACCAACGTAACTATTCCGTCAAGCGTAAAAAACATCGACTATAATGCGTTTGCGGGCTGTGAAAATCTCGATGTAGTAATTCGTAACGCAGAAGAAGACGTAACTGTTGTAAGCGGAGCTTTTGACGACTGCAAATCAGTAACATGGAAAATAATAGACGAGTCGGAATCTCCGCTTAAATTTAAAGTCTTGACTGACTCCACAGCAGAGGTGACAAAAGAAAATTGCGTGGAGGGTTCTGTTACAATTCCTTCAAAAGTGGTAATTGACGGAAAGACATATAGTGTTGTTAGCATCGCAGACGAAGCGTTTAAGAACTGCAAAGGGCTGACAAACATAACAATTCCGTCAAGTGTTGTTGGCATCGAAGACTATGCGTTTAGTGGATGCAAAGGGCTGACTAACATAACAATTCCGTCAAGTGTTGTAAAGATTGGAACAAGAGCATTTCAAGGTTCGGGTCTAACTACTATCGAACTGCCATCCAGCATTACAAGCATCGGTAATGGCTTGTTCTCAGTTTGCTCAGATTTGGTTAGTGTGAAAATCCCGTCAAGCGTTGAAAGTATTGGAGAAAATGCGTTTGTGGACTGTACAGGTTTGACCAATTTAGAACTTTCGTCAAACGTTAAATCTATTGGAGTTATGGCGTTTTATGGTTGCAAGAATCTTGACCTTGTGATAGACAACTCAGAAGATAATGTAGAAGTTGCCGTACAAGCTTTCCAAAATTGCAAATCAGTGACTTGGAAGAAATAACTTTCCTGCTTAAGGAAACCAATGGGATGCACAAAAACGTGCATCCCATTTTTTTTGTAATCAAATTCCGCAAAAAACTATCGATTCTCTTTCGGAAACGCATAAAAAAAGTGAGTTTCCGATAAAGAATCGGAAGGTGGAAAGCTTCTTATCATTTTATTGAAAGTGTTTGAGTAATTCGTATCTTTTCTTGGTTGCAATGTACTTCTTTCCAAGTAATGTAGTCTCTAAGTTTATTACATTGTTTGCTATTCTCTTTCTTTGTTGTAAAAATAAAGTGCTAATAATCAACGTTTTACCCCCCCCTATAGGTAAAAATTACTCCAAAATCACTTGGTTTTTAGAACTAATCATACTACTTTTGCGCCCAATTTTATTCATTGGTTGTAGTCTCAATGGGGTTCAGACTACATGCTGATGATGTGAAATTTTATAGAACCTCACTAAAGAACAGAAACAAAACAAGATGAAAAAACGGTTTATTACAACTTTGTCTCTGATGTGTATGGTATTGGGTTTGCATGCCGAATCTAAGTACCTGACAGTTGAAATGAAGGAGGGGGCAAAAGTATCGTTTCTTTTGGCGGACAATCCCGTCATCACCTACCAAAGCGGAAGCCTTGTGGTCAACAAAGACGCAAAGACGACATACGCTTTTGAGAGTGTCAAAAACTATCACTTCACAGAGAACAACGAAGGAAGTTCAGGAGGCACTACAAACGTAGAAGCAAACTCTTCCCGACCGTTGCAAATTGTCTGGATAGACAACGAGACTATCGAAGTGCAGAATGCGCAGCCTAACCTAACAGTTTCACTTGTTAGCATAAGTGGCTCAGTATTGTCTCAGACAAAGGCAGACGCAGACAGGAAAGCAGCCATAGTTATACCAAACAAAGCAGGAGTTTATGTGCTTTCTACTGGAAATCAATCATTTAAAATCATTCGTAAATAATAAAATAAGATAGTAAATAAAATGAAAAAAAGTTTAATAACATTAGTTGCAGCGTTAGTGTTCGGCTTATCCTTATTTGCAGGAACCAATATGATTGTAAAACTAAACAATGGAGAAAATGTAAAGTTTAATGTGGAGAATGTAAAAGAGGTGGTTTTTGAAGAGATACAAGAGGCTGACACGACGTTTAAATTCACAATATTGTCAGATAGCACTGTAAGTGTGAGATGCGGAGTTTCACCTGATGATCTGAAAGGTGATGTAGTTATTCCTTCAACGGTTAAAATTGATGGCAAGGTATATACTGTTACCGAAATTGAGGAACGAGCGTTTGAGAGCTGTGATAATATGAAAAATATAACCATTCCTCCGTCTGTTACAACCATCGGTGCTGCTGCATTTAAGGCTTGTTTTCGTCTGAAAGGTGTGGAAATTTCAAATGGCGTTACAAGGATAGAAGATCGAGCGTTTGAGTCATGTCCATTATTGATCAGCGTAAAGATTCCGTCGAGCGTTACTAGTATTGGGAATTTTGCATTTAGTAGTTGCTGGGATTTAATCGGCGTTAAATTATCATCTAATGTTAAAAGTATAGGTGATATGGCGTTCCATGGATGTGAAGATCTTGACTTAGTAATTAACAACACAGAATGGAACGTAACTGTTGGAAGCGATGCTTTTCAGGGATGCAAATCTGTAACATGGGAAATTCCAGACAAAGAATCTACAGGATTGCAATTTGAAGTGTCCGACACAACAGCTGTGGTTGTAAAAGGCGATTACTCTAAGCTTGATTCTGTATTCATCCCATCGAAGGTAAAAATTGACGGTAGCGTATATACTGTTACAGGTATTGCGAACAATGCGTTCAGCAATTACAAAAACTTAACTTACGTGAATGTGTCCAAAGGAGTTACAAATATGGGCATTGCAACTTTTTCCTACTGTGAAAACTTGGAGACAGTCGTGCTGGGAGAAGGCATTGAAAAAATCAGTGTTTCACTCTTTAGTGGATGTGCAAGCTTGTCGGACATTAACATACCTGCTTCGGTTACAGAAATTGACGGATCTGCATTTGAAGGCTGCGCAAGTTTGGCGAGCATAGATATTCCGGCTAATGTTACAAACATTGTTGAATATGCGTTTTTCGACTGCCAAAATTTGGCAAGCATAAACGTGGATGACAAAAACACGACTTACTCTTCTGTCGATGGTGTTTTGTATAACAAAGAGAAGACTATTTTGGTTCAGGTGCCGGCCAAATTTCAGGGCAAGTTCACAATACCTTCTGGCGTAACAAAGATCGCAAGCGGAGCGTTCGGTTTATGCAAAGGTCTGACCGGCATAGAGATTCCAAACACAGTCACAAGCATCTCTGAATTTGCTTTCGAGGGTTGTACCGGTTTGACCAACCTAACTATTCCGTCAAGCGTAAAATACATCGACTGGGAAGCGTTTAAAGGTTGTGAAAATCTTAATGTAGTAATTCTCAATGCGGAAGAAGACGTAACTGTTGTAAGCGGAGCTTTTGACGACTGCAAATCAGTAACATGGAAAATAATAGACGAGTCTGAAACTTCGCTAAAATTCACGATACTAACTGATTCAACTGCAGCAGTTGCTGAAGATTTAGCCTACGTATCTTTGACGGGCGTTGTCAAAATCCCTTCTAAAGTAAAAATCGATGGTAAGATTTATAAAGTTACAAGCATTGGTGAAGATGCATTTTCGGGCTGTGAAGGTTTGACAGAAATCGTAATCCCGTCTGGAGTCAATGTTATTGCTAATCATGCGTTCCAAGATTGTGAGGCTTTGTCTAAAATAGTGATCCCATCAGGAGTAACAAGTATTGAGACTGGTGTATTTTCCGGATGTGTAAACTTGAAGTCTGTATCTATTCCTTCTACTGTTATCAGTATTGGTGTATATGCGTTTCAAAATTGTTCAAGTTTGGTTGCAGTCGAGATTCCTACTTCTGTTACAACAATTGAAGATAATGCATTTTTTAGATGTAGCGGATTAAATAGTATTACAATACCATCTAGTGTTACAAAAATTGGTAAGGGTGTGTTTACTTTTTGTACTGGTTTGACGAGTATCAATGTATCTCCTGATAATGCTGCATATTCATCTGAGGATGGTGTTTTATATAATATAAGTAAAACAAGTTTGATTAAGTTTCCTTGTAATTTTAGTGGAGAGTTTACTGTTCCATCAAGTGTTACAACTATTGAGGAGCTTTCGTTTGATGGTTGTACAGGTATAACCGGAGTTCAGATTCCGTCAAGTGTTACAACTATTGGTCATTGGGCGTTTAGAAATTGTGAGAACCTTGATATTGTGATAGATAATGCAGAGGATAATGTTACTGTAAGAGATGAGGCATTCAAAGGTTGTAAGTCTGTAACTTGGAAGAAATAAAATTATTCCATAAAATATAAAAAATGGGATGCACGGAAAAGTGCGTCCCATTTTTTTTGTAATCAAATTCTGCAAAAACAATCGATTCTCTTTCGGAAACGCATAAAAAAAGTGAGTTTCCGATAAAGAATCGGCATATTTTTATATCTTTGCCATACATTTTAAATGTTTTTTGCAATATGATTGACTCCATTATAGGACGAAAAGTCGAACAAGAAATTCTACATCAACTTGTAGAATCAGATAATCCGGAATTGATTACAATTTACGGTCGTCGCCGTATTGGCAAAACCTTCCTTGTTCGTCAATTTTTCAAAGACTCATTTAGCTTCTATTATACAGGCATCTATCAGGGAACTAAGAAAGAGCAACTTAGAGAGTTCAAACGCCAATTAGAGCGTTACTCAGGACGCAAATGGGCGACACCCAAAGATTGGTTCGATGCTTTTTCTCTGCTTCGTGATTATCTTGAGTCTTTAGAAGGAGATAATCCGATTGTTGTTTTTCTTGACGAATTGCCGTGGATGGATACGCCCAAAAGCAGATTTATCAAGGCTTTCGAGTATTTTTGGAATTCATGGGGAACAACGAACAAACGTCTAAAACTTATCGTTTGTGGAAGCGCAACCTCTTGGATGCGAGAAAACGTGCTTTCTGACAAGGGAGGTTTGTATAACCGCACCACTCGCACTATTTATCTTGCTCCTTTCACACTTCACGAAACCGAATTGTATCTTGCTTCCCAAGGAGTCAAATGGAACCGTTATCAAATTGCAGAGTGTTACATGATTCTGGGCGGGACCCCTCTCTATCTCCAGATGCTGGACAGCAATTTGAGCCTTGCGCAAAACATAGACCAACTTTTCTTTGTACAAAACGCACCTCTTTCTCAAGAATATAACTTCTTGTTTCGTTCGTTATTTAACGAGGCTACAATTCATAAACAAATCATTGAAACCCTTGCTAATAAAGCCGCAGGACTGACTCGTTCTGAAATTATGACAATTGTCAAAATTGACGATGGGGGTGCCTTGTCTAAGGCTTTACGAAATTTATGCGACTGCGATTTCATCCGTCAATACACAGCTTTCGGGAAGGCTGAAAAAGGAACAATTTTTCAATTGACAGACCTATTCTCTTTGTTCTATTTGCGTTATGTCAAAAGTTACCGCGGACAGGATGACCATCATTGGCAAAATATGATTGATTCTCCCTCTCGAAGAGCATGGAGCGGCTACTCTTTTGAGCAGTTATGTATGCACCACATTCGTCAAATCAAAAGGAAACTTGGAATAAGCGGTGTGCAAAGCGATGTTTGCGGATGGAAAGGTGAGGGTGCTCAAATAGACCTTTTAATCGACCGCCGCGACCAAACGATTAACCTCTGCGAAATGAAATTTTCGTTGGGTGAGTTTGAAATTACAAAACAATATGATGAGCGACTTCGTGAACGTACGGAGATTTTCAGGTCTTCAACTAAAACCCGCAAGTCTCTACACCTAACATTCGTAACAACTTATGGCGTGAAAAAAAACATATACAGCGGAAATGTGCAGAGCGAAGTAACTCTTGATGATCTGTTTTCAGAGTAATAATCTGCAAAAACAATCGATTCTCTTTCGGAAACGCATAAAAAAAGTGAGTTTTCGATAAAGAATTGGAAGGTAAGAATTATTTTGTGATTGATAGAGAGTGTTTTTAGTAATATAAAAAAAACTGCTAACCATCTAAGATTAGCAGTTTTTTTATGCTCTTAATAACTTTTATTTTGCCATTTTAGCCCAACTATCTTTAAGAGATACTGTGCGGTTAAATACCATCTTATCTGCAGTTGAATCAGGATCGACATTAAAGTATCCGATTCGTTGGAATTGGAAATTTTGAAGCGGTTGAGCATTTGTCAACCAAGGCTCGATAAATGCATTTGCAATCTTCAAAGAATCAGGATTCAACATTTCTCTGAAATCTTTCTCTTTTTCATCTCCCGGATTTTCAACATTGAATAGTCTGTCATACAACCGAACCTCTGCAGGAACCGCATGAGGAACAGAAACCCAGTGAATTGTACCTTTAACTTTTCTGTCGCTACCCGGCATTCCGCTCTTTGTGTCCGGATCATATTCTGCATATACCTCTGTCACCTTGCCTGTCTCATCTTTTTTGCATCCTGTGCATTTCACGATGTAGCCATTCTTCAAACGAACTTCGTTGCCGATTGTTAGGCGGAAATATTTCTTTGGAGCCTCTTCCATGAAATCATCACTTTCGATGTACAACTCGCGAGAGAAAGGAATCTCTCTTTTGCCCATTGATTCATCTTCCGGATTGTTGATTGCCTCCATCATCTCCACCTGACCCTCAGGATAGTTTGTCAAAATCAATTTGATAGGGTTGATAACTGCATTTACACGAATAGCGGTGGCATTCAACTCCTCACGAATAGTTGCTTCTAAAAGTGATACGTCGATGATGCCATCATACTTGGTGTAACCAATTCTGTCGATAAATTTGCGAATAGAAGATGGGGTGTATCCTCTTCTTCTAAGTCCTCCAATGGTTGGCATACGAGGGTCGTCCCATCCGCGAACCAATCCCTCTTGCACCAATTGCAACATTTTACGTTTGCTCATTACGGTATATGTAATGTTCAAACGGTTGAATTCTCGCTGTTTTGGTCGATAATCATCGTTTGCAAATTGGTCGATAAACCAATCATAGAGAGGTCTGTGCACCTCAAATTCTAACGTACATAGTGAGTGGGTTACTCCCTCAAAATAGTCGGACTGTCCGTGTGCAAAGTCGTACATTGGATAGACCTTCCATTGATAACCTGTGCGATGGTGCGGGTGAGTGGTGATAATACGGTAGATAATAGGGTCGCGGAAGTGCATATTCGGACTTGCCATATCTATCTTAGCACGCAAAACCATTTTACCATCTTCAATTTTTCCCTCTGTCATATCCATGAAGAGTTGTAAGTTCTCTTCAATCGGTCTGTTTCTGTAGGGACTTTCTGTTCCAGGTGTGGTAGGAGTTCCTTTTTGTTTCGCAATCTCCTCGGCACTCTGTTCATCAACGTAGGCTTTTCCCTCTTTAATGAATCTAACTGCCAAATCCCATAATTGTTGGAAATAGTCTGATGCGTAATAGATATTTTTCCATTGAAATCCCAACCATTTAATATCCTCTTGTATCGAATCTACATACTCAACATCCTCTTTTACCGGATTGGTATCATCGAATCGTAAATTACAAATTCCATTGTATTTTTGCGCAATTCCAAAATCCATGCAGATGGCTTTTGCATGGCCAATATGTAGATATCCATTGGGTTCCGGAGGAAAACGAGTTTGAATGCGACCGCCATTGCGACCTTCTCTTAAATCCTCTTCTACGATCTCTTCGATGAAGTTCAAACTTTTTTTCTCCTCTTTTTCAATTGTTTTTTCAGACATAACTTTTCCTAATTTTTATAAAGTGTTGCAAAGTTATATATTTTGTATGAACATTTGAGGTCTTCGCTGAAATTTTTTTGTTCCCTATAGAGGTAGATTGCAGACTTTTTTATGATTTCGGAGAATGTACGTTGCTATATCTCCAAAAGAAATAAGCCCGTTCGATCTTTGTAATGGATAACCGAACGGGCTTATATGTTCAATTGGGTTGCTCTATTTTTTCAAACTCAACATGATTTGACCGGCTTTAACCTTCTCATTCTTTGTAGCTCCCGGACGAATTTTGCCACTCATCATCCAACCGATTAGATTCTCAATTAGGGTGATAGTTGGTTTGTTTTCTATGTTCTGAACCAAATAGACTTGATAATTCAAATTGTTTTCTAAGCATTTATCCCACTCTTTTTCTGTTAAGAAGAATGTTCGATTGCTCTCTTTTGATCCTTTACATGCAATGTAATATTCGGTAACATTGTTTTCAAAGTCAACAATCTCAAAGTCATATCCAACACTTTTTTTGCTACTTTCATTCATCCATTTTACGCGATTTGGATACTTCTTTTGGAGATATTCGTAGAGGTATTTTTCGCTCTTTTCTGATACGGAATTTTGCTCTTTTGAATCCAATTGAATTACAACATCCTTATCTTGTTGAATCAATTCCTCTATTTTCTTGTTTTGAATCTCTTTCTCTTTGTTTATCTCTGAAATAGTGGCATTTAATTCTTCTCTCTCTTCTTTTAATGCGGCAATTTGAGCCGATTTATTTTCACTCTCTGCTTGAAGATCTGTGATATTCTTTTCGTATGCTTTACATTGTGCACGCAACTTCTCTATTTTAGAGATGTTTTCTTTGCCGTTTTCTAGTGTGCGAGATAGGATCTTTTCATTTTCGTCTAATAGTTGACTAATCTTTTGTGTGCCGGCTTTCAGTGCTGCCATTGCATCAAATGTATCCTCTTCGCTCTCTTCTTGCTCTGCAATTGGTGATGCAACTTCTACTTTAGGGGTGTCTTTGATTTCTACGCGAACAAACTCTTTTTTAGGTTCCGGTTTTACCTCCACTTTAGGCTCCTCTTTGATTTCTGCCTTTGGCTCAATTTTAACCTCTACTTTAGGCTCTTCCTTAGGTTGTGCAGGCGCTGCAGTTTTCCCTTGTAGTGCATCAATCAAGGGTTTTAATTGGTTGGCAATTTCGATGGAATTATTGAAGATCTCTTCCGGAATTTCACAAAAAACACCTCCGGTGAAAGCACTTGCTCGTTCTGCAATTTTTTTGTCACTCTCACTGATTCCTATTCCAATGATGTTTACTTGTACACCCTCATGCCCATTCTCTATTTCATACTCATAGTTTCCTCCGTCTGTCTCTTCTCCGGCTGTTACCAAAACTATTCGTTTGCAATCTGCATCTAAATTTCGAAGCGATTTTAATGATTCTTTAATGGTGTAACCAATAGGCGAACCTCCATTCGGAAATGGTAAGCTACCTGCCTTCTGCATAAAGTCTGACTTGGTGTTAAGTCCCATGTCAAGAGAGTTGATTACAATCGGATTCTTTACTACCGATAAAAATGTTCTCATACCAATATTCTCGTCGAAGTTTAGGTATGGAATAATCTCGTTTTGTAAAATTGTTTGTGTGATTGTCAGTTTCTTATCCATCTTGTCAGAGATGTCAATAAGAAAGTCAATAGCGTTTTTCATGATTATAGTATTTTTATAAATTATATATTTTCCCCTCGAATCATTCTATTTAGAAATAGTTACGATGGGTTCTAAAATTCTCCATATAGATATGGGTGTATAACTTTTTTTTAGTTGTAATTTGTTGTTTATCAGTAAAATATAACACCCAATCTACTATCTTCTTTCGAATAGTAATCTACTTGAAATAAATTCAAAAATCCTCCCAAAAATGAATTTATAGAACCTTTCTTAATTATTTTTCGCTAAAATAATCAATAAACTTTAAAATCAGCCTATTTTTTACAAAATAGTTTTATTGTTGTGATTTTTCTTCCTTCTAAAACTCTAAATATCCGCTGTTTTTTACTTAAAAAATTGTGTCGTTTGTTGAAAAAAGTTGTTCGACTTTTTCTTTTGAAGATACTTTTGCGATACAATTTAATCTATAAAAACGAATATAAAAATGAAACAAATTAACTATTTATTAATTGTTGTGGGGCAATTTTTATTTGCCACCCTTTATGCCCAGACCGATGTGACGGTTGTCTATTCCAATGGCGGACAAGAGGTCTTGACAGTCCAGGATAACGGCGGATTATATTTTTTTGATGAACAGTTACTGATTGCTCAAACATCCGGAAATGTAAAGTCGGTTAAGATGGCAGATATTCAAAAGTTGCTATTTTCAGAATCAACCGGTTCGGTAGATTTACAGCAGGTTGGTAATGATAAGAATTCTCTCTTGTTGTATCCTAATCCGGTAAGTGATAACCTTTACGTCTTAGGTATAGGAGAAGACTTGGGCGAGTATAGGATTTTCTCTGTTAGTGGAACAACTCTTCTTGAAGGAGTGTGTAAGGAGGGAGAACCGTTGGATATCTCCTCTTTCTCTTCCGGAATATATTTTATTAAAGTGAATGGTGTAATTGTTAGATTCTCAAAATTATGAAAAAACATATTGCTGCAATATTGAGTGTGTTATGCGGATTAGCATTGTATGCTCAGCAAAGAATACAGTTCTATTTCCAAAACGAAGTTGTTTATGAGGAACTAACTTCAAATGTAGATAGTATTAAATTCGGTGGCGGAAGTGTGATTGTGAATACTTCCGAGAAAGTTGTCCCATTTATGATTTCAAGCATAGATAGTCTCCTTTTTGCAGAGGTTCCATCTTCTGTACTCTCTGACAGTATTATACGCATTCATTATTTAGATTCAACTGTTGAAGTGTGTAATCCTTATAAGGATGCCGGTTTGTCGATTGCGGTTGATGGAGCTAATGTGGTTGTAGAAGCTGCAACGGGAATTAAAGATTTGGAGTATTATATCTCCGGAGCAACGGAAAATGGTTTCTTATCCATTAATTCAGCAGATCGTTTAACGTTGATTTTGGAAGAGGTCTCGATTGCAACCCAATCTTCAATGCCGGCGATTGAGATTCTTCAAGACAAGGCGGTAACCCTAAAATTAATGGGAACTTCTTCGCTCTCCGATCACTCTTCTAACAACAATAAAGCTACTCTTACTTCAAAAACACAGTTGATATTTAGTGAAGAGAGCGATGGCGTTTTAAATGTGACTGGAAATGCTAATCATGCTATTTTCAGTAGTGATTACATTCGTTTGGAAGAGGGGAATACTATCCGAATTAACTCTTCCGTGGCAGATGCTTTGCATTTGGATTATTTTGTGATGAATGGAGGAGAACTGTTGGCCGATAATGTAGGAGGTGATGGGATAGATGCCGAAAAAAGTCGTATCGAAATTAATGCGGGAAATATGAAAATAACCTCTTTGGGTGATGATAAGAAGGGATTGAAATGTGATTCAGCCATTATGATCAATGGAGGAAATGTGGTGGTGAATATGAGTGGAGCAGGAGCCAAGGCTATTAAAAGCGGAGCAGAGCCGTTGCGCATTGCCGGCGGTAAAATCGAACTGAATATTACATCAGAAGATCCCTATTATGATGAAGCAGAAGCAGATTATGCATACGGAGGTGCGTTGAAATCTGATGCCGGCATAGTGATATCCGGGGGAGAGGTTGTAATCAACAGTTCGGCTAATGGTGCTAAGGCAATCAATGGAACTACGGTAAATATCTCTGACGGAGCAAAAGTTATTGCCAATCTTACCGGCTCAACATTCAATGAACCCAAAGGTAGTGGATATGACCCTTCGTTCCTTTGCGGAGTTAAAGCTTCGGGGGATGTCTTGTTGAGTGATGCTCAACTCTCCATTCAACTCTCGTCCGGAGCAAAAGGGGCAAAGGGAATTAATTCAGATGCCAATATCTCTATGATTAGTGGTGAATTGACAATAGATGCACAAGGTTCGTTTTATATTTATAAAGACTCTACAGGAGTATCGGATACAACAGCTACTATCTACTTAAAAGCAGATAATGACGTTATAATTCGTTCGGGAGAACTAACTCTCTCCGGAAATGGTAGAGGTGTGAATAGTTGGAATGCATATGTGGGTGTTGAGGGAGCGGGAGATAGCTCCTTAGTGATGAACTTAACTTGTAACGGTACACAATCAGCAACTACATCCAACTCTTCTTCCAGCGGAGGAATGTGGGGTGGCGGTGGCATGGGAAATGAGTCCCGCACTCGTTATATCTCCAAACCTCGAGGATTTAACGTTGATAACATCATTGATATTTATAGTGGTACAATCACCATTAATTCCGGTGATGCCCCAATTTTTAGTAATAATCAAGTAAATATTTCCGGAGGGTACATCATCACAGAGGTGTTGGATGGAATGGATGCAAAGGGAGTCCGCGCAGATTCTGTATTGACTATTTCCGGAGGAGTGGTTGTGGTAAGGGAGGCATTTGAAGGCTTTGAAGCATGTTATATCAATCTCTTAGGAGGAGTTTCCATGGTTAATACATCAGATGATGGGTGGAATGCAACCGCTTCGCATTTAAGTTCTTCAACATCTTCATCAACATCTGGCGGAGGAATGTGGGGAGGAGGTTCATCTTCCTCAAGGACAACTCCGATTCTGACTGTAGCAGGAGGCTACCATTTGCTTGTGGCAGGTGGAGATGGATTTGATTCCAATGGAAATGGTGTGATTTCCGGCGGTACTGTCGTTGTGGGACAATCCGGTGGCGGAAATGGAATTTTTGATGTCGGTGATGGTAGTTATACATTGTCAATTTCCGGAGGAACTGTTTTGGCTTTTGGAGGCTCTGATATGGCTGTTACTCCTACCACTTCCGGCAACGTGGTTGCAACCGGTTATAAGTCTGCCAGCTTGTCGGCGAATACTTTGCTGCATGTTGCAGATGCATCCGGAAATGTGTTATCTTCCATAAAATTGCCTATTGGTAGTTCGTCTATGTATTTTGCGTCTGATAAATCATCCTCATCTTATGGTTTTTATACAGGAGGTAACTATAGTGGAACTTATACCTATTTCGGTGAGTTAGGTTATAATAATGGAACCCATTTTTACGGAGAAGGAGGGAGCGTGAGTGGAGCTAGTTCATCAGGAGCTTCTTCCAGTTCCGGAGGACGTTGGTAATTCTGACCCTAAATTGTGTTGTTCTTATATATTTGAGACCGTTTTTTCGAGAGAATGGACGGTCTCTGCTTTTTTTAACAATTTTAGTGTGTATATTTAACAAAAAAAATGTAATATTGCATAAATAAATTCTAATATCATGAGAGACTGTTCCAGAAAACTGTTGTGGGGTGTTGTTTTCCTCCTTTTCCCCCTTGTGTTATCGGCTCAAGCTGACATCACGTTAACGTTGAAAAAAGGTGGTAGTTCTAGTTACAATATTGAATCAAGTGGTTATTTGCTTTTCAATAAAGATACAATGAAGATTAAAACCTCAAATCAACAGCAAGATTTGATGTTGATTCCGTTGTCAATGATTAAAACCATGCAGATTTTTTCACCTATCTATACAACGGGCGATACAGATAGTTCCCTTTCTTCGTTATCCCGTTTGGCTGCTTATCCTAATCCGGTGTTGTCTAAGTTTTACCTCTCCGGTGTGAACGTGGGCGATAGGGTGCAATTATTCTCTTTGACCGGTGTCTTGTTGGATGAGTTCGCTTATAGTGATGAGGGAATTGATCTTTCCGGATATTCTGTCGGAAATTATGTAGTGAAAGTTAATGGTGTATCAATTAAAATCAGCAAACTATGAAAAGGTTATTTTTATTCTTAATCGGTCTGTTCTTAAGCTACTCAGTTTTTGGAGCGCATGTTTTTTATTTGCATAACGGGGGTGAAATTGTTGAGGATGAAAAGTGCTCGGATTTGGATACGTTGAGATTTATCGATGGAAAGGCTTTCTTTATAATGGAGGACGATGAAGAAATGGTATATGATATTGCAGCGATAGACTCTCTATCTTTTGATGAGATTCTAACTGCTTCTGATACGGTTTTTGTGACGTTCCAAGATGGACAAGCTCCTGTGGTTATCAATCCATTGAAAAATGATATTGAAGTTACAATCGAAGAGGGTGGAGTTTTTGTAAATTGTCATTCTCAATTGGAAAATGTAGTCTATTCATTGTCCGGAATCTCTTCTGATGGCTACTTCCACGTGGAGTCTGAAAGGAAATTTACGGTACAATTGAATAATTTAACCTTGGCTTCGAAAGGAGTGTTGGCTCCTATTCGCTCTTTTGCGGGAAGTTCTATGATCTTGGAATTGAAAGGTAAAAATATTTTAGCAGATTCACCTGCTGATACTTGTAATGCTGTTTTGAGAAGCAAAGGTCAAATCGTTGTTGAAGGTGAAGGAGAATTGTCTGTTGTGGCAAATTCTAAACGTGGTATTCAATCAGGAGATTATATCGAAATCAATAGTGGTAATGTTAGTGTAATAGCACCGTATGGTGATGCGCTCAAAATGAATGATTATTTTGAAATGAATGGGGGCGCTCTACTCGTTTTGGGATATGGTGTTGAAGTGGAAAAGGGGTATATGCAGATTAATGGTGGTAGCATTAATTATGTTAATCGTGATTCGGATGATAAATATATTGATGATGCAAAAGGATTGAAGTGCGATGGTGATACGCTGCTTCCTATTTCTCCAGAAAATGGCTCGATTACAATCAATGGTGGATTGCTTACTTTTGATGTGGGTGGTGAAGTGAGTCGTTTTATACGTTGCTCCGGTGATGTAATTGTTAATGGTGGTACTATCAATGGTGTGTTGAATGCTACTCCTTTCTATGATTCTACAATTGATGATATCTCATATCAGTGTGTTATCAAGGCGGATGGTATGATTAAGATGTTGGGTGGTAGTCATGATTTGACTATCTCTGAAGTTTCATATGGTGGTAGAGGTTTGGTTGCTGACGGTTCAATTATTTTTGATGGTGGTGTTAAGTTGAACGTGAATATGGCGTGTCCTCCTTATTACAAAAATTATGATGATTCTAAAAAACCAAAATTTGGTTATGGACTGAAAACTGATAATGATGTGATAATGAATAATTGTGATGTAAATATTTCAAGTGTACTAACAGCTAATAGTGCTATTCCGGTTTCATCTTATACTTTTGAGGTGAATGATGGGGCAAAGGTGCAATTAATCTCTTATTCTAACGTCTTTTCTAATGTGCTTGATGTTATAAAATTGAAAGGTGGACAAGTAATTACAATTGCACCTTCTTGTGCAGATATGACGGAGACTACAGCTGCCGGTGGTGTGATGATTTCTTTGGGGTTGGAAGAGTTTGGTTATCATTATATAACTGCTTCTTCGCCTTTCGCATCTATTAAGTATACTGCTACTGCAGGGAATGCAATTAACATCAAATCGAAAGATGGTTTGGATATGTTGACATATCAATTGCCGGCTTCCATTAGTGCATTGACATCCGGTAGTGTTTATATGTTTATTTATGGTCCTTATGGTAAAACGGTGGATTATAATCTTTCTGCTGGAGGAGTAATTTCCGGAGGCACAGAATGGAATGGTATCTATCAAGGTGCTACCTACTCTGGTGGTAATAGTATCTCTTTCAAACCAAATGCCCTTCTTATTGAAGTGAAATAACGCCCCCTTTAGAAGTCGTTTAAATTATATTTAGAGCATATTTGAGAGTGATTTTTAAGGAGGGTTCTATAAATTCATTTCGAGGAATTTTTGAATTTATTTCGAGTAAATTGCGGAGCGAAAGGAGGGAGCAGTGCGAGCACTGTGACCAACTGACAAACAGTAAGTTGCCGAAATAAATCAAAAATTACCGAAAAGTTTATCCTACTCCAATAGTCACTTTTTAAATTATAAACGGTGAATATATAGAACTCTCCTTAAGATTATTTTTATAATTCTTTTGAAGTTAATAGTGGACTATTTTCAAAAAAGAATAGTGAAAATAGCTTAAAAAGCGCTTCAAAGATGCCGAAAATAAGAGAGTGAAACTCTAAAGTATTTTTTTTAAAAAATTTAAACAGCTTCTTAGAGTGATTTATAGAAGTTGCATTTTGTAACGGATTACATAAAAGGTCTGTTTTGTTCTTGTACAAAACAGACCTTTTCTTTGAAAGTAATTTCTTCAAAATCATAGTTTTTTGTTAAGGTTGATGTATTTTATAAAAATTTAAACAATGTTCTAAATAAAAAATTATTACCTTTGAGGTTCAAATAAAGATGTTTAAATTTTAATATCCAAAGATATGTCGGAAAATATAGATTGGGCGAACTTGTCTTTCGGTTATATGAAGACAGATTATAATGTTCGTTGTTATTACAGAAACGGAGCTTGGGGAGAGATTGAGCTTAGTTCAGAAGAGAGTATCAATATGCACATGGCTGCAACTTGTCTTCATTATGGTCAAGAGGCATTTGAGGGACTAAAGGCTTTTCGTTGTAAAGATGGAAAGATTCGTATCTTCAGAATGGAGGCTAATGCTGAGCGTTTGCAATCAACTTGTCGTGGAATTTTAATGCCGGAATTGCCTACAGAAAAGTTTTGTGAGATGATTAAAAAGGTAGTTAAGATGAACGAAAGATTTATTCCTCCATACGAGAGCGGGGCATCTCTGTATATTCGTCCGTTGTTGATTGGTACTGGTGCTCAAGTTGGTGTCCGTCCGGCTAATGAATATCTTTTCATTGTTTTCGTAACTCCTGTAGGACCTTATTTTAAAGGTGGTTTCTCTGCTAACCCATACGTGGTAATTCGTGAATTCGACCGCTCTGCACCTTTAGGTACAGGTGTGTATAAAGTGGGGGGTAACTATGCTGCAAGTTTGTTGGCTAATAAAAAAGCTCATGACTTGGGCTACTCTTGCGAATTCTATTTGGATGCAAAGGAGAAGAAGTATATTGACGAGGCTGGAGCAGCCAATTTCTTCGGAATCAAGAATAATACATATATCACTCCTGAATCAACCTCGATTTTGCCTTCTATCACGAATCGTAGTTTAATGCAGTTGGCGGAAGATATGGGTATGAAGGTTGAACGTCGCCAAATTCCTATCGAAGAACTTGAGACTATGGAAGAGGCCGGCGCTTGCGGTACTGCTGCTGTAATCAGCCCAATCGCTCGTATCGACGATTTGGAGATGAACAAGTCTTATGTTATTTCTAAAGATGGAAAGCCAGGACCTATCAGTAAAATGTTGTATGATAAATTGAGAGGTATTCAATATGGTGATGAGCCTGATACTCATAATTGGGTGACTGTATTGGATTAAAGATTTTTCTCTATAAACGCGAATTTTAATTTTTTTATGCCGTAAATTTTGTTTAGGATACTTTTGAATTCGTTTTAAAGACAGCTTCTAAATTAAGAGCTGCAAATAGAAAATCGTAATTTATGAAGTTGCCTAAAATTATTTCAATTTAATTTAGGGCATTTAAACAAACTATTTTTAGAATTTTGTGGCGAGTCAGATGGATTGCATTTGATTCGCCATATTTTTTATCGTGTAAATTATTATGTGTTTAATTACCTAAAAAGCTATCTCTGTTTGTCTGACTAAATGCTTAAATGCTAAGTTTTTATTAATGAATTTACTTTTTCTTTCCATAAACCCCAATTTATCTCTGTATTTTTATCAATTGTTTTTGAGCCGTAATGATTCTTTTTCTATTATTTATTATATATTTGCAGTGGACTAAGTTAGAATTACAAACTAAAATTACAATGAACATGAGAAAATTTTTATTTATTTGTCTTACTTTGTTAATCAGTGGTAATCTTTATTCAGTTGAGAAAAATTTAGACAATGGTTTGGGACTAAAACTCTTTGTGGGAATCCCAAAAGATGGGTATGGGGCGTTAATAGAGAGTTATGTTCCCTATGTTGATAAACCACTTTCTTATCCGGATGTTTCGCCTGTTTTTGGACTTTCTCTCGACTCTAGATGGTATCTGACAAAACCGGCAAAATTGGCTTTGGCAATTAATGCTCGGTGGGCAGATGTATCTTATGCTTATCATAAAAATAGTATTCATTCAGTTTCATTGGGTAGAGATGATATTTATTATCCTTTTGCCAATGAAAACCCAATACGTTATAACTTTTTTATTTCCCATATTGATATTTCTGCATTAGGTGTCGGATTTTTAGGGACCTGTTATTTCAATGAAAAAATGGGGTTAGATCTGTATTATAATGTTGCTCCTAATTTATTAATTCAAAGATAGGATGTTTCTGAAAATTACAAGTACGAGTACAATAAATATACCTTTGCAATGGGGGTTACTCATTTTGTAGGTCTGGATTTTCGTTATAAAATAGTTCAAATAGGTTCAGAACTTAAGTTGGGTACTCCTAAATTCCAAAATTGGGGAGAGCGGGTCCCCGACAATTATGATTATAATGCTCAGTTAGGATGTTCGGACTTTAGGGCTACAAATCTTCGCTTTTTTATAGGTGTAAAATTTTGGCGTATAGGTCATTTTGCAGGCTATAAACAAGTATGTATTGTTCAATAGGTCAAATTGCAGGCTGAAATTGAGGCATGTAATTTGTCTATATCAACAGATGCTATTACCTTTGCTCCGCAGTCTGAAGCATAGCGGA
>JAGBVI010000119.1 GCA_017630395.1 Paludibacteraceae bacterium
ACGGAAACTCAACGTCTGAGTCATTGGAGCATCTTCAACTCCCACCCATTGAAACTTACCTGTCAACATCAAGTGCGTACAACGTTCAGCACCCGCCACAGCAGGATTGACCAAATAGTAATTAAAGTGATATTGATCACACACTATTTCATCTTGAGCTAATGTCCGTCCACAAAAGAGAACAGAACAAACAGCAACAAATAAATATTTAAAAAATCCTCTCATCATAATTGCATTTAGTTCAAAATACCCTAATATACATATACACCACCAGAACTAACATACAATAAAAACACCATTAGTCTTCAAGGAATCTAACTTGACTACCTTTTGATTTTTTAGGAATGCGGAATGAAAGCATTATTTCACTTGCATTAGACGACAAAGCATCAGCAACATCTCCTAAACCTAATTCAAAGCTATAACCGATACGGAAATTTTTCAACTCAACACCGGCATTAAAATTTAACATATTAGAAGAAAAAGAATCCTCACCATTCAAATCAGGACGATAAGTAATACCAAACCATAAGAAACGATTATAGAATAGAGAGATATTCAATTCAGCACGATTAGTAGTATTTCTATGTGTATAACACAAAGCAGGAGCCAAATCGAACTTTTCAGAAAGATTAAACAATGCTCTAATATACCAATTAAATTGTCTACCTGGTAATGAAGTAGTTACATTCTCCTCATTGGACAATAAATGACTAACAGATACACCAAACATCAACTTAGGCATTGCTAACTCAACACCAAAATCCATATCAGGATGAACCTCAGACAATTTTTCTCCGTAATTCAAAGTCTCCTGATTCATCTCTTCCGGATCAATCCAAATATGCTGAGCCGGATCAAAATAGTGGTATAAAATACCAGCTGAAAGACCCATTGAAAGCAATAAACTCTCGTTCAAGTTCAAATGATAAGCGTAGGCTGCCTTAACATTTAAAGTTCTGTTAGCAACACCTAAATCATCGTAAGAAACAGTCATACCAATGCCAGAACGAATAGACTCAAAATAATTAGTCAAATTCAAAACTCCAGATTTTGGTGAGTTTTCCAAACCAATCCATTGCCAACGACCTAACAAAAAGATGTCAACATCATCAGTATTACCCGTTGCAGACGGATTGATATTCAATCTCGAGAAAAACTGTTGGGAGAGCATAATATCACGTTGAGCAAAAACATTTGCACTCACGAATAGCAATATAATAAAACCGAATAACTTTTTCATCTTGAAACTTTATTACTTTATTCATTTAAAATTTTTATATCAACACGTCTATTTTGCTCGTGCTCAGGCTCGGTTTGAGCATCTGGAATAACGGGATCATGGAAACCTCTACCTACAGCAACCATGTCTTCAGCTTTAATGCCACGCTCAATCAACAATTTACGAACATATTTCGCACGAACATCAGACAATTTCATATTATATTGATCAGAACCACGAGTATCAGTATGTCCACTAATTTCAAAGAGAGCACCAGGGAACTCTTTCATAGCACTTACCAACTCATCCAATTGCACCAAATATTCAGGCTTCATTTCAGACTTATTAAAGTCGAAGAAGAACAACACCCAATGGAATCCCTTAGGTTCCACCAAAGCTATTTCAGGACTAATCTCAAAGTCAGGATCTGCACGATAAGGTTGAGGTAACCAAATATCATCTCTACCCTTACCTCCCGCGCGGTTAGACATAAACATGACTAACTTACTATTACCAATCAAGTTATAATCATTAGATTTAGTATTATAAGTAGTATCCAAATTGACAGGCTCTGTCCAAACTTCGCGTTTCACCTTCTTCATAACACTATCAACAGTATCTAAGACATCAAATTCCATTTTTCTCAAATGAGAAATATACAAGTCATATCCACCTTTACCACCAGCACGATCTGAAGTTAAATACATAACTGTATCAGCAACAACAAAAGGATAATCTTCTTTTGACTTACTATTTAACCTAACTACACTGTCGCTTGCATTTTTAGGCATTTGCCACTCAGCTGTTGCATCACTACCTTTTGCACGATCAATATACCAAATATCACGACCTCCATAAGATTGCTTCGGAAAATCAGCAGAGAAATAAATACGATTACCACCCTTTGCTATGGTAGGGTTATAAAAACCTGAAACTCTGTTATATCGATAAGTCCAACCGGCCATAACGGTGGAAGAACCTTTAACATTCTTTCTTAATTTTTCCAAACCTTCGATACTCATTAATTTAGGAGTTGAAAATTGACCTCCAGTCATTTGAGCTTCATACAAGTCAGAATTACCAAGTTCATCAATTCTTGCAAAATAAATTGTTCTTCTTTTAGGATCATAGGCAAACTGCCCCATAATTCCTAGTCCACAAAGCTCCTTACAAACTTCTACATTTTCCAACTCATACTTACTACTGATTGTAGCACTATAAGCAGTATCCGCAACAAACCACACAACTTTACCATCTTTATAGAAAGAGATTGGCCTCTCTTGCATAGATGTATTTACATCAGAGGAGACAATTTCGTATCCCTCAACATATTCCTTGTGAATAGCTGATACTGAACCAACTAAACAAGAAACAATCAAAAATAGAAAAAACCGTTTCATAAATTTATATAACTACTAACTTTATTACTAATTAATCGTATTTAACAATTTCAATAGTTCCGCTTACAATCTTACCATTCAAAAGTTTTACCTGAGAAAAGTAAACTCCCGGATCCGCCATAACTCCTTTGTGAGTTCCATTCCATCCATTAGCTCCTTCAAAAACTTTTTGACCATAACGATCAAAGATTATAACTTCATACCCTTCCATATAAACGTCATTCAAGCCATCTTTAGTGTGAGGAGTAAATGCGGTAGGCAAAACAACACCCAATTCTAATTGAGCAAAGGCTACCGGACAAACACCATCGGTCGCATAAAGAGAAAATACAGAAGTACTCCTTGGCATATATTTTTCTAATATTACATCATTAGTTTTACCTATAGAAACATCTCCATCCATCCATTCAAATTCTAAAGGTTTTCCAGATAAAACATTCGCAGTCAAATCTATTTTAGCACCAATAGTAACATTGGATACATTAGAAGTTAATTCAACTGTAATTGGTTCATGTACAATAATAGGTCCAACATGCACAGTCTCATCTTCACAAACCCCATTGCTTGCTGTAACAGAATAAAAAGCTTCTCCAGGTAATTGAGGATAAGCAAAAGAATAAATATTATTATCCTTATTCGGAATAACTTTATCGCCACTCCATGTTATATTACGAGCAGTTCCCTGCAAAACACCAAGTCCTAAATTTACAGAGTCACCTAAACAAATATCATAAGCACTACTTGCAACATCTAAAACAAATGGTTGATAAACAGCAACTGAAAAAGAATTTTCTGCTGCCGATCCAATAGTATTACATACTCCATCATAAACTTCAACCTTAAATGCATTATCACTAACCGTTGGTTCAATGGTAAAATAATCCTCTGTAGAAGTAGAAAGGATTTCTTTAACTACCTTATTCTCACTATTATACCAAACATATTTAGATGGTTCTCCTTGAGTAACCTTTGCAGCAAACGTAATTGGGTTAGGCGTTTCGCCTTCACAATACGCATCTGCTGAAGGAATTAATTCAACTTTAATAGGAGCATTAACTTTTAATTCAACCTGCGGAGTTTCGTAAGAATAGACTGAACCTTGAGGGTCTCCAAACATCTGAACTCCATAACAAATACCATCAGATATGAAAGAAAGAACTTTATAATTACCTGCTTTTAATTGATTAGTTTCATAAGCCCTATTATCAAAATCTGATAATGGTACAAAATTACCATCAGTTTCTGCAGAACTCTGATACCAAGAATAATATTTCACATAATTAGCCGACTGTTCAGGCTTGAAATTTGCCAACTCAAATTTCACATTTTCATTTTCACAGATAGGATCTTTTGAAACATTGATTGAAGCTGTAAAAGGTGTTAAAACAACTGTACCTACCTCTTTAGTAATCGTAGAACAGATGTTATCATCTACAACTATCTTAAAACGTAATGAATCTCCTGGCGAATACTCATCTAGATGCAAACCAGATGTTTGAACAATATTATTAGATAACTGTTCATACCCGAATTCACCCTTACGATCATAATATAATTTCAAATCATAGGATACTGTACCTGATTCATCATCAGAATTTGATACATTATAACTTAAAATCACTAGGTCCTTTTCTGAACATATAGTATCCCTATTAGGAACTCTATAACTTAATCCAAAATCAACTCTTGAATCGGATTTATAATTCAAGGAAATGTTTGTTGAAGATTTGATTGTATCTGTTGCGCAGATACCATCTGTTACAGATAACCTAAACTCATTATTGACACCTGGAGATAACCACTTATCAGTCAAGATAAATGTATTACTTGTAGTGGTTTCCTTCAGTACAGGTAATGACAATCTTTCCCAAACGTAGTTGTCAATATGATTTGCTGCATTCGCAGGAGTAACAATAGCTTTCAGTGTAACTTGCTCTGGATTTTCCGGATCAATACAATATGTTTGACCACTTGATTCAACTGCAACTTTAAACGGAACATTTACATCAAAATTTAAGCGAGAATCAGATTCCACAGCCTCACAAATTCCATCTTCAGCAACCACAAACAACTCAAAAGAGCCTCCTGCTGTAAACAAATCAGGATAAGCAACCGAGGTTATTGTCAAAGAATCACTCAACTTATTTGTTTCACTTTTGACATCCTCTTTTAGCGTAATTTTATTTCCATCTTTAACAGCATACCACGTAAACTTATTAATCAAAGCTCGAGAAGAAGCAGGTTCAACCTTGATAACAGCAATCGCAGAACCTGTACTACAAATAACTTTAGCTTCTGATGATAAAGACACACTATATTCTACATTAATATCCTTAACAATATTTGCGGAATATTTAGATGAGCAAATTCCATCATCTCCTATAAATTCAATACTTGTGTTTGGAGAAGCTTCATCAACTATAAATGAACATGACAATTCTGACGATGGAACAACTTCCCCATTAACTTTCCAAGTATAAGTTTCAAATAGAGAACTTGCTTTTGCTGAATCTAATTTTGCTTCTACTTTATATGTTCCTCCCGGCTTTATGCAATTATCGTCAGGAACTATAATTTTAACACCTGTACCGTTCAATAATACTTCAGATTCAGGAGAAACTGCATCACTCTCACATTTATCATCATACGTCATCACTCTAAATTTAACACTATTTCCGGCTGTAAATAGCTCTGGATATTTAACCTTATTTAAAACTAAATGATAACTAGTTGAGTCTGAATTAACTACTGTACTATCAATTAATTTATCTCCCAAATACCACTTTAATCCAATATCTAAAATATTGACCAAAGATTTTTTCGGAGAAACAGAAGCTGTTAACATTAGCGTATCTGTATCCAACAAACAAACTTTGCCCGGAGAGGCCAGAGCTAAACTAATTCCACCCTCACGAATTGGTATATTCAATGATGATATCTCACTTGCTTGATCTATAGTTTCACAAACATCAGATAAAGAAGAAGAAATAGCTACTGTCATAGTTTGCGAAGTATAATCTCTCAGAGCAGAATTCATAAGATTCCATATAGGCTCAGCAGTTTCATTATCATACTCTGCTGTTACTTTTCCATCTTTATCTGTGAATTTAACATGCCAATTGTATTGATACAACTTATTCAAAATTGCTAAACTATCAGCAGCAGAACCTACAAAATCTTTAAGTCCGATTTTCATTGACAAAGCAACTTCTGTGGGGTCTGACTCCTCAGAAATACACACTGGATTAGCACTTGGGATAATTTGCAATTGATAATATCCATTATGCAACTCAAATGGGATTTCCAAAACTGATAGTGGATCGAAACAATACTTATCTGTTTTAACATTAGAAGGTTTCGCAATTACCTTACCTTCAAAAACAGATATTTTTGCTAAAGAATCCTTATTGACGATAAGAGTCATGGTAGAATCAAAGCCATCTGCAGATACTGAGTACTCAAAGTCGTACAAATCATTATCCTCTATCAAATTACCTTTACTATCATACCACTCAAAATCAAAATCAGCATCGCTTAAATTTCTTCTAACTGCAACATCTACTTTATTACAACCTTTAACAATACCCTGTGCAGGATTAGTCAATTTTAAAAGTGTAGTCAAATTAATTTTCAAATCAACTTCATCACTACAATCATCTGCGATAGTGGTTGAATCGCCACCTTCATAATAGTAAATAAACTTCATATTTACTATATCTTTATATTTCTTTTGTATGGTTTTACCTTTATACGAAATAGAAACGGTAGAATCAGTTGTACTAAGAATCTTTATATCCAAAGAATCAGACAACCCTGTCAATTGAGGCTGCATTTTATTGGTTACAGGATCTAACTTAGGTGCAAACAAAGTATCATTATTTGCATCAACCCAAGCAGCTAACCATGTTATATCATCTTCAACTGTACCACGAGTGGCAGTAGGAACAATGCGAGAATTTATGCTATCGCACGCCTCAAACTCAAGAATTTTATCAATTTTACCTCCAAAAGTATTTTTAATTGTAATAATAGACTCTGAGACATTATTGCTAAACGCACAAGATTGATCAGAATTTCCCGGCTTCTCCTCACGAGCCTTAGCCCAAACATCTTCAAAATTATCCCCGGTGACAACACGATACTTTATTGTCCCTGAATAACGAGGATCATCTGTAGAAATCTTTATCGTATCTTTTATTTCTCCATTCTCTGGACTTCCACCTTTAGCTAAACTTGGATTTTCTTTATCATATTCAACCATATCAATCCAAGCTCCATTCTCCAAAATTTGGAACATGAAATAAGACTCTGGCTCCGGTGTTCTTCTATGAGCAACTAAACTTAAAGAATCTTTCTGACAAGAAACAACATCATTACCCAAAGTATCACCAGCACTATTATATACAACCATATCTACTTTAGGAATGCAAACAGAAAAAGTAATATCATCAATCAAGATATCATTTCCAGATCCTGATTGACCATTATTATATACAACCACCCAGAAATCACCAATTTTGTCAGTTAGTTCAATATATTCATCGATACGATGCCATTCAGATGCTCCGGATGCAACATTCCCGGTTTCAACTGTTGCCAATCTATTTGCCCCCTGTACACTAGACAAAACCTGATCATCATCTCCAAATTCACGCAATAAAAGAATAGTCATATTCACAGGATTACCCGACCCGGCCATAGCATTACGAACATCCATACCAAACGTAAATCGTCTATCAGGGCAAATACTTACATGCTGAGCATATATAGCTGCTCCGGGAGCTGAACCTGCATTTACAAACAACATAGCTCCATTCGTATTACCTGTGGCATCTGTAGTCGAGATAAAATCATCTGACTCCTTTTGTTGGTCACATGAGTCAGGATTCATTACTATCGCATAATAGCCATCTTGCAAACGCAACCCTCCATCTCTCGTAGAACCCCACCAATTATAAAGAGCCAAACGCGGATTTTCTGCTAAGAACAAGTGTCCATCAGAAGCTACATAACAGTTTGCTGGCTCTGTTTTAGAAAATTGATTTTTCTTCGGAGTTACAACATATCCATTAGGATCCGGAGCAATATAATTTCTTATATTAAAGGTACTCTTAGCTGTATTATCCACACTAAATGGCAACGGAGTATGCTCTTCACCATTTTGATAATAGACATTAGCAGTATCAAACTGTGCAGACGGATAATACACCTGACCGTCAATCGTAATAGAAGACCTATGATTTACCTCTATAGAACCTTGATAAACATTAAAATTATTTACATACACATCTTCAGACATGAAATAACCAAATGTTTCATAGAACAATGTCTTTGCCTCCAATCCATCACAAAAAACATTTTGACTACAATCCGGCGCAAAATATATTATTGCAGTATCCAATCCATCATATTCTACGCGATACTTCCAATTGTTTGCTGTATCAACCGGCACGGTAAAACGATAGGTTTTAACAGAATCTACAACTTCCCAATTCCCAATTTCCCTCGATGAATCATCCACTTTAATTTTAGACCATTTAAATATTGTTTTATTTAAATCTTCCAAAACAGCTGTTCCAGATGCCATTAAGACATTAGAATCTTGTAAACAAGAGACCATCGGATAACGAGATGCAATAAAGAATGTACACTCTTCAACCAATAAAGTCAACTCCCCAACCAAAAATCCATCTGCATAAAGAGTATAGGTTGTTGTTGCTGTAGGCTTTACCGTCAAGTTAGGGACAGACGTTGTTTCCAAAGCCACACCATCTGCATACCACTCATACTTTGAAGCTTTATTGAAATTTGTTGAAAGCTCAGTCTCTTTTCCTAAGCACAAAACATCTTTTTTTGCAGTAAATGTATAACCACACTCTGCCATACTCTTTGGTATTAAGTCTATAGACCCAACCAACATTCCGTCTGCATACACTTGATAGGTTTCATTTCCTTTTGGTCTCACCTCGAGTTTATTGCTAGTTGTTTCTTGTTCTTCCGACGTGGTAACATTAACCCAACGATAGGTTGAAGCGCCCTCAAAAGTACAAGTCATCTGAATAGGCTCACTCAAACAAGCAGACGCATTGTTTGCTAAAATTGAATATCCACATCCATCCAACTTCACAGGAATATCAATAAAATTTTCCGCAATCAACATCTCATACTCAACAGTATTAAACGTTGAATCTCCATCAACTACCAAAGTATCAATTCTACTAGTTTTTCTTAATATCCTATTAAAGAACCGTACAACTTTGGCCGCTGTGTCCAATTTATCTTCCAAAGTTTCATTATCATCAAACTGAGTTAAAAACAAGGTATCTTGATTGTCTACATCTACTTTTGCCCAACGAATTAAATCTCCGGCAATAACATTATCTGCATGCAACGAAACTCCGTTTCTGCGGCATGCCTCTTTGGTGCTTGGAGTAATATATCCATCTGCTCCACCCGCTTTTACCGTTATAGTCTTTGCATCTGCATCCGCAAAAAAACTATACACTCCAACAGCATGACTATTAGATGTATAACATCCATTCTCAATCCATGGATTAGCTGTAAAAAAACCAGCATTATCATTAAAAATCCAATGATTCTCTCCGTCATAAGATAGAGCCACACCATCTATACAGATATACATCTGAATACCACCTGTTGGAAAGTCAACTGTGACACTATTACCTCCTTGTGAAAATTCTTGCCCATTACTCAATCTAACTGAGATAGCAGAATAAACACCTGAAAACCACATCATTCCCAACAATGGCAACAACACTCTTTTTATCATTCGACCTACCATTTTTTCTTTTATGTTTTTCATATTAGACAAATCTTTATACCAACAATTACACACATGCGCAAAAGTTATAATTTCACATACTTTCGCACAGAATCGAACAAAAATAAATATTTCACATTAATCATCAAAGAAAAATGCAAAAAAAATATAAAATTAATACGTTAAAACAGAAATTTTGCTCAATTTTAATCTATTCATGCAAACGAAACAATCTATCGAACTTCAAAAAAAAGAAATTTGCTATTTTAGATAGCTTTATATAACGACAAATCTGATAGAAACAAGATGCAGAATAAGCAAAATATACAAGAAATCTGTATTATTGCAAATACCGAATAACTCAATCTTGGTAACTACAAAATAAATCAACCCAAAAGATTCTCCTAAAAAGATTGCATTGTATATAGTTTCGAATAGGCTCCATTTTTAGCCAACAACTCTTCGTGACCACCTCGCTCAACGATTTCTCCATCTTTCATCACACAAATAACATCTGCATTCTTTATGGTTGACAATCGATGAGCAATCACAATGGAAGTTCTTGTTTTCATTAGCCTTTCTAATGCTTCTTGAACCAATTTTTCTGATTCTGTATCCAATGCAGAAGTTGCCTCATCTAAAATCAATATGGACGGATTCTTTAAAATTGCTCGAGCAATACTTATCCGTTGACGTTGACCTCCGGATAGTCTTGACCCTCTATCTCCTATATTAGTCTGATAGCCATTCTCCATAGCCATAATAAACTCATGCGCATTGGCGACTTTAGCAGCTTCTATTACCTGCTCCAAAGTTGCATTTTCAACACCAAAAGTAATATTATTAAAAACGGTATCATTAAACAATATGGCCTCTTGATTTACATTTCCCATATAAGACCTTAAATCATATAAAGCCATATCCTTAACATTAACTCCATCTATAGTAATCTCTCCCTTTTGTACATCATAAAACCGCGGCAACAAATCCACCATAGTTGATTTTCCTGAACCAGACTGACCAACCAAAGCTACAATCTGCCCCTTCCCAACTGTCAGTGAGACATCTTTAAGCACCCAATCCTCCCCATATTTAAACCATACATTCTTATATTCAATTTTAGAAGAAAATGGCTTAATTTTCACTGGATTGGATACTTCTTTCAAAGGATTAACTGCATCAAGAATCATATCAATACGTTCTAATGACGCCATTCCTTTTTGAATACTATACGAAGCCTTTGATAACTCTTTAAACGGATTTATGATACTATAAAATATGACCAAATAATAGATAAATTCAGCAGCTGACAGAGATCCAGTATCATTTAAAATCAACATTCCTCCAAATATCAGCACAATTGCAATCGTCGCAGTTCCTAAAAATTCGCTCATCGGATGCGCTAAAGTGTACCTACGATTGACCTTCATAACAGTTCGACGCAAAGTTTCATTTAGATGCCTAAAATTGCGAGTTACAGCCTTTTCCGCATTAAATGCCTTGATAATTCTCAAACCTCCCAACGTCTCCTCAATTTGAGAGAGCAACTGTCCGGACTGACTTTGAGCATCTTTTGACGACTTTTTTAAAGACCGTCCAACTTTACCCATAAGCAAGCCTGCAAATGGCAAAACACAAAGAACAAACAGCGTCAACTTCCAACTGAGTAATAACAACACTCCCAAATAAACAACAATCATGATAGGATTCTTTGACAACAACTCAATTGAACTCATGATAGAAACCTCAACTTCATTAACATCTCCTAACATTCTCGCCATTATATCTCCCTTGCGTTGCTTCCCAAAAAAGCCTAAATTCAAATCTACTACCTTATCGTATAATTGATTTCTAATATCTCTAACCAACCCAGTTCGCAATGGTATAATAAAATAACTTGCTAAATATGCTATACCGGTTTTAAAAAAGGTCAAAACTACTAAAAATGCCCCCAACAAAAAGAGAGTATTCATCGCACCATTTGTTTCTATATAGTTAGAAACCCACCAATACGCATTATTTTTTATGACGTCCATACTCCACTCAAACGGCATATAAGAATAAGATACGTTGGTAGTTTTAAAAAGAATCTCTAGAATAGGAATTATTAGTGCAAATGAGAAAAGACTAAACACTGTAGAGAGTATGTTGCACAAAATATTAAGTACAACATACCACTTATAAGGGAATACAAATCTCTTTATCAGTGTCAAGAAGTTAAATTGGGGCAATTTCATATCTTACATTCCTGTATAATTATGCGGAGTTATTGCCAACAACTCTGCTTTTACTTCATCACTCACATCCAACATAGAGATAAACTCTTTGATCGAACTTTCTGTAATTTCAGAATTAGTTCTTGTCAACGCCTTCAAAGCTTCGTACGGATTTGGATACCCTTCTCTTCTCAATATTGTTTGAATTCCTTCTGCAACAACAGCCCAACATTTGTCCAAATCTGCATACAACGCTTTCTCATTCAACAACAACTTACCAATTCCTTTTAATGAACTTTGCAACGCTATTAAAATATGACCAAATGGTACCCCAACATTTCTCAAGACAGTAGAGTCTGTCAAATCTCGTTGCAATCTCGAAACCGGCAATTTTGAGGATAAATGCTCCAATATCGCATTTGCAACACCTAAATTACCCTCTGCATTTTCAAAATCAATCGGATTAACTTTATGAGGCATAGCAGATGAACCAACTTCTCCTGCCTTAATTTTTTGCTTAAAATATTCCATTGATATGTATTGCCAAAAATCACGATTCATATCAATCATAATCGTATTAATACGCTTCAAACCATCAAAAATGGCACCTAAATTATCGTAGTTAGAAATTTGAGTTGTCCATTCCTCTCTTTGTAAACCTAATTTTTCACTAACAAACTTATTGCCAAATTCCTTCCAATCTTTTTGAGGGAAGGCAACATGATGGGCATTAAAGTTTCCTGTAGCCCCTCCAAACTTAGCCGAAATTGGCAGTTGTTTTAGCTGAGACAACTGAACTTTTAAACGACTCACAAATACCATTATTTCCTTTCCTAATCGTGTTGGAGACGCTGGTTGACCGTGTGTTTTTGCCAACATTGCTATATCTTTCCATTCTGCAGCTTTCTCTTCCAACTCTGCTATTAAGTTTTCCAACAATGGATAATAACTTTTTTCTAAAGCTTCCTTAATTGAATAAGGTATCGACGTATTATTAATATCTTGTGATGTCAATCCAAAATGGATATACTCTTTATATTTTTGCAAAGACAAAGCATCAAATTTTTCTTTTATGAAATATTCTACGGCTTTTACATCGTGGTTTGTCACTTTTTCGATTTCCTTAATCTTTTGAGCATCTTCTACAGAAAATTCTTGATAAATTCTTTGTAATTGTACAAAAATAGTTTTGTCAATACCTGATAATGCCGGAAGTGGAACTTCACAAAGTGCAATAAAATACTCAATCTCAACCAAAACTCTGTAACGAATCAAGGCAAACTCAGAAAAGTACTCAGATAATTCTTCAGTTTTACTCCTATATCGTCCATCAATAGGAGAAATAGCCGTCAATGCATTCAATTCCATACTATATCAAAATTTATATTTCTTATTTTGTACCTTGCAAAGGTAAGAAACTGTTTTTAATTTTTTTACTCTCAAAGAAATTTTTATCGATTTATATCGAAAGTCAAACTTATTCTTGACTCTTTTTCCACTTTTCGATGGACTCTTCGAACTCTTTTATTCTTTTCTCTCTTTTATTAGCTCTGAACCAATCTGAGACCTCAATTCTTTGAGGAATATCTGCCCCTAAATCTTTCATTACTAATTTTCCAGAATCGTCTTTTATTAAAACTACTTTGTCATATAATTGATGAGTAGATGTAAAAGTATTCATAACAATAGAATCAAAGCTAACCTCAAATTTCTGATAATATCTATCCGCTGTCCCCCACTTGGCAACATCTCCATAAAACTTCATCGGATAATCTTTTTGAGAAGAGTAAGTTACTAAATAAAGGGGCTCTTTTAACTCATTTGTTGTTGTCGAAGAAGATCTGGCATAAACATGTTCATGACCTTGTAACACTACATCAACATTATAATCTTCTAAAACATCCTCAAAAAAAAGTCTTACCATCAAACCATTAAAAAAGCCTTTAGTTGAATGTACAGGATGGTGTAACACAACCACTTTCCATTTTTTATCAGATTTTGCCAACTCATTCTTCAACCAAACTCTTTGAGCAAAATAATTCCAAAAATCACGATTAGAATCTAAAAAAAAGAATTGTGCATCTCCTCTTGAAAACGTATATAAAGAGTTATCAAGAACACCAAACTCTTTCATACGAAGAGTATCCTGAATGAAATAGGGAAACACCAATGGAAATCTCCCCTCCAAACGTCGTGTAACTCCTTTCAAGTATTCGTGATTACCCGGCACAGAAAGAATTGGACACGTAGCTGACAATGTATCAAAAGAACGAAAAACCTCTGACCAATATTTATCCATTGGACGCTCAATTAAATCTCCTCCAAAAAGCACAAATGCTCGTTCTTTGTTACTTAACATAGCTTGGTGAAAAAGAGAATCAAATGAGCCATTCAGCTCATCTTGTACATCGCCAAAAAAAAGAAAGGAAAATACACTATCGCACTTAGGCATTGAAAACTCAAACCACTGAGTTGTATCAACACCGGAACAAACTCGGTATTTATAATCACACCCTTCTTTCAATTCTGTCATATTGGCTCGATAAAAAGTTGATTTCCCAGAACGAGATTCAAAAGTTACCGCTTTAGCCTCTGCAACATAGAGTATATCATGATGACTAGGGGACCTATCTACATATTCAACACACGCACTTCGCACGATTGAATCATGTTGCCATGTGATAGTTCTATGATTTGGCAACTCGCCGTTTGTCATCAATATTCTTGATGGTGATTGCAATACTGAATATGATGGCTCTGGGGGATTTCCAAACCAAACATCCCATCTAGAAACCACCCAAATAGAAAGCGCAAACATCACCAAGAGCACTACTCCTCTCTTTATAACTACTACCCTACTCATTCAAATTTAAATTAATAACCTAAAATCTTTAACATAGATTTAAAACTTTGCTCCTTTGCAAATAACTTGGTTGTATACTCTCCATTCTCATCTTGATCAATTACAACCAACTTAGGAGCTGGTAACAAGCAATGCTTAATACCCCCATAACCACTCAATGCTTCTTGATAGGCTCCCATATGAAAAAATCCAATAAATTGCTCTCGATCCGGCTGCATCTTTGGCAAGAATATCGCATTAGAATGGACTTCTGCATTGTAAAAATCCTCACTATCACACGTTAACCCGCCCAAATGAACTCTTTCATACTCTGAATCCCAATTATTGATTGCCAAAAATGGGAAACGCTGATTAATTGCCCACGTATCCGGCATTGTGGTGATAAATGAACTATCAATCATATTCCACAACTCTCTGTCGTTTTGTTGTTTTTGATTAACAATAGAGTAAAGCATTGCTCCACTCTCTCCCACTGTATAAGATCCAAATTCTGTAAAAATATGTGGCTCCGGTACTCCATGAAGCGAACATGTATTTTTTATTTGCGCTACAATTTCTTCTGCCATATATTCGTAATCGTACGTAAAATCCAAATGCGCCTGAATAGGGAAACCTCCACCAATATTCAAACTATCTAAATCCGGACAAATCTTACGTAATTCACAATACATGTTAATTCCTTTATTCAATTCATTCCAATAGTAGGAAGTATCTTTTATACCGGTATTGATAAAGAAGTGCAACATTTTAAGTTTTACTTGCTTGTTATCTTTGATCTTCTCTATGTAATATGGAATGATATCTTTATACCGAATTCCTAATCTAGATGTATAAAAATCAAACTTAGGTTCCTCTTCTGCTGCAATTCTAATACCGACAGAAAATTTTTTATCGAAATCTTTTTGCAACAAATCCAACTCAAATTTATTATCAAGTACAGGAATTACATTTTCAAAACCAAGTGAAATCAAATGCTGTATATTCTCTATATATTGAGGAATTTTAAATCCATTACATATAACAAACCTCTTAGGATCCAAGTTGCCAGATTCGTACAAACATTCCAACAAGTTGATATCGAATGCAGACGAAGTTTCTACATTAACACCTTGTTTCAAAACCTCTTCCATAACAAAAGAGAAATGAGAACTTTTAGTACAATAACAATAATTATAGTCTGCTTGATAATCAACTTTTGCCATTGCTACATTGAAGAGTCTCCTGGCTCTTTGAATATTCATTGATATTTTCGGTAAATATGCGATGCGCAAAGGGGTGCCATACTGTTTTATTACATCCATTAAAGGTACACCATACCAATAAAGTTCATTATCCTTAACACTAAACTCGTCATTTGGAAATTCAAACGACTGCTCGATTAAATCCACATACTTATTCTTCATTTCTCAACTTAATAAATTTAGGGTTTGAACAAATTAATAGACACAAAATTAGTTTAATACTCAAAAAAAACACCAATCCGACTCACTTACATTACTAATAAAGTTCCAATGCAAGTAAATCGGATTGCAAATCTAAGGATAATTTTTATTAAAAAAAATTATTTTACTGAAAGTTATATCACGATGAATTACATATTCATACCACCACAACAATGAATAACTTGACCAGAAACATAAGAAGACATATCTGACGCTAAGAAAAGAGCTACGTTGGCAACATCTTCCGGAGTTCCGCCTCTCCTCAAAGGAATTGTTTTTGCCCACTCATTACGAACCTCCTCGGATAATTGCGCCGTCATCTCTGTGATAATAAAACCTGGTGCAATGCAATTGGCGCGAATTCCTCGAGACCCAAATTCTTTTGCCGTTGATTTTGCCAAACCAATCATTCCCGCTTTAGATGCAGAGTAATTACATTGTCCTGCATTTCCAGAAACACCAACAACCGAACTCATATTAATAATGCTTCCGCCTCTTTGACGCATCATTATAGGTGCACAAGCATGTATAAAATTAAATGCAGATTTCAAATTTACAGTTAAAACAGCATCCCATTGTTGCTCAGTCATACGTAACATCAAGCCATCCTTTGTTATTCCTGCATTATTTACTAAAATATCAATACTTCCAAACTCTTTATGGATTTCTTCTACTACTTTATGTGTTTCATCAAAGTTCGCCGCATTGGATGCATAGCCTTTTGCTTTTACGCCTAAAGCAATAATCTCTGATTCTGTTGCTTGCGCATTCTCATCAATATTCAAATCTGTAAAAGCAATATTTGCCCCCTCACTTGCCAATTTCAACGCAATTGCCTTCCCAATTCCTCTTGCAGCTCCTGTAATTAACGCTGTTTTCCCATCTAATAATCCCATAGTATAAACGTTTTTAATAAGGGCATAAACCCCGATTTAAGTTAAACAATTATTTAGGTCTCTACAATTATTTGCTCGATTTGCATCTCTACAAAACAATTCTTAGAATACACCTCATTTCACCCACAAAGATAGACATTAATTTTGGTTTAAGGAATAGTTATCGATTACTTCTGACAAATACAGCAAAACAATTTAATTGAGTTCTATAAATTACGGTTTATATTTTTGTCATATTTGTTCGACTGCTTTTAAATTCGTTTTACTTATCTAACTTAATTCATTCAAACATAACACTTGTTCCTTTTCGAATATACTCAAGCAAACAAAATAAACTTCAAAATCATCTCGACAAAACATTCAGAAATTTCCTTAACACAATATAAGTAGCCATTTAAATTTTATTTTAAATTTATTTTAAGTCTCTCCCTTATTTTCAGCCTCTTTGAGAGCTATTTAACCTATTTTTTATTATTCTTTTTTTAATAATAGCCCAATATTTTCCACAAAAGAATAACAAAAAAAAATTTTAAAACTCAATAGATAGGCTCGAAATAAAATTTAAACGACTTCTAAATCTCAGGTGATAAACTTTTCGGGTCTACTGGATTTGCGACTACGAACTAAATTGTCAAAACCCACCTTAAATCAACTTTTAGCATCAATTGCCCTATTCTTCAACTTTCAATAGGATTAAATTCATGTAAAATAAAGTTATTTGCTTTTTCCCAATCAGATTTCCTATCTACGTCAAAAATCTTTTTCATGGGATACATCCTTATATCTAATCCACTTTCTATAAGGAACATCTGAAAATCCCTCATTCTGTTTATACCTTTTTGCTGTGCAATATGGATATATTTAGAAATATCCCGGGTAAATCCATAAATTCCACCAGAAACATATCGGACTGATTCATCGCATTTTTGGTCAGAGATTTCAACAATATTCCAATCTAAATCACCTTTTATATAAAGGGGAGAATCGTCATCCACATAATCGGTTACAGGAAAGAGTCCACTCGAAGTTGTAGTCTTTAAACATCTAACATATTCGGCAAATTCTACCTCATCAAATATTGTATCAACAGTTGTAATACAAAACGGACAAGACAATATGGTAGGACACAAACTACATAGACTATCAAATGAACCCAGCGTACTTTTCGTAATCAATTGAAAGGGAATTGAATAATCTCTATTATCCCAATAATCCATCAACTCTCTCATCTCTTCATTAATAATAATAGATACACTTGTTGCTCCATTATCAATAAATATACGCAACAATCTATCAATCATCGATTCGTCTCCGAGAGTAACCAATGGTTTAGGCAACAAAATGCCATCGGCTCTTAAACGAGACCCCTCTCCTGCCGCAATTATTCCAAAATGCATAAACAATAATTTTCTTATTATAACAAATAAGAATCTATATTGTTTCTCTATTAAATTGGACTAAAAAAACTTTTAAAAAATTATGATTTATGTTTACTTAAGCCTCTTATATCTCAAGATTACAAAACCCACAACAGATCAACTTAAAGTAAAAGTCGAATAAGAGCGACTTAAACCTATTCAAAATTGAATGACAATACTATTAACCGAGAAGTCAACTTGGAAAGTGCATGAGTGTATTTCATATCGGAAATATCAGCAATCTCCGGTCGGTCTCGCTCTAATACATCTCCTAAACCAAAATAAAATTTTAACTCAGGACATAATTTAAAATAGGGCAAGTAAAAATCGATTCCAACTCCAAACTCAACGCCATAATCTACTTGTTTTAACATAATAGAATTTTCGCTATCTCTACCCATATCTACTGTCATAGCTGCCCCTGCAAGCATATAGGGGCGATAATTATGTTTTCGTTGTCCTCTAATTTTAAATGAAAGAGGAAATTCCATTATATTAGACTGAACAGTGATTGTACCATCTTCACACTCCACACCTTCAGAATCTCGAAAAACTAAATTTCTCTGATTAAAAAGTAAAACAGGGGTAAACCTCATATTTAACCAACTAAAAATACGCAAATCGGAAATTATACCGACTGAAAAACCCGGCATAAGTCGCGTATCTTCACCAAACCACACTTTACCATCTTCATCAACAACACTAGAATGCATTGGATTAAAATCCATCATATTTAACCCCAAAATAAACCCAAAATGATAGAGTTTATTATCAACACTAACCAAATTATTCACTTGTCCGTGGGCATGTTGAGCCCTTAATGGCATTTCAACCAATGACAATAAAACTAATATGCAAAAAACTATCTTTTTCAATTCTTCCTAAATAATCTACTATGTACCAAACTTAGAACTATTAGACGATTAGTCTCTAAATTATATCCTCACGCTTCATCAAAAGTAAAAACGAAAAAACTCACTTTTTATTTTCTCTATAAAAACTTTTTTCTATTCCTACGATTTAAGAATCGCCATAAATTGCATTATATATAGGCATGGTCCATAAATTCACCATTTATAACAACGTACAAATAGGGAGAGGACAACCCTTCCTGTACTTTTTTTGATTAATTTAGGCATATACTATTTATCAATTTATCAAAATGCCAACTTTGGTCCAAACCTTCACCCTGCAATCTATATAAAATAAATTCAAATTTCCGAGAAATGAATTTATAAAACTCCTAATTGAAAGAATAACTAACTCCAACAACACCAAATATAGGGTACATATTAAAAGTTATTGTTTCAAAATCTGATTTAAAAATATTATTAAGTCCCCAATTAAGATCTAGAAAGAGTCCCATTTTTTTGTAAACAGCCCAATCGACTCCCATAGTCAATCCCCATTGAAAACGTCTCATATCTTCAGAAAAATCAAAAGTTTGAGCATCTTCACCAATTTCTATTTTAGCTCCGGTAGGATCTCCTTCTCTCAAATATCCATTACAAACTTCTCCAGAAAACTCTCTACTAACCAAATAGGAAAAATAGGGACCAAAATTAACATCCCATCTATCAGAAGGATACCACTCCACAGCAACTGGAATTGTTAAAGCCGTTTGAACAGCTTTCATTTGCACATCTCCTGTCCATCGTCCGGAAACAGTACCTCCTGCATCATCAGTAATACTCATGCTATAATTTTTCACAGTTGCATCTGCCACCATACCTTTACGCTCTAATCCAACTCCAACTTTCATTCCTACCTTCTTGTCAAAAAGGATATGGTAAACACCATGCAATGAAAGATTACACAATGGCTTAAATCCATTTATAGAGCGCATTTCTGCTGGAAGCGGGAACGGCATTGTTCCACCAATACCATAACCTAATTTAACCGAAAAAAAACTTCCTTTAGACACTGAATCTTCAAGTTCTACACTCGGTTCTGAATGATTTTCTTTAACAACCAAATCATTAGCTAAAGCAGATAAAGACAACAACATGCCAACTGCCATAAAAAATACTTTTATTTTCATACTTAAATTATTCGCAAATTATACTTACCTCATCTACACACAAAGTACTACCCACTGCACCTTGAAATACATCTCCTCTTCTGCTAGACGAAAAGACCAACGAGAAATTATATCCATATTTTGCCAATCGTTCCGGATCAATTGTTTTGCCATTTTTCTGTTCAAATTTTATTGAAAAAGGAAGCCATTGATTTGTCGCTTTACCATCTTCAATCTCTGCATATAAAACCAAATAAGGACTAGATGATGAATTGGTACCATCCAACATCACTTGATTTCCGTTTTCATCTGTATTTTCATAGAACATGGCATAAATATTAAAATCATCTACACCTTCAATTTCTTTATTGTTACCATCCGTAAGCACTTCGCCCGGTTTAAACTTATACCAACCTTTTATCTCCTTAGGTACCTTTTCAAAAGGTACGCCAAAACAAGTCGCTTTCAACGGTTCTTTTAGAGCCATACCCACATTAAAAGAACCCAAAAATAAATTTCCGGGGGCAATAGGCATCCCTACCATTGCACCAAAACTTCCTGCCGAACGAGTTGTCAATTGCAGTCCTGTTCCCTCGTATCCATCTTCAACAATAATAGTAGGATAGCCCTCAGGTCCTACCCCCGAAGCCATACTAAAACCAGGGTTCCCAGAACTCCACCAACTCATAACTTCCACATCATCTACCATTTCATATACAATTTGATATTTCCCGGAACGGTCTAAAGTATAGTAATCAAAAGAAAATTGCTCCGGCAACTCTAATGAATTATAGGAGACAAAATAACGCCTTGACCACAGTCTATCCTCAGAAGTAACAACATACTCAACTACCTTATTATCAGAAAAGTCATGCTTTGATCCACTCTCAGGAGAAATCGTTGCTCCCGGAGTTAATGTAAATTGGGGAGCTCTCTGTTTTAAGTCTCTACCAGACTGTACTAAAATCCCGATATGATCTTCGTTACTATAGACTTTTTTTATTGTATCTCCTTGTGTAATCAATATGTCCTTATCATCAATCAAATTACACGACAAGATGTCAGCTTCTGCATTCATCGGTTCGTCTTTAATGCACGATACAGAGGCAAGCATTAAAAGAGACGAAAAAAACACTACTCTTAAATTTTTCATATAAATACTTCTTAATATATCGTAAGAGTCAATCTCCTACTATTTTATTTACTCATGAATCTTTCCAAGAACAGTTTCATACAAAAGTTACCGTAATAGAAAAATCGCACAAAGTTAATCAATACTTTTGAGTTCGCAAAAGAGAAACACAACCTTCACTTCGTTCAAATACATAAACTCGGTCAAAATCACTGAAATAAAGATGAGATAATGCATCGTGAGCAGTTAATGGATCATAGTCACTTGACATCAAAAAACTATTTTGGATAATAACCAACCACTGTTCATCACAAGCTGGATTATACTTTTTCATTTTCTTATTTTTATCCATCAACCGTTGCGAAACACTAGCTATTGACAACGGCTTAACTTTAGTGGATATCGCAGCATACCACAAACCCTCATACCAACGACCTGTGACATTATGAATATTTATACTTTTAATTTTAGCCGGTAAATTTTCATGCCCATATTTGGATGTTCGATCAATCGTAAACTTCAATCCGGTTGCTTCGGGAATATTTTCCTTCACAAGAGCTGCCACTTGTTGTGCTAATCCCCTTCTAATCAAATCCCTCGCATGTTCATCAACCATTGCAACAATCGGACTAATATCATCATGAAAGAGAACTTCAACAACCAACTGCAAATCACAATTCTCGGCAATAATCTTTTGAGCTTCTTCCATCAATGAGGATAAAAAATCTTCATGGGCTCTTAAATTAAACTCTTTATCTGCTCGTTCATACTTCAACTCCGTCAGTTCAATTCCTATCAGTCTACCCTCATTTCGCAACAAAAAATCAGGCGATTCCGATTTTGACAACTCGCCTATCGGAAACGACGAATAACAAGAGCGAAACATTTTTATTACCCCCCACTCTCGCTTATCCTTTTTTTCTTGATTTCTACTTATCTCTTCAGACATTATATATTCTGTAATAAATGAATTCTACTACAAACTTAAGAAAATTTTATTCATTCGCAAATATCAAAATAAATTTTAAAGATCAAAACCGAAATAGGCAGTAAACAAAATTGGGGATTTGAGTGAAGGAATCTCATTTTATGCAATCCTGCATACTTGAGGTAAGCTCAATAAATTCATCGTTTTAAATTTTAAAAGCATAAATCTCACATGAGAAAATTTTCAGAATTATTTAAATTCTTTCTGCAACAAACTATTAGACAAGCAGTCACGATACACGCACAACTCCGTCCTTTCGTAGACAATTTTCTCAAATAAATTCATAAATTTATCAAAATGAATTTATAGAACCCATCTTTAATAAATCAATAAAAATCATGATGATTACACCCCAAAAGAGCATCATTTACGTTCTGCGCAACTAATTTATCTTCAAATTAAATTATCTACACAAAAGTTAACAACCCTACTCTTTTGTAACATAGGATTTAATAGCCTCTCTATACTTCCATAAGAGAGCTAAAAGGATAAAGATAGAATAAGCATATAAAGAAGATCTTAACAAATTTTCCCACACTGTATTACACTCTGCCTTTACGGGTTGAAAACTGGAAATAACAGTCACAATATCCAAATTCGCAGCCATATCTACAGAAATCTCATCTGTAATCTTAAACAACTCCTTCATATCTTGGAAAAACATTTGTTTCTTGGTAGTTATAAAAGGAGCCTTTTTCTCTCCCATTGAAGAAAACTGCATATATTGACCGGAAGCTGGATCTTTATGGAAATACTCAACTTTTTGGAGACTATCCAAATTCATTAACGCATTATGAAACATCCATTCTTTTTCTTCTAAAGCAGCCAAACGAGCAATATTCAAAGAAACCAAATAATTATTTTTAGAAAAATATGCGATCAAAGCCTCCTGAACTTCAGGAAAATACTCTATACCCCTAACTTTAGCCGTAATAACTAACATATTAGGGACTGAAAATGCAACTGTGTCACCCAAATCAACATCATCTTCATAATCAACAAAATCTAAAATGGAATCTCTATTAATATCCACAACAGCATGGGTATGGAAAGAAGATATTTTAGTAGCCACCTCCATTGAAAGATCCAATGCATTAGCAAGTCCTTCAAAATCATCATAACGAGGATAATTACTTAAATTGCGCACCATATCCTTGTAGACCATAACATCTCCGTCATTCAATCTCAGACACAAATCAGCTTTATACAATTTATTTTCCTCTCTACACTCATAAATCGTATAAATAATCATACCAATAGTGCAAATTAGAAAAAGATATTTATATTGATAAGCCAAACGCAACATTGCTCCTAACAACGACAATAACCACTTAAATGCAGATACTATTCCTACTCCGATTTTGGACATCACTACAAAAATATTCATCTCTTGTTGATCATTACTACTCATAGTATATTTCGTTTTTTATAACACATTACTCTAACGAGTTCCCATTTATTAACACTGAACGACAAATATACAAATATTATTCAAGCAAACAATTAATCATGTAAAGTTTTTATTTGCACTTGAACAAAATATCCTAAAAATTGTTTGAATTAATGTAGTTGTTTAAATTTATTTTGATTTATTTAAAACGATAATAATTTTATATGACAATTTTCACAATAAAAAAAATCGTTCTGCACAAAATCCAAGTAAGTTCAAGCTACTAAGATGGAGTTCTTGTTCAACGCCATTATTTGGTGTCAAACAAAAACTTCACATTTAGGTAATCTCAAAAAATTTGAGTGAGATAATAAAAAGTACTTAGGAACTGTTTAAATTGTAATTTAAATAATTTTGAGTTTCACACTCCTATTTTCGGCATCTTTGAGATTCTTTTTTTAACTATTTTATTATCTTTTTTAATAATAGTCCGCTATTTTTTTATAAAGGGATAATATAAATAAATTTAAGAAACTATCTCAAATATGCACGAAATAAAATTTAAACAACTTCTTAAAATTAAATCGTTTTTTATTGGAGAAGAACAGATATGTACATCATAACCAAGTCGGCATAAACGATTGAAACAAGTTAAACTTAAAAACACTCAAAACAATTAAAAAAATTAACTTAATTTATAGCGATTACCTATAAAAGTTGTTTTAAATTTGCTAAAGAAATTATCTAATTAAATCGGTTGGTTCAGACAAGGTTTGAACACGATTATTTATGGTGTGTAAAAATTGACAAGTTGCTGACTGTTGAATTTTATGCGTTTAATTACGAATAAAAAGAGACGGAAGTAATTTGTTTGATATGACATGCTGTCTTGTCGCTAAAACTGAATAATATAGATAAGCAAAGAGTTTTAGCGAGTTCGTTAACAACTTCACGAAAATAAGACAATATGAATTTTCAAACAAAACAGATTAAAAAAGATGAAAAATTACAATTTTTCTGACATAGAGTTTATTAACAATCTAATAAATGAGAATCAGCTGCCTATTCCTCTTAACGATCCAAATAAATGGCATCAAAACAAAAGAGGAGAACAATTTGATATTATATGGAACAAATCCAAATTCAGTCGAATTATCGGAATTCGTATTCATGGACATAAAATCAAGGTATTAAATTTTCCGAAAGACAACAAAATCATTTATCTTGAATGCGGTAATAATGGTCTAAAAGAGATTGACTTATCCTCACTCAAGGATTTGCATTTTCTCTCTCTTCCGAACAATTTACTGACCCAAATATCTTTATCCAACAATCCTTATCTGAGAACTGTTACATTAAATCAAAATAAGATATCGATTTTGGACGTAAGAGAAAATAAAAGACTAAGAGAAATTTATATCGCTAAAAACCAATTAAAAAACATATCTGCAATAGGTAATAACATAATTGAATATATAGACTATTCATACAATAATTTACCAGATTTTAGCTTTGACCATTTTCAGAATCTCAGGTATCTTATCTGTACAAATAACAATATTATCAAATTAGACACATCAAAATTACCTTTATTACATTACCTTGATTGTTCTAATAATCATCTTTCGGAGATCAATATATCTAATTGTCCAGAATTGATTATTTTAGATTGCGAAAATAATCAAATTAAAGAATTAGACACATCGTCTAATCCTAAATTAGAGACCCTTGTTAAGTAACAGAAAAATTCTTGATCTAGAATTTCTCTGTTACGACATATTACAATTAAATAAAAAAAATGTTTCCAAAATCAAAAAATATCGTTCAAAGAAACCGAATAACTATCTTCTGTAATAGCCTCCAAAGAGTTTATCACAAGATGATAGTTGGGTTCGTCTGCAATATCTTGAACCATTTCCCGATAACGCACATACCCTTCTCTATCTAAAACCAAGACTGCTCTTGCCATAAGACCTTGCAACGGAGAGTCTACTATACGAACTCCATAATCAGTTGAAAAATAATTATTTCTGAACTCAGACAGCATTATTACATTTTTGATTCCTTCTACCTCACAAAAACGTTTTTGAGCAAAAGGTAAATCTTTAGATATACATAACACCATTGTATTAGGTAATTTCGCAGCCTCCATATTAAATTTCCTAACTGAAGTTGCGCAAGTCTCGGTATCCAAACTAGGGAATATATTTAAAATCACTCGTTTCCCTCGAAAATCACTCAATGAAACAATAGAAAGATTTTTATCTACCAAGCAAAAGTCAGGGGCTTTTGTTTTTTTCTTAGGTAAATTTGCATTCGTATTTACTTCTAGACCTTTAAATTTTAATTTCATAGTATTTATTCTAATGGATTATTTTGGAATATAACAATATCTGCTTAGTTTTGTTTTAAAATTAGTATTTAATAACTACAAGGAGATAATAAAAGGTAATTGGTCTAAAGTTCGTTATAAAAATTTAGAAGTTATTTAAATTTTATTTCGAGCATATTTGAGAGAGACTTTTAAATCTGTTTTTATTCTTCTCTTGCAGAAATAGTGGACTATTATCAAAAAAGGAGAATAAAAAAAGGTTAAAAAGAATCTCAAAGGTGACGAAATTAAGAGAGTGAAGCTCTAAAATAATTTTTAATAAAATTTAAAACAACTTCTTATTATATCGAACTCTTTCATATAAATTACCCGAATTTATCAATGTCGTTCAAGCAAAATTTATTTATAAAATGAAACTAACTACAAAAATTTCAACTATCATTCTTATACTCCTTCTAACAAATTGTAAAGATGACAAGATTCAATATGATATTGACCCAACTCTAAAACCTTATTTAGAGTCGTTCTTAAATGAGGGCAGGAAAAGAGGCGTAAACCTTACTCCGGAAGAGGACGGGCTAATCATGAAATTCTCCAATTTAAAAGCTCCGACGATTGGATTATGTACCTATAGCGATCCTATTTTAGTAGAGATAGATAAAAAATATTGGGAAGAGACCTCCGGATATGCCAATAAAAACGATTTAAGGGAAAATGTAGTATTCCACGAATTATGTCATGGGCTGCTTAATCGTGGTCACACCAATGCAACGTTGGAAAATAGCGAATGGAAGAGCGTCATGTGCGGAGGCGACACATACATGGACAGGAATTGGAATATAAACTATAGTGGTTACAGAAAAGAATACTACCTTGATGAGTTATTCAATATCCGAACTTCCGCTCCAGAATGGTCCAAAGTCTTTACTTTCTCCGAAGATAAAGGTGAACTATATGCCAACATGGATCTATCACAACCTTACGAAACTATACAAAACAATATTAGCTACAATATTGAGAATGGAGAACTCAAGATTTTACGGAATACAGAAAAAGACACACCTCAAAACATCATTCAATTAGAAGACGAAATCAACGGAAATTTTTACTACGAAGTTTCTTTTAAATGTCGTCAAATGTACGCTGAACAGCTTTCTGGGATCTCTGTTGGATATGCAAATAAGGAGGGGGATATGTCATATCATTATTTTTATTTCAACGAAAACAACCATTACAATGACTGCAGATATTATATTGCCCACTCAGAGTGCTATGGTCCATTTGCAGAAGTTGTAAAACCTCGCTTGCAAACAAGCCAATTTAATCACTTCGCGATTCAAAAAAAGGATAGCGAACTATTTTTCTACGTAAACAATGAATTAATATATCGTAATGATTATGAAGTCAACAATACGTTTCATCACTTTGGATTGATTATCCCTAACAAAAGCCTATTTACAACTAATCTAGTACAAATATCTACTTTACAAAGTGGAGGTAGCACCAAAAGTTCTACCACTAGAAAAATACCAACCACGTCAACATATATAGTTCCAATAGAGCCTAATTTTATCTCTATCAAGGCAAATTCTATATATTAGGTTGAGACATAATAAAAACTTACTATTCAAGAAACTTTTAAAACATATCAAAAGTAGGCTTCATAACTAAATCATTACAAGCAAGATATGAAAAAAAAAACAAAAACATTTGAACAAAATCTCAGATTATAAAAATTAGGAAAGGTAATTTATGAGAGTTACCGCAAAATTTGGAAGAGATAAAAAGACTTGTTTTCTCGCTACTTTATTGTATCTTTGCCAAGAATTTTTCAAAAAAAAGCTTTCGGGCAAACATTATTTTATGGCTACATTCAAAGAATTAGGATTGTGTGATGAGATCCTACAAGGTATAGAGGAACTTGGGTTTAAAGAACCAATGCCTATACAAGAAAAAGTAACCCCGTATTTATTGGGAGAAGGGAAAGAAGATTTAGTGGCATTGGCTCAAACAGGCACAGGAAAAACAGCCGGCTTTGGCCTGCCTTTACTACAATTAATAGATAATAATACAAACTCAATACAAGCATTAATTCTTTCTCCCACAAGAGAGTTATGCATACAGATATCTAACGATTTAAAGAATTATGCGAAATACCTTCCTAAAATGAAGGTAGTGCCTGTTTATGGAGGAGAAAATATCGTAACACAATTCAAACAACTTGACATCCCACCACAAATATTAGTCGCAACACCTGGTCGATTGATTGATTTGATTGAACGAAAAAAAGTTAATCTATCCGGAATCAAGTACTTGGTATTAGACGAGGCTGACGAGATGTTGAATATGGGATTTCAAGATGACATTGAGCGTATTTTAGATGAAACTCCGGAAGGAAGACGCACATTATTGTTTTCTGCCACAATGCCCAAAGAGATTGCCAATATTGCAAAAAAATACATGAAAAGCAGTATTGAAATTGCAATTGGTAAAAAAAATTCAGGTACAGAAAATGTAGAACACGTTTACTACATGGTGCAAGCAAAAGATCGCTATAGCGCCTTGAAACGTATAGTTGACATAAACCCAAATATCTATGCAATTATCTTCTGCCGTACAAGACAAGAGACAAAAGAAGTGGCAGACAAACTAATGCAAGATGGCTACAATGCTGATGCACTACATGGTGATCTTTCACAAGTACAACGAGACACAGTAATGCAACGTTTTCGAATAAAGAACTTGCAGATTTTAGTAGCAACCGACGTTGCTGCACGCGGTTTGGACGTTAATAACTTGACTCATGTTATCAACTACAATCTTCCTGACGACATAGAAAATTACACTCACAGAAGCGGACGTACCGGACGTGCAGGAAGAAAAGGTGTCTCTATCTCCATCATTCACACACGAGAAAAAAGCAAAATCAAGAACATCGAAAAAGTCTTACATCGGACCTTTGTTCAAGAAAAAGTTCCAAGTGGGTTGGAGGTCTGCCAAAGCCAACTATTCTCACTGATTTCTAAAATAGAAAACGCAGGAGAGGATATTAATCACGAATTGATCGCTCCCTATCTTCCGGTAATCATGGATCGTTTGAAAAATCTAAGCAGAGAAGAATTGATTGTAAATTTTGTCTCACAAGAATTTAATCGATTCTTAAACTACTATAAAGATGCTGCCGATCTTAATATCCCGGAAAAGAAAGAAAAACGAGAAGGTAAGAGAGATAGAAAAGGTGGAGGTAATTTTACCCGATTAAAAATTAACGTTGGAGAACGAGATGGTTTCACGCCGAAACGAGTTCTAGGGCTAATAAACGACACAACAAACAACAAAAATATAGGCATTCATGACATCGAGATAACCCAAAGATATACTTTCTTTGATGTTAAAAGTGATATGGTACGTTCGATGATGAATGCTTTCGAAAAAAGAAAAGAAGAAGGAGTACAGCTTTTAGAAGTATTTAAAGATCGTCGTTCTCGCCGTTCTAACGAAGATTTTGGACAATCAAAGAAGAAAAAAGGAAGTTCTCAAAACTATGAATATAGGAGAGAGAGCAAAAAACGAAACGAATACAAAGGAGAATCACAAAAAGAATTCAAAAGGAACAAAGATAGTTTCCGCCGAAAAAGATAATTTATGGAGGATACCTACCTAACACTATCAACAATATCAGAGGGATTGTATAAAGAAAAGGGGAGCAAATTTCTCGCTTTTGCAATCCCCGTTTCGTCGGTATCCGAAATAAAATCTATTTTAGAGGAAAAACGGAAAGAATTTTACGATGCCAGACATGTCTGTTATGCCTACATTATCGGAACAGAGAAACAAGAAAGCAGATCTAACGATGATGGAGAACCATCTGGTACAGCAGGTAAACCAATCTTAGGTTCTTTACTCTCCAAACAACTGACCAACGTACTTATTGTTGTTGTTCGATATTTTGGAGGAACTAAATTAGGAACTTCCGGACTAATAAATGCTTACAAAGAAGCAAGTTTTGATGCGATAGCAAACAATGAAATAGTAGAAAGAAAAATTGAAGTCCCTATCGACATTCTCTTTGATTATATTTGCATGAACGACGTTATGCGGATTATAAAAGAGATGGGACCAACTATCCTACAACAAGAATTCGACAATCAATGTCACATACTTCTAACAATTAGGAAACGAGACTACCCTCTTATCTATTCTAAATTCAAGGATATTGATGGAGTAACAATAAAAGATGAAAAACAATAAAACTTATAAACAACCCATACAAAACCTACAAAATATGTCTTTTTTTTGTATCTTTGTCAGGATTATTAGGTTGTTCAAGAAAGATGATTGACTATTCTTATTTAAAGGTGATTTTCTTCAAAAAAAGTACATAGCCTTTATCGGATAAGAATACAAGATTGGTAATAAAACAGAAACAATGGGCCCAAAAAAGGTATTACATATTTCGAAATATTTTCCTCCTTACAAAGGAGGCATTGAAGATATATGCAAAAGTATTGTTGAGAGTTTATCGGAATACAAAAATTTTGTATTCTGCTACAACGATGATTTGGAAGATAGTCACACAAATGAAAACGGGATAGAAATTCTTCGTGTCAGCACTTACCTCACTGTGTTTAGTCAGCCTATCGCACCTTTCTACAAATACAAATTAAGGAAAGTCATAGAGAGTTTTCAGCCGGATATAATTCACTTACACCTTCCCAATCCGTATGCCGCTTACACCGTTAGCACGTTGAAAGATAAAAAGACAAAACTTATCGTTCATTGGCATTCTGATATTATCAACCAAAAATTGATATATCCTCTATTTTCGTTCCTTGAAAAACGAATTTTAACTTTAGCCGATTGTATTTTTGTTACAAGTCCGAATTACCTTGAAAATTCAGCTCCACTCAAACCTTTTAAAGAGAAATGTTCTATTGTTCCTAATGGGATATACGAATCTAAAATAAAATTTATCCCAAACGATACAACAATAAAGAATATCAAGGAATTAAGTCAGGGGAAAAAGATTGTATTTTTTATGGGACGTCACGTTGCCTACAAGGGAATTAATTACTTAATTGAGGCAGAGCAATACATAAAGTCTGACTGCGTAATTTTTATAGCCGGGAAAGGACCTCTGACAGAAAAACTACAAAAACAAAATAAATCATCTCGCATTTTCTTTTTAGGCGAGATTGCTGATTCTGAAATCGGTTGTTACATGAATGCTGCAAAAATATTTGCATTCCCATCCATTACAAAAAACGAAGCATTCGGCGTTGTTTTAGCAGAAGCAATGTACTCTTATCTTCCTGCCATTACATTTACAATCGAAGGGGCAGGTGTAAATTGGGTAAATTTGAACAACATAACCGGTATTGAAGTTGCCAATAAAGATTATAAAGCCTTTGCTCAGGCCATAAACAAATTATTATCAGACGAAGAATTACGTAAACAAATGGCTCAAAATGCTCACGACCGCATTGAAAAGAACTTCACAACAAAAAAGATTGCCGAAATCGTAAATGAAGAGTATAAAAAATTGCTATGATTATCCTTTCAACACCATCAATAAATCACAAAAAAACACTTGAATACCATTTAGGTTGATTATCTTTTGATGAAAAAAAGATTAAAAGACACTTTCAATAAAAAAGAGCTTTAAAAGTATGAATAAAGAATTTTCGTTCTGTTTTTCTAAAAATTTGTGTAAAACATTGCCATAACGTTCTAAGTTTAAAAGTTATTATAACCGAGATGTTGGTTTTATGAGCCAATAATGCTCTTGCTTTTAGATATTGGACGTAACGCTCCTCTCCCATCGGATTATTAGATTGAGCTATAGACAAATTATGCCTAAGCTGAGCATTTTAAACTTGTACCTTATACCCTTCTTGATACAACCTAAAAAATACCAATAATCTAAAAAATTAAGAGAGAAAAATCCAGTTACAACATCCTAATATAGAGACTTATTTATCGTACGACAAATGAATTCAAAAAGAATACGAAAACGATAATAAAATTTGAGCGGCAAAGACAAGGTACTCTTTTTTGAACTTGATGACAAATTACCATCATGCCTGCGATAAAGCATAGTGGGAGAAGTAATCAGCCTCACCTTACCACATCTTTCAGCCAACAATCCCAACCAAATATCATGTGGCACCAACGTTTTTGGGAAAGGCATTGCCGCTGATTTATTTAACAAGCTCCGCTTAAATGCCATGCAACAACCCAAGTACGAATTATTTATCAAATTATAAAATATTCCGGTGCGAGATTTATTCAACTTAAAATAGGACGAATATAATTCATTTAACTGAGAATCAACAACTATACAATCAGACAATACTAAATCGCAATCTGCTAATGCATTCATAAACGTAGCAACTTTCCCATCTAACCAAATATCATCTTGATCAGAAAAAAATATAACATCTCCACTGCTATTATTTATCGCATTTTCAAAATTATGAGTTGCGTAATCAAAAGAATATTTTTGCTTACGCTTATCATGATGAAAAACCTTAATACGAGGGTCATTGAATTCTTGAAGAATGGTTAAAGTCAAATCGGTTGAACCATCGTCAGAAACAACCACTTCATCACTGTCCCCCAATTGTTTTAAAATTGAAGTTAGTTGCTCCTTTAAAAACAACTCTTCATTGTATGTTGCCAAACAAACAGAAATCATACATTTAAAATTGTTCTGATTTTATAAAAGAGGTACTTAAAAACAGAACCATATCCTATCTGTTTCAACATCCTCCATTGCAACCGATTCTCTTGAACAACAGATTGTATCTGAACTATTTTCTCCTTAAACACATTCTTTTGTTCAATCGCACCTACCACATTATTCGCATGCTGACGATACATAATAGTCGGCTGAGATAGAGATTTAATTTCACCTCCATTTTTAAGCACATTTAAAGCTATCCATGCATCATGCATCCTTGTTTCCGGTAAAAATGGGAGCGCGCAATCAACAGCCAATCTGTTAATCATCATAGCACAACCGGTCACATAATTTTTCACTCCTAAAAAATTAAAATCATGTTGTGCAATATTAATATTGGAATACTCCCAAAAAGAGTTGGAAATTATATTTAAATCAGCGTCTACCACAAGCAAATCAGAATGAACCAAAAGCGGTTTCTCAGGAAATTTACGTTCCTCGTCCAACATACAAGAATATAAGATTTCCAACTTATTAGGCATCCATACATCATCTTGATCACAAAATAGCAAATAGAGTGCAGAGGAAGATTTCAACAATAACTCAAACGAAGAGATAACACCCACATTCCCATTCGATGGCAATAGTGTAATTCGACTATCTTTTGAAATATAATCCTGAATAACACTCATAGTGGCATCTGAAGAACCATCATCTCTAATTAACAGATTCCAATCTTGGTATGTTTGGGCTAGTATAGAATCTAACAACGCACCAAGATAAAGCTCTCCATTATAGGTTGACAATAATATTTGAACATCCATTTTCAACTTCGTTATTTAATATAGCATCTGCGATAAAAAACACCTCTAAAATAAATTTGAAATAAGATAATAACTAAAAATTAGGTCAAGATGATTTTGAAAGTTATTTTGTTTTGATTGTTTATATTTACGAACGATTTGCATAAATCGTAACAGAGCGAATATGAGCAAGATAGGCAAAATACATTCAAAAAGAACCTAAAAAGGATTTAAGAATAAAAAATCACAAAAGCAATTTTAATAAGGTAATCTCAAATTCTTTCCACAAAGTAAGTAAAAAAAAAACTAATTTTAAAATTAATATTCAAAAGTGTTTTGTATCTTTGCGTCATAAAAATCAGCCGCTATAGCTCAGTTGGTAGAGCGCCGCATTCGTAATGCGTAGGTCGCGAGTTCGAGTCTCGCTATCGGCTCATAAAAAAACGATGCTCCAAAATAGTTTAATACTATTGAAGCATCGTTTCTCTCTTTTTTTATTTTCAAAGCACCTCTCCAAACAACTCAAATGCCTCTGCATCAACAATTTTCACGTCATAAAAATCGCCAATATTCAACATTTTGTTTTTAGGAATTAACACTTCCGGATCTACCTCTGGCGAATCAAACTCTGTCCTACCCACATAACAATCGCCCTCTTCCCTATCAATTATTACACGCAAAACAGCCCCTATCTTAGCACGATTTAACTCCTCGGAAATTTGTTGTTGAATTTCCATAAGTTGGTCAACTCGTGCTTGCTTCACCTCAAAAGGGATATCATCATCAAAGTGAAGAGCCGAATAGGTTCCTTCTTCTTCAGAATAAGGGAAAGCCCCCATACGCTCGAATCGCATCGTTTTTACAAAATTCATCAAAGCCTCAAAATCAGCTTCACTTTCGCCTGGGAATCCCGCCAACAACGTAGTTCTCAGATGAATCCCCGGCACCTCATCTCGAATACGTCTTATAAGTTCTATGGTCTCATTAGAAGAAACATTTCTACGCATTCTTTGTAAAACCGGGTCACTAACGTGTTGCAGAGCAATATCAAGATAATTACAAACATTATCACGCTCTCTAATTACCCGAAGAATATCATAAGGGAACTTTGCAGGATAAGCATAATGTAGGCGAATCCACTGCACCCCAGGCACATCTGAAATTTTCTCAATCAACTCTGCTAAGCGAAACTCACCATACAAATCTTTCCCATAATAAGATAAATCTTGAGCAATAACTTGGAACTCCTTTACACCTTGCTGAACTAACCATTCAACTTCAGAAACAATCTCCTCCATAGGACGAGACCGATGCCTACCCGTAATGATAGGAATTGCACAATAAGCACAATATCTGTTACACCCTTCAGAAATTTTCAAATACGCAAAATGAGAAGGCGTAGTAATAGTTCGATGTAACGCAGACTCTTGTTGAAACGATTTTCCCAAATCAGTGACAATCTCATTCCAAGAAAACTTGCCATAAAACTTATCTACTTCTGGGATTTCCGATGGTAAATCATCGATATATCTACCAGATAAACATCCCATCACAAATAGCTTTTTAATTTTTTTTGATTGTTTCATGGAGACCAATTCGAGGATAACATTGATGGATTCCTCCTTGGCATCACCAATAAACCCACAAGTATTAACAATTACGATATCGCACTGAATATGCTCTGGGTCATGACGAACAATATAGCCACACAACTCCAATTGTCGACTCAATTTTTCAGAATCAACAAGATTTTTTGAACAACCAAGATTAATTATATCGATCCGATTTCCCATGTTTCAAATCTTAACGAAACAAAGAGTCAACAAATTCCTTTTTATCAAAAACCTGCAAATGATCTATACCTTCTCCAACTCCTATGTACTTAACAGGAATTTTAAATTGATCAGAAATACCTAAAACGACACCTCCTTTTGCAGTTCCATCCAACTTTGTAATAGCCAATGAGGTTACTTCAGTCGCTTTGGTAAACTGTCGTGCTTGTTCAAAAGCATTTTGTCCCGTAGAACCATCTAACACCAATAAAACCTCATGCGGAGCATTCGGTATAATTTTCTGCATAACCTGCTTTATCTTAGTCAATTCGTTCATTAAATTGACCTTATTATGCAAACGTCCGGCAGTATCAATAATAACGACATCTGCCCCATTTGCTTTGGCCGAAGACAACGTATCATAAGCCACCGAAGCAGGGTCAGCCCCCATCTTTTGCTTGATAACCTGACAATTTACCCGTTCTCCCCAAATAACAAGCTGTTCAACTGCAGCTGCTCTAAAAGTATCCGCAGCCCCTAAAAAGACTTTTTTTCCGGCCTTCGTGAATTGATATGCCAGTTTCCCTATAGTTGTAGTTTTTCCAACACCATTTACACCAACAACCATAATCACGTAAGGTTCATCAGAAACCGGAAGAGAAAAATCACCTCCATCCACCGTGTTATTTTCTTCCAACATGGATGAAATTTCATCTTTTAAAATCGAATTCAATTCACTTGTATTCACATACTTATCCTGAGCAACACGATTTTCTATGCGCTCTATTATTTTCAAGGTAGTATCCACTCCAACGTCAGATGTAATTAACACCTCTTCGAGATTATCCAACACCTCGTCATCGACCTTAGATTTACCAACGACCGCTCTTGCAATTTTTGACAAGAAACTCTCTTTTGTCTTTTCCAGACCCTTATCCAAAGTTTCTTTCTTTTCTTTAGAAAAAATACTAAATAGACCCATAAGCAATGAATTAAACTGCACAAAGATACGATTTTTAATTTTTAATTTTTCGAAATCTTATATACTTTCTGTATATTTGCAAAAACCAAATTTATAAAAAAATGAAGAAGTTACTAACTCTTATAGTAATAAACTTTTGTATATTAGGAATATACGCTCAAAAAACAGTTGAAAATGTACATCCGGACAGACTTTATATAGAAGGTAAAAAAGCATACGATTTGCAACAATATGGTGTTGCAGAACGCTATTTTTCTGAATATTTTCAGAAATTAAATAAAGATCGTTCACCTTTGTACAGTGAAACAGAATACTTTATTGCAAGTTGCTCCTACAAACTGAATGATTGGGAAGCTAGAAAAAAACTGGAAAAATTCAAGAGTAATCATCCTCAGTCCCCATTTGTGGATAGAGCCAATTTCTTATTAGGAAACATCCATTTTAAGCAAAAAGAGTATTCAGAAGCAGCTCAATTTTACAACGAATGTAATGCGAACAAGTTGAATAAGTTCGAACATAACGAACTGCTATTCAAAAACGGGTTCAGTCATCTTGAGATAAAAGATTACAACAAGGCACAAAGACTATTTTCTACCTTATTACAAGATTCAACTCGTTACAACTTATCTGCAAAATACTATAACGCCTACATAAGTTATTTGCTACAAGATTACAACAAAGCACTTCCGGAATTTTTGTCATTACAAAATGAGAAAGATTATGAGAATATAATACCTTACTACCTATTTCAAATTTATTACACAAAAAAAGAGTATGATTTGGTATTGAAAACAGGAGAAGATTTATTGGATAAAGATCCTAAAAATTCTAATAACAAAGAGATATATCGCATTTTAGGAGAATGCTACTATGGAAAAAAAGATTATCCCAAAACCATTCAATACCTATCTCGCTATTTGGAAGAATCTAAACAAGTAGTAAGAGAAAACATGTATATGTTGGGAGACTCCTATTTCCAAACGAAAGATTACAAAAAATCTATCGAATGTTTCCAGAAAGTAACTGCAGTTGAAGATGCAATGACTCAAAATGCGTATCTATTCTTGGGAGCCTGCTACATAAAAGAAAATAATAAAAACAATGCCCGCTTATGTTTTCAATCAGCAAGTAGAATGGAGTACGATTTACACGTCAAAGAAGAGGCTGCATACAACTATGCGCTAGTTGTTTATGAACAATCATATTCTCCATTTAATGAATCCATTACGGCCTTTGAAAATTTTATAGCCAATTTCCCAAAATCAGGATATACAGATAATGTATATAGCTACATGGTAAACTTATACTTAACCACAAAAAATTATGAAGAGGCTCTTACTTCAATAGAAAAAATAAAAGAAAAAAATCTGCAAATATACGAAGCTAGGCAACGTTTACTCTATAGTTTAGGTATTAAGAATTTTACCGAAGCCAACTATGGCGAAGCGATTGAATACTTCAATAAATCTCTGAATGATGGGAAATACAATCGAACATTGGAAGCCTCAACACTATTTTGGAGAGGTGAAGCCTACTATAAGTTAAAGGATTACACAAAAGCTTCAACAGACTTTGAAACGTTTGTCAACTCTATAGGAGCAAGAAATTGTGACGAGTTTAATTTAGCACATTATAACGTTGGATACAGTTTTTTTACGAAAAAAGAGTATGACAAGGCATTAACATGGTTTAGAAAATACATTAACTTAGAGAGTGAAAATCAAACATTAATAGCGGACGCTACAAATCGAATTGGAGATTGTTATTTCAATCAACGTAATTTTGAGAATGCAACCCAAAATTATGCCAAAGTGTATGCTCTTAACGGACCGGGAGCTGATTACGCATGCTTCCAAGAGGGTTTTATACAAGGATTGCAAAAAGATTACCCCAAGAAAATATCAACATTAGAAAAACTGATTAAAACTTTCCCTCAATCAGAATATATTGCCGACGCAAAATATGAAATTGGTCGGGCCTACATTATGTTAGGTAAAAAAGAAGAGGCTATAGATTTATATTCAAAATTATCTAAAGATTACCCCCATAGCGTTTTAAGTCGGAAGGGAAAACTACAAACAGCTATGTTATACGATGAAATGGCACAAACTGATAATGCTATAAAATGTTATAAAGAGATTGTAGACTTCTTCCCTCAAAGTGTAGAAGCAAAAACTTCATTAGAAAGTTTAAAAACGATTTACTTTGAACAAAATAATATTCAAGGTTATGCAGATTATGTAGAGTCATTAGGAGGATTAGTTTCTTTCAAAAAATCAGAACAAGACTCTTTAACTTATTTGGCGGCAGAAAGACAATTCCTAAAAGGAGAATTCAATAATGCAATCTCTAGTTTTAAAAATTACTTGGAAAATTTTTCAAATGGAGGATTTACATACAACGCAAAGTTAAATTTAGCTAATAGTTATTTTGCTATCGATGATAAAACAAATGCAATAAATGAATATAAATTCATCGCAAGTAATTTAGGAGCACCTGATAGAGAATTGGCTTTATTGAGATTATCAGAAATTTACTTCGATCTAAAAGAATATGATAATGCAATTTCGGCAATGAGTACATTAGATAGTATAAGTCAAAATCCAGAAAATAAACAAAATGCAAAAATTGGGATTCTGCGTTGTCACAATCAACTAAGCAATACAGAGGCATCAATAATAGCGGCAACTGAAATCATTGAAAATGGGAAAATTCTCGATCCTGCATTAACTAGAGAAGCTCTCTACATTCGCGCAATGGCATATAATCAAAACGGGGACTCAGCAAAAGCATTTAATGACTTTAAATTATTATCTGAAAATTGCTTAGACGAGTATGGAGCAGAAGCTCAATATAATGTAGAGTTGTACTTTTTCAATTCCAATGATTTAGCAAGTGCGGAAAAAGAAATTTTTGAATTTATTGAAAAGAATACTCCTCATCAATATTGGCTAGCAAAGAGTTTTATCCTTTTATCTGATATCTATATGAAACAAGGAAAAGATTTTGAAGCAAAACAATATCTTCTCAGTGTTAGAGAGAATTATAAAGGGAAGGATGATATTGCATCCGAGATAAAAATGAGATTAGACGAAATTGAAAATAGAGAGTTTGATAAAATTGTAAATGAATAAATAGTTTCTCCAAATATGAAAAGGTTAATATTATCCATCATTATTATATCTTTTTCTAATTCTATCGTACTTGCTCAAAGAGATGCAAGCAACGATACCACAATTACAAAAGATATAGAGATTGTAAAAGAATATAATCCCGTAATTAAAGATGCCGGCAAAATCAACACTATGCCGGAGCTAAAGGATATACAAAGCGAGAAGAAACCTTCTTCTTACTCCGTTTGGACTTCTCCGATAACACTTGAAGCGAGCAAAATACAGCCCTTAGATTATGCCCTTCCGGCAAAAGAACAAAGCAAATTCTATAACAAGAGAATGATTCGTCTTGGAGGAGGTAATTATGCTTCTGCATTAGGCGAAATCTACACCCCTATATTTCAAAATAAAAGAAACGACTTAAACTTGATTTTGCTACATAAATCTTCGTTTGGCTACATTAATTTGACCCCCGAATCATATCCCGGATTGCTAGAAAATCTTGAATCGCAAGCAACGACAAATAGAAATAAGGGCAAATTGTCTTATTCTCGAAATATCAAAAATAAAGAATTAAGTTCTTTTGTAAAGGCTGATTATAACTTCTTTAAATATTATGGCTATGACACTGCAATAGATGAATTAGCCCAGTCTGGAATATACAAAACAAACAATGATTCCAATAAACAATCAATTTTTAAGTTGGCTGCCAATATTCGTTTCAAAAGTAAAGATTACATATCTAAATGGAAATATGATTTTCAAACAAACTATCGCCTATTTTCCAATAGAAATGAGTTGAAAGAGCATACCATCTTTACAGATTTGAATGGCGAGTATCGCATGGAGTCATCCTCATTCGGAATTAATTTCAATATGCATAATATCATAATGGATAGACCGGAGAGTAACGACATGTTTAACTACTCTAAGGAGAGAAATTTGCATAGCTACACCATGCTTAAGTTTACCCCTCACTACGCTTACCACAACGAGATCGCCAAGATTATAATCGGAGTAAAAGGTTCATTCAGCATTGGACAAGGGAAAAAAGGAGCTATAACGCCAGATATATACGCAGATGTAAGAATAGCCAAAGAGAAAGTTTATTTATATGCTGGAGTAACTGGAGACTATGTCGTCAACAACTACTACAACACAATAGAAGAAAATAAATATATCGCATCTGACACAAGATTAGAAGATACTTACATACCTATTGATGTGTATGCAGGATTTAAATTTAAATTTGCAAAACGATTGGATTTTAACATTCGGGCAGGATACAAAATTATAAACAACGCCTATTTCTTCGTAAATAAACTTTCTCCAGACTCTCTAATTCTAAACCAATTCGAAGCCGTTTACGAAGAAAATGCCGGAGTGTTTGAAGCAGTAGCAAAATTAGCATACGATTGGAATGAACGACTAAACATCCGCTTAGGAGCTAAATTTAACAAGTGGTCTTTGTCTAAATATGAATATGCTTGGCATAGACCTAATTGGATTCTAGATTTTCACTCATCCTATCTAATTACAAAAGATGTACGAGTTAATTTATGTTATGCATTCGAAGCTGGACGATATGCTTTAATAAATAACAATGCAATCAAATTAAACAACACGCACAACTTAAGTCTTGGAGCGGATTGGAATATATTGAATTGGTTAAATATATTCATAAATCTCGACAACATAACTAACACCCAATACCAAGAGTGGTATGGATATACAAAACAAGGATTTAATATTTTAGGAGGAGTCTCCTTCTTACTAAAATAAAACCCAATCTTCACAATTGATTTTTGCTTAATTACAGCATCAATGAGCTTTTTTGTTCTGACACCTATAATAGGATTAATATTGTTCTATGCATTTTATTACTCTTCAATAAATGAAGAGGAGGAAATCACGTTGTCTCAAAAAGCAATTATACAGCTAATTGCACAAACAATGAAAGCAGATGGGCAACTAACCAAAAGCGAATTGAATGTAGTCAAAGAATATTTATTAGCTAACTACAATGAGAATGTTAGTAAAAAATTATTACTATACCTAAGAACTGTTTTAAAAAGAAATTTGGAGATACAGGATATCAGACCTTTATGCCTTAGGATTAATCAAACAGTAAATTACAAAGGAAAACTAAGCGTATTGTCTGTCTTGTTTAAAATTGCATACGCACAAGGAGAGATTACCCAAAAAGAATTTGAAATCATCCAACTATTTGCCCGATTTTCCTGCATAAGACATGAAGACTTTAGAGCAATTTCACAACTGTATATTAATAATGGGAACTATAGAAAAAGACGTACCCAAGAACAAAATAACTACAAGTATCAGAGAACAACAACTCAACAAACATACAATAGCAAAAAATGGGCATACGATGAATTAGGCATTCCAGAAAATTCGTCCCCTGATGAGATAAAAAAAGCATTTAGGAAATTAGCTCAAAAATACCATCCGGACAAATTAAACAATGCATCAGAAAGAGAGGTAAAATATGCAACTGAAAAATTCAGGAAAGTAATCAATGCTTATGAAGCACTAATTGAAGATAAATGATATCAACAATAATCAATAAGATCAGAAACAACTCCGGAATTTTTGGGAATATGGCATCTTTGAGTTTACTACAAATTGCCAACTACATTATTCCGATAATAGTAATACCTTTTATTGTAAGAGGATTAGGTGTTGATAAATTTGGGGTGGTAAGTTATGCGCAAAACATTATATCCTATTTTACGATAATTGTCACATACGGATTTGAATACTCTGCCACAAGAGAAATTGCAATAAACAAAAACAATCCAAAATCAATTCAAGCTACATTTTGGAATGTAATGATTTGCAAATTAATACTACTAGGAATATCTTTTCTCTTATTTATACTCCTTTCTCTATTTTTGGGAAAAATTCAAGAGGATTACAAACTCTACTTGATTTTATTCTGCATCAACATAGGTTTTACCCTATTCCCTACTTGGTTTTTTCAAGGTATAGAGAATATGAAATCCATGGCTATCATAAACTTTCTAATCAAAGTGTTTGGAATGGGATTATCTATATTTTTTGTTAACACCCCTGATGATTACATAATATACGCAGCCATGCCTTCATTCTCGTACGCAATATTTGGAATATTATCCTTCATCTACGTTGTAAAAAAATACAATTTGGAATTCTGCTGTGACAAAAACGGGGTAATTCATGAAAGTAAAAAAGGATTTCCAATTTTTTTAAATTCTCTGTTTGCCACTCTATACACAACAGCTAATATAACCATACTGGGGCTATTTATGGATGACTATAACGTAGGTATATATTCCGGAGCCCATAAAATTATCATGGCTATATTAATGGTAACAAGTATGCCTATAAATTTGGCCATCTTCCCATCTATCAGTAGGAAGATAGAAGAGTCTAAAGATAGCGGAATAAGATATTATCAAAAAATGCTTTTTTACGTATTCTTACTTTCAGTTGTAGTCAGTTTTGGTTGCTATTTGTTCAGTCCTATATTAGTCAAAATAATGTTGGGAGAAGAATTCCTAAAAGCCATTCCACTATTACAATATTTCTCTGCACTACCCACCTTGGTAATCATGGCAAGCATGTTCACCGTGCAAGGCTTATACGGATTAGGTTACGCTCGTTTCGCTCCTATCGTAGGACTTATTGTCGGTAGTATCTGCATTATATGCAACCTATACCTCATCCCCATATACGGTATTTTTGGTGCAGCCACATCGTGGATAATCGCCCAAATATTAGAAATTTTGCTATCCGGAGGGATTGTGGTGTACAAGACAAGAAATGGAGGATAATTGTTTTAAAGTGAAAAATGATTATTTGTTCAACAAATTTAGACGTTGTTTAAATTTTATTTCGAGCATTTTTGCGAGCGATTTTTAAGATTATTTTTATTATTCTTTCGCCGTTAATAATACTCTATTCTCAAAAAAGAATAATAAAAATAGACCAAAAAGCGCCCCAAAGATGCCGAACAAGGAAGAGTAAAACTCAGAAACTATTAATAATAAAATTAAAACAGCTTCTTATAGTGAATAAAATATGAACACTATCACGCCTCTATCCGTTATGATTATTTTTTTTAATCCATCCCAAGAAACGACTGATATAAAATTATTGATAAATTATCGAATACCTGATACGATTACATACATAACCGGAAGCGTCAATAGGAATAAAATCAATATAATCTGCGTATGTCCCATCCTCTTTCTTTAACAAAGACTTAGGGAAATCAAAACTATAACCTAACTTATTAGAAGTTACAAAACCAAACACATTTTTAACATCCTCTCTTTCATCTCCGTAATTCATCCGAAAAGCTTTATCGTTTATAACAATATACAGCTCACTTAAAGGAAGGATACCTTCAAAACTCCAACCTAAAATTGAAATTGAAGGTTCATCTCGCACCAACAAGGTTTTATTCGCTCCATCAACAACACCTGCACTTAAAACATCTACAACAAATTGAACATTAGCATATTGCTTATAGGGTTCAGAAGGTTCATCAACGACAGACAAAAGTTTGTATTCAACAGGGGATAACAAGGAATCTCCATCCGCAGTTACACCATATAAGTTAATTGTACTCGCCCACTCACCCTGACTATTTTTAAGAATATTTCTATCAAACAAAAAAGAGAAACCTATTTTATTACCTAAATCAAGAGATAAAAGATTAGCGACATCATCTCTAACCACGTCAAAATAGGCAGGGTAATAGTTTTCGTTAACCTCCATATATAGTTCAGACAACGGGGTTTTATTATCTATATCAACAGCCCAACCCTCTATTTCGACTGTGTCCGTTTGATCAATTATTAAATAAGGTATCGTCATAACCTTACTATTACACACGTCAGCAACTATTCCTTGCTTCCACTCAACTGTTTTAATATTCTTAATAGGCAAATCTGGTCTTGTCTCTGCATCAGACATAGTTAAAAATGACTGATTTTTTAAATCATAGACAAAATCTATAAGAATAAACATACCACCTATGACCAATGCGGCCACAAGATAATTAAGTACATTTCTTAAAATAGGATTTATATTCATATCACTAACTATTATTTAATTTTTGCAATTAATTTTTCAATATCATTTTGAATAGGTTTCAATAAAAAAGTCCCAATCAACCAACTAAGAATCAAACTGATAATAAAAACAATAATCATATATACATATTGAAATAAAATCTCCGGACACCATGTTGGAATTACAAACACATCTCGCAAAGCAAATACAATCGGGAAATGAATTAAATATATTCCAAAAGATTGAGCGCCTAAAAATCGGATAACTAATGATGATTTCTCATTAAACTCAAATTGCATTCGGGTTAATAAAACATAAACCATCAATGAAAACAACGTAAACGAAGGCATATAATCATGGATATGATTCAAATAAGAGAATTCATACTTTTTCAATATAATAATTAAGAATGAAATCACTCCCACAATCTTTAGAATATTAACCGACTTTTTATCTGTAAAAATTTTATCAACACAAGCACCCATATAAAAATATAAAGACCACCCAACAAAAGGATTTACCCAAGCTGCAAAAGAAGTTGAGAAGAAATATGGAGAATAAGCAATCAAACAATTTGTCAATAACAAAATAGAGATAAAAATGATAGCACCGCAACGAGATATAGAAGAAAAAATCCTAGATGTAAAAGGTGACATCAATACATTGCCTACTAAAACATACATAAACCACAAATGAGAGGCTTGATGACCTGCAATAAAATCAATAGTAAAATGATACAACAGCCCGGAAAAACTTCCAGTTTCCATCTTTAAATTGTATGCCGATATAAACAACATATAAACCAACATTGGTAATATCAAATAGGCAAATTTCTTTAAATAAAAACGGAAGTACTGAGAATCATCTGTAAACTCACCCTGCCGCAAAGCAAACTTACCACTTAACATAAAAAAGATTGGATTACACAAAATAAACAATGTATCCACTATTTTTATGTAGACACCCTTAATTCCAGTATCAGGAGTTAGGATCCACAACGTATGAACTCCCAAAACAAAAACACACGCAATAACTCTGATTAATTCAAATCTACAATCCCTTTGTTTTAAATTTCTCATTTCTGTCTGTTTATAATCTGTAAAAACGTATTTTACTTGGTTAACAATAACTTGACCACAAAGGTAAAATATTTAATTGAAAGGAGGGATAATCTGAACAAAAAAAGGAATAGTTCTTCTTTAATAATTGTACTTGAGTATTAAAATTTTAGGATATTTTATTCCCTTCTGTAGTAGGGTTTGACAAATTTTAATATATTTGCAGAGAAAAATAATAAAAAAAATTACTAAAACACAAAAAAGAAAACCATTATCATTATGAATAAAAACACAATAATTAAGTGTTCTCTATTTCTGTCTTACCTAATTCTGATTGTCACAATTATTTGCTTATGGCACCAAGAACCAACCACGCCGGAGCTCAATCTTTTTTATAATCAAGAAAATGTTTTAGCCTCACTTCCAGATTATCCTAATAGACATATTAATAAACAGAATTGGAATAAAGGGGTCAATGTAGAATGCGGAGGAAATAGTCGCTTATCTAAAAACAAATTTATTATAATCGAACCATGCGACTCCATTAGTATATACGGTTGGGCTATAGACAATGATAGGAATTGTCCAGTAAGCGAAATATATATGGAAGTGAATAACAAATACATCAAAGGGATTTATGGACTTCCTAGACCTGACATAAAAAGAGAATTAAAAATCCAAGGCTCATCATCAATCGGTTTTGTATTCCATTTTGATCGGACCCTTTTGAAAAACGAAAATGGGGAATATTCTCAAAGCATAAAATTTCACATGGTTGACAAAGAAGAAAAAATGACTATTTCGGCAGTGGAATATACTCCTATATATAAGAACGAAAGACCCAATCTTCCTATTAGAAAGATCAATTCTCCTCATTGGGGGAAAGGACTTGTGATAGAACGAATTTATGGAGCCACCCTTGACAATGACACTAAAACTATTACTTTAGGCGATGAAGATATTCATATTGGAGGCTGGTACTTAGATTTGGACAACAACCAACAGGTGAAAAATATGTACATTGCAGTTGGTAATTATTTTTACAAACCAAATTTCATATCAGACAGACAAGATGTTGCGAATTTATTTGGGTTAAACGCCCCTAAAAATATAGGGTTTGACGCAATTATTCCACAATATATATTTAGAGACGAAAAAGGAAAACAATTTGAATACATTGAATTTTTTCTAGAAGATCAAAATGGATACATTTGTGAGCCTATCAAATTCAATTTAAAATGAATACTTCCGTAAAAAACTTACTTAATAAAAATAGTACGATTCTTCTATTTTTCATATTTATTCTCATCTCGTACATTAAGTGTGTGTTATTTGAGCATGTAGTATATTCCGAGATAAATTCTCTATTTCTATGCTATCATCTACCCAAAATAGTCATTTCTATCCTAATTGGAAGTCCTATTCTCCTTTTGAAAAATCATAGTAAATGGTATGCTCTTGTCCTATCACTGATAATTGATTGCTGGTTTGTCGCAAATTTCGTCTACAGTAGATATAATGGTTCACCTATAGACGCAATGGTACTTAGCATGGCAGGAAATATGGATGGTTTCTGGAATAGTGTATTTCTCTTCTTAGAATTCAAGATAGACATCTTACCGTTTTTACTTACTTGTTCACTCATCCCATTCCTATTCTTGAAATATCAACAAAAAGAGATTACCACTTTTATATGCGTGCTGCTAAGTTTATATCCTCTCTCTTTCTTATCACACTACATGACAGTCAGAGAAAAACAATATTGGACGCCAGAAACCAAATTAGAACCAACAAATTTTGGGAAAATATTCCATATTGCAACTAACGTTTCAAACCCCAATGAAAATGTATCTCATATTTCATATAAATCAGATGCTGAAGATAACTCAGGAATTCACCTGCTAATTAATGATTTAATAGTATTATCAGCTCTACAAAAAAACAACAATGTAAAACAATTAACAGAAAATGAAGTAAATTTATTGCATAAAGAGGGGTACTTCTCTGATTTATCAGATTTAAAAAAATTTGACTCCAAACTAATAATTATTTTAGTTGAAAGTATGGAAAGTTGGATTCTTACAGAAGAAGCCATGCCCAATCTATGGAATTACATGCAAAAACACAACCATATTTTTGCCTCCAAAATGATTTCGCAAACTCGTTTCGGAGGTTCAGCCGATGGACAAATGATTCTAAATACAGGTCTTCTCCCTCTTTACTATGGAGCTGCATGTTATCGTTTCCCGGGCAATACATATCCTGCAATTGCAAAACTAGCAAAAGGAAAATCTCTTTGCATACTACCTCACAAATTGGATGTATGGAATCAAGTTGGCATGAGTTTGGCCTACGGATATACAGACAATGTTTCTTTGGACCTTGATGACGAAGTTCTATTCCGAGAACTGAATAAATACATAGAAAAAGATGAATATCAAGTGATTCAACTTCTAACAATGTCAACACATGCCTATTTTGATGCAGTTTCAGCAAAATCTAAATTAAATACTGATCCAGATATGCCTTTATACGAACAAAATTACCTGAAAAGTTTTCACTACGTTGATGAACAAATGGGGAAATTTTTAAGCAAAATAGACTCTTCTGAATCCTTTAAAAATCTGACAATAGTTATTACCGGAGATCACACAATTTTTCCGAAAGACAAAAGAGATGAATTAATGGAATACTCTAAATCCCATAACAACGTATACAATCCGGAAGAATATACTTGCGCACTTATTCTATCGAACAAATTGGATAAACAGACTCACATAGACCAAGTCAGTTATCAAATGGACATTTACCCCACTCTAACCTCCTTGTTAGAATGTGGATATAAAAATTACAAAGGAATTGGAAAAAACTTACAAGAACGCAAGTTAACTCCTCAAGAAATAGAATACAACAATGAAATAGAGTATTCTAACCTAATTATAAGTAGTAACTATTTTGGCTTGAATAATGATTAACAAGAAGTTTTATAATCTTACAATTTTCATCATAACTATCTTCTCTCTAATCGGTTGTGAGCAAGAGAATCCATTCGAAGATACAGTTATTGTTGTAGACACAACAATTGTAGAACTCGATACATCTATTGTACTCATTGACACAACCATTGTTACTATTGACACAACTATTATACAAGATTGGACTCTTCAATTAAATGCTATTGAATATCCCAACTCAAAAATATGGTATCATGGAGCCAATACAATCGAAAAAGCAGTAGAAAAAAGCAAGAAATTTGAAGGAATCGAATTAGATGTAAATTTTGATCGCAACAGCAATAATCTTTATGTTTGTCACAACATTGAAGATACAATTATAGGGCTAACGCTTGAAGAGTGGTTTGATGCACTGCCAGAACCATCCTCCAACTACTTTTGGATAGATTTTAAAAATCTGCATATAGACTATGTACATTTAGCATGTGAAAAAATATTATCTATAATAAACAAATACAACCTAAAAAATCGAATATGGGTTGAATATTACAATATCCCAGAATTAGAAATTGTAAAACAATATGGAATCTATACTATTCTAACAGTAGAAAACTCAGAATACCAACCATATAACTTATTTATTTGGCAATATTTTTTACTAGGTAAAATATCTCAATTAAAACCAGAAGCCATAGGGTGCGACCATACCATGTTTAACAATCTAACCAATTTTTTTTCTGACTACCATATTTTCTTATGGCATTCTACTGTTATATACACCGATGAATATGCATCAGAAACTCGTAAAATGTGCCAACATCCGGCAGTAAAAGTTGTTTTAGTGGACTACGAAGAACCTATAAGCTACTAAAGAGAATTCACGAAATACACCCCCATTTAAAAGAATTCAATAACTTTATATCCTCTACAAAAATAGTTTCAGACTGACGTGTGTAGGTAAATTTAACGTTCACTTATACCGAATACCCGCTATTGTTCCTTCAATTATGGACTTTATTTTTTCCCACTTATCATCTTGATAAACCAAAATATTTAATGGTGTATATAAATAGTAAATTTTCAAAAATAAAAATTTATGAAAATAGTTTGGATACTCTTTCCATAAGACAATTTGAGACATTACAGTATCATGTAACCTCTTAGGAGAGTATGAAATAATTCTTTTATTTCCCTTCTTATATGTATTCCCAAAATTTTGATTTAAAATTGCTCCCCCAATTTTAAAAACCTTTCCCCCGTTTTGATTTATCTTATATCCGAAATCAAGGTCAATTCCATCAACAAAAAATTCTTGTCTAAATCCTCCTAATGAAATCGATTTTTTAAGATCTATAATAGAGCCAGAAGTGATAACATATCTGCATGGCTGAAAATTACCATATTCTATCTCTGACTTATTAATTTCAGGACCCGTCTGAACTAAATCTAACTCTTTATCATACAAAGACTTAACTTGTTCTAAATAATATTCAAAATTTTCAAAGACACTATCTTGATCCATCGTCAACAAGTGACTAAAACCCTCTTGATTACAATATGCCACAACTTGATTTAATGAATACGAAATCCCACAATTATTATCTTCTCCTAAATATACAATCTTTTCATCTATATCAACCTCATGGAGAAGTCGATCTTTTATCGGTGTATTCTGCCAAATTACAATTTTCTCAACATAATCATAATAAGCTAAAACATTCCTTTTCAACAATTCTAAATCTGGATAATAAGTTATAATACCGGCACACAGCTTCATAATTCAAATTTTATAAATTACAAAACAAATATACAATTTTTTAATTTATTCCATATTAACAATTACTTTTAAAGTAACAAAGATAAATTTCATCAAAATAAATTTAATTTATATCAAATAAATTTTAACTTTGCAGAATAATAAATAGAATATTTTAATGTAATTTTTGCAGTCTAATTATGATTGTTGTTAGAATTCAAATTAATTATACTAACTAAACAACAAGCAGACATCAGAACTGATTTAATAAAATAATTAAGTACAAAAACGTCCACAATAAATTAAAAACATAAAACGTAGATTACGAAAATCACATTAAAAATAATAAGAAGTTGTTTAAATTTTATTTTGGGCATATTTGAGAGAGATTTTAAATTTATTTTCATTATCCTTTTGTACGAAATAGTAGATTATTATCAAAAAAGAATAATAAAAACAGATTAAAAAGAATCTCAAAGATGCAGAAAAAGAAGAGTGTAAAGCTCAAAATCAATTTAATAATAAAATTTAAAACAGCTTCTAATAATGCAACACAATAAAAGGAAAATAAATATAGGTCATGGTATTCAGTAGTTTGATTTTTTTGTTTTTGTTTCTACCCGGAACTCTGCTTTTTTACTTTTTAACTCCCAACAAATATAAAAACATACCATTATTCTTATCTAGTATTTTTTTTTATACTTGGGGGGAAGGCGACTTAGTAGTTTTACTCCTTTTATCATCTGTTATAAACTATTTTTTAGGAATATATATAGAACAAACCGAAAAGAAAAAATTAGTTTTAAGCCTAGCACTTGTCATTAATTTTGCCGCCTTAGGATACTACAAATACGCTGATTTCGCCCTAATGAATTACAATTACTTGATAGAATTTCTTGGACTATCCTCATTGGGCATCAAAGATTTACCCAATATTGCACTACCAATCGGAATCAGTTTTTATACATTTCAGGCAGTGTCTTACATTATGGACATATACAGAAAGAAAACTTATGCAAACAAAAATTACATTGAATTTGCCACTTACCTATGTATGTTTCCTCAATTAGTTGCTGGACCTATTGTTAGATATATTGACATAGAATCTCAATTTTCAAATAGAAAACCTCAAATTAATGCAGTATCATCCGGCATTGAACGTTTTATTATTGGATTGTCAAAAAAAGTACTAATCGCCAATACAATGGCTCAAATCGCAGATGAAATATTCAATACAAATATTTCTGAGATATCAACCCCCATTGCATGGATAGGAGCTTTTGCTTATGCTATGCAGATTTATTTTGACTTTTCCGGATACTCTGATATGGCCATAGGACTTGGAAGAATATTTGGATACAACTTCCCAGAAAACTTCAACTACCCATACATTTCTAATAGCATAAAAGAATTTTGGAGACGATGGCATATCTCTTTATCATCCTGGTTTAGAGATTATCTATACATTCCTTTAGGAGGAAATAGAGTCGGGAAAATCCGCACATTTTTCAATTTATTTATCGTATTTTTTGTAACAGGCCTGTGGCATGGTGCTAGTTGGAATTTTATCGTTTGGGGACTATGGCACGGAACATTCCTAATCATAGAACGGATAGGATGGACTAAGGTTTTAGAAAAATCAAACTCCGTTATTCAACATTTATACACACTAACCATTGTCTTAATAGGCTGGGTTATATTTAGAGCAGACAATCTCCATATAGCTTGGGATTTTATCTACAAAATGTTTTCATTTGATTTCAATAACAGTTATTATACACAATATGCAAAAATAATGACAATCAACTCTTTCAATGTATTGATCGCAATTCTTGCAATAGTTCTATCTTTTCCTATATACTCTAATATTGAAAAAATATTTAAACAGAATAATTCTCTAGACTGGATATTTAAGATTGGTATAATAGTAATATTCTTACTATCTGTAATATTCATTAACTCTAGCAATTACAATCCATTTATCTATTTTAGATTCTAATACAATGAAAAAATATTTTTACATATACATCTTTTTTGGAATATTGTTTCTTATTTGCGGAGGAAACTATCTTTTATCTGATATTCAAACCCTTAATATAGAAAATAAGGCAACAAAATTAACAAGACCAACTATAAATGAAAGTAATGAAGAAATTCCTAATTACCGAATTATACCTTATTACGTCAAAAAGTGTAAAACATTTTTTAAAAAATATGAAGAGTTCTATAATGACAATTTTATTCTCAAAGGAATATTCGTAAAATTATACAATAATCTAAAATGGAATATAGCAACAAATCCCAATCCTAAACAAATTATCGTAGGAGAGGATAATTGGCTGTTTTTGGGGAATTTTTACGATAACATTAATGAAACGATTTTAGGAATTGATACATTTAGTACACAAGAACTAAAATTAATGGAAGAAGTTCAATTAGAACGCAAAAGATTCTTAGACTCACTAGGAATTGACTACTATATTATGATTGCTCCTGAAAAATCAACAATCTACGCAGAAAAATTCCCGATAAAGATGAATGTAGATAGAACAAAAACAGATCAAACCAGAGAACTTTTAACTCGACTAGGAATAACTGTAATATTCCCAAAAGATGCATTGCTCGAGAAGAAAAATAATCTTCAACTATATTATAAATACGATTCTCATTGGAATGCAAATGGTGCCTACATAGGCTATTCTCAATTAATGGATAGCCTAAAAATAAAGCATCCAGAATTACAAAAGCTTTCTATTTCCGACTTTCACATTTCCACAGAATATAAGAATATTGAAAATGATTTATCGAACATTCTTTTTATCGAATCTGATTGGGACAATATACCAGAATATGGATTAAAAAATTCTAATACTCTTCTATTAGAAAGAAGATTTGACCAAAACAATCCTAAGATTAGGGTACAAAGCACTATTGGAAATACGAAGAAATTAATATCCCTTAATGATTCATACCTTCCTTTATTTGCAACATATATAGGAGAGTCATTTAAAGAATATGCTATGTATCAATTTGTTGGATTTCCTAACTTTTATTATGAAGTTATACTGAAAGAACGTCCAGACATCGTTGTATTTGAAATTGTTGAGAGAAGTATTTTTGCCCTTTGTCACAAATAATAAATTGTATAATTAATGATAAATATAAAAAAAATTATTAATAAATATTTAACTATCAACACGGTCACTCTTTCGATAGTTATAATATTTTGCATGTCAATTATCGTTGATAGTTTTTTCTCTAAGATAAACAAGAAAGAACAAGAAAATTTTGAAGTTCCCATCCTCCCAGAAGGGTTACCGCATTTGCCGATAGTAGAGAGAGTTTCCAATAACTATTGCAAAGGCTTTGTCGCAGACGTATGCAATAGCAAAATAACTCAACCGCCCTTTCTTATTACTCAAAATTTTGAAGACATAACAATAGAAGGATGGGCTATAAATATCGATAAAAATGAAGAATTAAAAGCTTTATATTTAGAATACAATGGGAGAATTATACCCACTCAATACAACGATTTTCGTCCGGATGTCAAAAAACAAATAGGTTTGAATGGTTCTGCTTTTGTTGGATTTAAAATCACCATTGAACAAGACTCGCTAAATTTGGAGGGAAACTCCAACATTGTAAGATTTTGGGGTGTAGATAAAGATAGTACTTGCATATTCCCCTCCAACGAGTATAAGTTAATATTCCCGGTACAAAAACCTTCTGAGAATTACGTATCTAATAAAGACCTTACATTTGCTGTAACAAGTGTTGCTAATGGGCTTTCCGATAATACTTTAAGAACATTAACAATTGAAGAATCACCCTACACAACAATAAAAGGTGAATTATCTTTAGGTGCGCTACCTGTGAAGACTATTTATATGGGTGTAAATGGAATCACATATTTAATTTCATACAAACAAAAGACAAATAGTTCTGAACAACACTCAGAATCAAATCGATATGAATTTGAGACGTGTTTACCTTCACAAGCATTTTCAGCACAAGAAATAAATGGGACTAACAAAATAGAATTTATTGTTATGGGAAGAGACAATAAACTCTATACACCTATTAAATATAGCATTATAAAAGAGAAATAGAAAAAACAATTGATTGGATGTAATTTTATATCTATCTTTGTATTATAATACCAAGTTTATGATATATTGTTTGATTATATATTGTATTGTAATGCTGATTATAGGATTAGGATGTTCCAAAAACAACATCTTCTCTCCTTCTGTTATGACTGCAACAATTTGGTTAGGATGTCTGTGTTTATTCATCGGATTAAACCATACTTTGCCCGATTTAACTACAACATTCTTACTTTCAAATTTCCTTTGGATAAGCGGATTATGTTTTTCTTCATTGATCATTCAGTCTGCTACATTCCCTAATCAAGGACTAAATGAGCCTAACCCTCTTATTAGAAATTTATTCCTAATTTTGTCTGTACTATACTTTCCGTCTCTTCTTGAATTTGCCCGAACAGCAATTGCCATTGGAGGGACAGGAAGTTGGGCTATGAACTTAAGGTTGGCTGCTCTTGGTAAAATAACCGGATTTGACGAGCCTTACGGAGGAATAGAGGTGGTCATTTGGCAAGTATCTTTTCTTCTTGAACTTCTACAGTTTAAAAAGGAAAAATGGTGGAGATTGGCATTAATTTCATTCATATATCTCTCTTTTGGTTTCCTTACGATGGCAAAAGTGATATTTATGAATTTCTTCTTATTTAGTTGTTGTATTTTATACTTCAAGCAAGTAATTAAAATGAAACATATTTTGATGGGAATCTCACTATTGCTCATCTTTTTCTTTGGATTACAATCTCTAAGACAAACTATTAAGTTTTCAGATGTACACGATGACTTTTTTGTCACCTACATTCTTAGTAACATGAGTGCATTTGATACTCTTCACCCTTGCACATCAGAACATTGGGGAGAAAATACATTTAGATTCATCTACGCCTTTGCATACAAAATCGGGCTATCAGAAATAGAACCAGTTGACACACTATTAAAATGGATTTACAAACCCATTATGACCAACACCTACTCCGGAATGTACCCATTTTTTGTTGATTTTGGCTATTGGGGGGTTTTCATATTTTCTATAATACTTGGATCTATTTATGGTTGGGCATTTAGAAAAGCGCAAATGGGAAATAATTTTCACATTTTGTTATATGCCATCTTTTTGAATATGATATTCATGCAGTATGCTGCAGAAATGTTTTTTACAAACTTTGCTGGATACATAAAATTGATTTTATGTTTGAGTATCCCATTCCTCTTAACTAAAAGGAACATAAATTTAGCCTACAATAAGATTTTAGCAATAAAACAAAAAGCAATAAAATAAATAATCATTCGCCATCATCGCCCATACGCTTCGAACGGGATTTGATTGTTTTTTAATATTGAAATTGTTTTAGATGATGGATTTACCAATAAATTTTTTTCTTTTGCAACAGACAATAAAGGAAGATCATTATGATGATCTGTAATCAATACAGAAAGTTTCTCGTCCCTTTGAGCAAGTAATTCCATAGTAGTTTCTTTCTTCCTTTCTAAAAGATTCTCTTTCCAATCAGAATCTTCGTGAGGGTTAGGAGTACATATCACATCATCGAATTTTACGTCAAATGAATCAACAAAAGGCTTTACGTATAATTCAGGAGCAGCAGTACATAAATGAACTGCATATCCATTCTTTTTGTAATCCTTACATATCGAAAGTACACTTTCATTCACAAATTCATGTAATTTATCAACAAAAGTTGGAACAAAAGAGTTTAGGTCATTTTCAAAGAAATAATGCAATGTTCTTTTCTTGAGTTCACAATGCTTTATCAAACGCAATTTACGGAGCATTATTTGTTTGAAAAGAAAAGCAAACAAATCAATATCTTTTTCTCTTAATGCACTAATTGCCAATTCTTTGTAAAAAAACTCAAAAGAATTTATTGAAACAAAGGTTCCATCAAAATCTACAATAACTGCCTTTTTCATTTCTCTTTCGCGTCATTAGCCCATGGGAAACGAATAAGAACTCGATTAAATAATTTATAATCAACTTCTATAATCGGATGTCGATGAGCGATTGTAACAACCGCAGTCTTTACCTTGTTATTAGAGAAATTTTCTTCTATATAATCTTTAATCATTTTAATTGTATATCCAGTATCAATACAATCATCAATTAGAAGAATGTTTTTGTTCCCTTCACTTAGTAATTGCCCCACCTCAGCAGAAAACGAAATATCTCCATGCCTCATAGGTTTTACAAATTTAGCCTTTAATTCGAGGAACTCCACTTCTAATATTCTAAGAAAATTTAATATAAATTCAGGTAATTTGCGTAATATGGTTTTTATATGTGAAACTTCCTTGGCACGTGTACCTCCGCGCTGAATTTTCACTTCTACATAAGTTGCATATTTTGATTTATCTTTCAATGTTTTATAGACCTCTCTAGCCACAAAACCACCTCCAGTTTGAATGCCAACAACAACGTCAAAGACTTCACCACTTTCGTTTATTTGAGTAGCTAAATCTCTGCATGTTTTTACAAAACTATCACCATATAAGTTTATGACTTTCATAAAGTCCAGAATATTTCACAAATTTTATATGTTTTTCTTTAGATGTTTAAGGCGTCTTCACTAAACCAACTTTCCCTTCTACAAAGAGAGTCTATTCACCCAAAACTCCGACAAAGGTAATAAAAGATTTCAATAAATAAAATATTTCTATAAAATAAGAGTTTGGGAAAGGTGATTTACGATATGCATCCTCCCCTACCATGCAAATTTTTCCAATATCTACATAAAGAATGGTATAACATCACGCTTCTATATTTTATTTTAAAGAACAAACTATATTCACTCTTTTCTGAACTCGTTGATAAATTGCTATCATGTCTTCTATAATTAATCAAACAACGTTTTGATATAGTTCCTTTGTATTCTAGGTGAAGAATCGCAGCTATCCACATATCATGCCACAAAATACCTTTCGGAAATGGCAAAATATCAGAAAGACATTTTCGTTTAAAAGCCATACAACACCCTAAATAACCCATTTTCCAGAGATTATTTAAATAACCATATTTCGTTTTTCTAATTGTAAAATAATCAGCACCCTGCTTTACTCCTTCATCATTAATAATCTCTGCATTATGAGAAACAAAATCATACGTCTGAAGTAATTGCTTTATTGTATCCACCTTATTCGGCTCCCAAACATCATCTTGATCAGAAAGGAATACATATTCTTGTGTTGATTGTTTAATAGCATTTTCAAAATTTTCAACAACTCCTCGATTACTCTCGTTTTCAAAAATTCTAATACGTTCATCATTAAACTCTCTCAAGATCTCTACTGTCCGATCTGTACTACAATCATCAGAAATAACAATCTCATCCTCTTTTGATAATTGAGGCAATATAGATTCAATCTGTTGACGCAGATACTTCTCTCCATTATATGTAGCTATGCAAACCGAAACCATAATCTAAATCTTTAGCAATAGAAACAGAATCAAAACGATATTATATTCTATTTATTCTGTAAAATTAGAAAAAAAACTAAAACCTAACAAATATGATAAGATATAAAATCGTACATTTGCGATATAGTCAATAAAAACTTGTCACACATGAAAAGATTTGACATTTCTTTATTAAGAATATTAGCAATGCTTATGGTTACTTTTACCCACTGCATTGACCCTTATATCTTTGGAGATTTAAGCATATGGAATTTCGGAATTATTCAAATTTCTAAATACAGACAAATACAAATGTTTATTCATGCAATTGATATTCCTATCTTTTGCTTTATTTCTGGATATTTATACGAATATATGCGGTGCAAACATGCGAAGTACAGCAACACAATAAGTTTTTTAGTAGGAAAAGCAAAAATACTTCTTATCCCTTATCTGTTTTGGTACATATTTATTTGTATAATATTTCCAGAAAGGTGCTCAATAAAAGGAATAGTATATTCAATCGATCATTTATGGTTCTTATTAATGCTCATGTGGTGTTTTACATTTGCTTCTTTAACAATCAATTTTTGGGAAAAATCATCACCTTCAATAAATATAATGGCATTTATCTTATTTTCATCCTTATTCACTCTATTCAACAAATTCAACTTACTAACACAACTATTTTGCATAGATATGTTTATTTTATATTTTCCTATCTTTTTCTTAGGAATATTATTTGCAAAATATCATATTTTTACCCTAATAGAAAAAAGAGTTCATACAGCACTCTATTTCGTAGGATTTATGTTATCCTTATTTGCGTTATTTATATTCACAAGTGACAACTTTAGTTCTTATACTCTTTCTCGACTTATGGGCATAATAATAACAATTATCTGTGGAGGATATCTTTATAAAATTAGGCAGAAACTTATTTTTCTAAGTAACCCTATCTTAAAATCTTTAGATGAAAATTGCATCGGAATTTACTTGTTACACCTAATTATCATTCTATTTTTATTTGAAAGTAACTTTGTAATCCAATTTATGAATCAACACACCATAATTGCCCCTATACTACTATTTTTGACTTCATTACTATCTTCATGGGGGACTTCTATACTCATACGGAAAACATCCATATCCATAATAATTCGATAAAATTTAAATAGCATATTGGCAAGAATAAACATATCCCTACTAGTTATTAGCTTCGTTCCTCACTTGGGGATTTCTAAACTGAATAGGGTTTCTATTAAATTCAGATGTTCTAGAGAATAACACAATACAAGACCTCCCGGAAGAAATCTGTAATTGAAGTGTTTGCCACTCTCCTTTTCTATTTAAATCATAAAGATCTAGTTCTTTCGGATTCCTGTATTTGTCCTCAGAACTCACTCCTACAAATTGACCAATATACGAAGTATCTACTCTGCATTGAATCTCAAAAAACATTTTTTGCTCTGGCAAAACATCAAGAACTGCGAATTCTTTGAAAGCTACAATATCTAATTTATCGATAAAAGGAGATTCTGCCTCTTCTAAAAAATCATATACTTTCTCGCCTTCTGACAATCTTGAAAATAGATTTTTATTAAAAAAATAGCCTTCGTCATTACTTTTATCTTTATAGGTTGTAAACAAAAGCAATAGAATAAGAATAAACGAAAATAAATAACATATTTTATCTCCAAATCTATTTATTGATTTATTATTAGAATAATCTTCCCAAGAAAACACTAAAACAAACAAAGCTAATGTTGCACAACCGGCATATCTATCCAACATATTTTCAAAGAATAGAGAAACAAACAATATGCTTGATAATTGATAGTAGAATAATCTCTTGTCCCTCTCTGAATATAGTGAAAACGAAAGCAAAAGCAACAACAACAGAACAACTCCAACAATTCCAAATTCTAGTTGAAAACCTAAAAATTGGTTATGGGTATTATAGTTCGAAATATATCCTTGCATGAAATTGAATTGCTCATATTGTTTAGCCAATGGTTTTTCATAATTATTCACTCCCAACCCGCACAACTTGTGCTCTTTAATAAGTGATATAGCTGATTCCCAAATATAAATACGTGGATCATCTAATGCTTTAATATTCTTTTGTTCTACTATCTTTTCTACTTGTTTTGACAACCGACTTTCCGGAAAAATTTTAACACTGACAAATCCCAATAGTGCTATTATTATCACCACACTGAGTGTCTTTAATTTACTTCGTTTAAACGTATAAAATAATATAGTTCCTAAAACAACTAAAAATGCAATATCTTCTGCTCTTGAATTATTTAGAATAAAAAATAAAAATGTAATAACAAAATAGATGACTGAAAATCCTTTTGATACATAGTTTTTAGTCAATAAATAAAAAAGTGCAGCATAACTGATTACCAAATTTAAACAAACGTAAGTTCTATGCTGTAATACACAACAAACATGGGTAAAATTATCTATAAAATCCCTATGTAACATCACATTATCTGCAATCCAATATTGATAACCTACATACAAACATGAATACGCAACAAAGAAAAAATTTCCTATAATATAAACTTTCAGAAATGCCCAAAAGTCTAATTTCCTTTTTCTTAGTAGTGCAACAATTGGTAATAACAATAAGATCAACCGTTGTTCAAATATTCGTTTAAAAACTAATTCTACATTATCTGCATAAAAAATTGTTAGAAAACTAATTACAGAAATTAGTAGCAGGATAAAAGCAGGTATAACACCTTTTGAAATATTCCACGCAAACTCTCTTTCAATATAGAATCGAGTTAACGAATTAAACAAAAAAACAACTCCGAAAAAAATCAGAAAGGCAGATGATATTTTTTGAGGGAAACAGCAAAATAAAGCAAATAGATAGAAAGATAAATCCTCTAAATAATCTAGTTTTTTTATCATGACCATATAAATTTATAATCTTGTACAATCCCTGAATGAAATACATAAATATAAAAGATACAAAAACCGATTATAAGTACCACTGCTTCTGCTAATGCTTTGGGTTTAAAAGCTCTTATCAACAAAGGAATCAAAATGATCAATACGCAATTAAATACTTCACTAACTCTTACTGAAAAAGCAGGAATTTGCGTAAAAAACAGATAACTACAAGACGACAAACAAGCCATATTCAACAAAACATTTACAGAAGGATTAATCTTCTCAATCTCTTTTTGATAATAAAAACAAACAATTATAATAAGGTTTTGAATCAAAAAAGCTACATTAAAGAAATTTACCTCTATAGGATTCTTCTCTTGCTCCTTCAAATACAATTCCAATTTAAACTGAAAGTACTCTGATGGAATTATTTTTAGAATATAAAATAAATCGACATGGGCGAAATAGATAAACATAGAAACTCCAAATGCAATACTCCAAAAAACAGGATTAGCTCTATACTTATAAAAGAAAAGAACCACTAATACTAATAGTGAGGAAAAGTGAAAAAAAGAGGCTAAAAAAATCCACAAACAAAAATTTAGTTTTTTATTATCTCTAAGTTCTGCAAGTGCAATAAATATAATTCCGATAGCCAATCCTGCACGTATTTGGGTCATCTCATGTAACAAAAAGAGGTTGCATGAGTAAATAAACAAAGAATAAAACTCTAAATTCGATAGTCGCTTTATTCCATACATTTTTGCAGTAACACCTAAAATCGCATACAAAGTAAAAACAATCCATAAATTCGTCACATCAGAGTTTCCTAATGTTTTTAGATAGCTACATAATAATGAATGGCTCAATTCTGAAGAACATTCAGAATAATACTTAAAAAAAGATTGCTTTAGTACAGATAAGTCAGGAGCTAAAGTGTACAGCCTTTCATAAATCAAATAATCTTTACTAACCTCATGATTTCTCAATAAGACAACGAATAGCAATAAGAAACCACAAGCAATATATAACAACTTTTGACTACGTTCGTTGAAACGATTCGATACAATCGCAACCCCTGCTAAAAAAAGTGTTATAAGAACATATATAAGCATTCTATCTCAATTTTATACTAGTGAAAAAGTACGTTGCACAAAACCAAATAAACACAACTACTCATAAAAACAAGGCAATCTTTTCAAGTAAAAATATCGCCATTATTTCCTCTTACAAAGATATATATTTTAAACAAACCTACCAACTGAATTATAAATTCTGACAACCCACGCAAGAAGAAAAAAGTGTGTCAGATACTTAAAAGTAAATGACACACAAATATTTGTAATTATTTATTAGAAATCACTCCTAAAAATTGCAACCTCGTTTTTTTAACAATCCAATTAAAGGCTGATCTACTGTCAATTACCTTTGGGATAATCAACAGAAATCATTTTTAAATTAATACTCTTGCCAACTCTTAATTTGAACTTTCTCTGGAGAAGTTGTACAGAAAGCCTTAATAAATGCACCTGCCAAACGTGCATTAGTCATTAACGGAATGTTATGATCGATTGAAGCTCGTCTAATTTTGTATCCATTAGTCAACTCTCTACGGGTATGATTCTTTGGAATATTAATAACTAAATCCACCTTGTGTTCTTGCAACAATGTCATAATGTTTTCGTTACTATTATCTTCGTCCGGCCAACTTACCATTGTAGATTCAATTCCATGTTCTGCCAAGAATTTTTGGGTTCCTTCGGTTGCATACATTACATAACCATTTTCACTCAATATCTTGCAAGAGTCTAACAAATCAACCTTACCTCTTATATCTCCAGAAGAGACTAAAATACCCTTCTTAGGCACTTCATAACCAACCGAAATCAAAGAGTTCATCAACGCTTCATCGAAATCAGCTCCGATACATCCCACTTCACCTGTAGAAGACATATCAACACCTAAAATCGGATCTGCTTTATGCAATCTAGCAAAAGAGAACTGAGAAGCCTTAACACCTACATACTCTATATCAAATGTTGAAGAATCAGGCTTTTCAACCGGTACATCCAACATAATCTTCGTTGCAGTCTCAATAAAGTTGCGTTTCAACACTTTAGAGACAAAAGGGAAACTACGTGATGAACGCAAATTACACTCTATCACTTTCACAGAATTATCTTTTGCAAGGAACTGAATATTGAACGGACCACTGATATTCAACTCTTTAGCAATTTTCTTACTAACTTTCTTAATTTGCCGTGCTGTTTCCAAATAGATTTTTTGAGCTGGGAAAACTAAAGTTGCATCACCCGAGTGTACACCTGCAAACTCAACGTGTTCAGAAATTGCATATTCAATAACATCTCCATTTTTTGCTACTGCATCAAATTCAATCTCTTTAGCCCCTTGTAAGAATTCAGAAACAACAACAGGATATTCTTTTGACACCTTTGCAGCCATTTTTAAGAATGTATCCATTTGTTCTCTATTGTAACATACATTCATAGCAGCTCCGGACAAAACGTAAGAAGGTCTGATCAATACAGGGAAACCGACCTCTTCAATAAAATTATCAACATCCTCTGAACTTGTTAGCTCACCCCAACGAGGCTGATCTATACCTAATTGATCTAACATTGCAGAGAATTTATGTCTATTTTCTGCTCGGTCAATCGAAATTGGAGAAGTTCCTAAAATCGGCACATTCTGACGATATAATTTCATTGCCAAATTATTTGGAATCTGTCCACCTACCGAAACGATAACACCGCGCGGAGTCTCTAAATCTATAACATCTAGCACTCTCTCAAAACTTAACTCATCAAAATACAACCTATCGCAAATATCGTAATCTGTAGAAACTGTCTCCGGATTATAATTAATCATGATAGACTTATAGCCTAATTTACGCGCTGTTTGAACAGCATTTACAGAACACCAATCAAACTCAACAGAAGAACCAATACGATAAGCACCCGAACCTAAAACTACTATTGATTTTTCATTTTTATATTCATAACTGATGCTATGCTCCTCTGCACCGTATGTCATATACAAATAGTTTGTCAACTCCGGATGTTCAGATGCTATTGTATTAATTCTACGTACAGTAGGAAGGATATTTAACTTCTTACGTTGAGCTCTTACACGCAACATCTCTTTCTCCATATTTCCTTGCGGAGCTTCCGTATAACGTGCTATTTGGAAATCAGAGAATCCCAATCTCTTCGCCTCTTTAAGTACATCAGCTGGAATATTGTCTATATTATCGTATTGTCCAAGTACTTTTGTATAATCAACAATATTTTTCAATTTACCGATAAACCAAGGGTCAATCTTTGTCAAATCTACAATTTTCTCAACGCTATACCCTTTTTCTAAAGCTGAAGCTATAGCAAATATACGCATATCGGTTGGACAAGACAATTCTTTATCCAAATCATCAAAATCAATATCTTGATTTCCAACAAATCCATGCATTCCTTGTCCAATCATACGAAGACCTTTCTGAATAATTTCCTCGAAAGACTTTCCAATAGACATAATTTCACCCACGGATTTCATTGCAGAACCAATTTGTCTGTCAACACCTACAAATTTAGATAAATCCCATCGAGGGATTTTTACAATCATATAATCAACAGATGGTGCAACATATGCAGAATTAGGAGTTCCCATCTCTCCGATTTGATCTAACGAATAACCCAAAGCCAACTTTGCAGCAACAAATGCCAATGGATAACCTGAAGCTTTCGAAGCCAAAGCAGAAGAACGACTCAGACGTGCATTAATTTCGATAATACGATAGTCATTAGTCTCTGCATTAAAAGCATACTGAATATTACACTCTCCAACAATACCTATATGACGAACAGTTCTAATTGCTATATCTTGTAATAATTCTATTTGTTCTTTGCTTAGAGATATAATAGGTGCTACAACAATACTCTCTCCAGTATGAATACCTAACGGATCGAAGTTCTCCATTGGAACTACGGTAAAGCAATGGTCATTTTTATCACGAATCACCTCAAACTCAATCTCTTTCCAACCCTTCAAAGACTCTTCCACCAAAATTTGTTTAGAGTGTGCCAACGCACTTTCGCATAATTCACGAAACTCGGCTTCATTCTGACATATACCAGAACCCAAACCTCCTAAAGCAAATGCAGAACGAACCATCACTGGAAAACCTATTCTATTAGCAACGCGCAATGCATCCTCCATAGTTTCCACTGCTTCAGAAACTGGAGTTTTCGCTTGAATTTCATTCAGTTTTTTCACAAATAAATCACGGTCTTCAGTAATCATAATAGCCTCTACCGAAGTTCCTAAAACCTTCACACCATACTTATCAAGAATACCTGAATTATACAACTCAGCACCACAATTCAATGCAGTTTGCCCTCCAAAAGCCAACAAGATACCATCCGGTTGTTCCTTTTTTATAACCTCCTCTACATAGTAAGGGGTTATTGGCAAGAAATACACTTTATCGGCAACTCCTTCTGAAGTTTGAATTGTCGCAATATTTGGATTGATTAACACTGTCGATATTCCTTCTTCTCTCATTGCCTTTAAGGCTTGAGAACCGGAATAATCAAACTCTCCTGCTTGTCCAATCTTAAGGGCACCTGACCCCAATAGAACGACCTTCTTAATTTCTTGTGACTTCATCTTCTTGTATTTTTATAATTCTTATGCTAATTTTCTATACAAAAAAAAAGCGTTGAAAAACAACGCAACTAAAAATAAAAAGACAATACACCCAATCCAACAAAATCTTGTATGTATGCGTGTATTGTCATATCTTTAATTTCTAAATTTTCAAATTTTTGCAAAGTTATACTATTTCATGATAATAAAAAAAATTTAATTCATTTTTTTTACTTTCAATAATAAATTAAAGCAACTTTGGATTCACTGCCAATCTGTAAATATTTTCTATATCTTCCGATTTTAAATGAACAAATCCGGAAGTTTCGCCTTCACCTAATCCAAAGGTCTTAACTAAATATGGAATATCACTCTCTTTTGCTCCTAATTCTTCAAAGGTTATTGGCATGCCAATATCATGTAGAAAATTTCTAAATCTTTTTATTCCCTCTCTCGCTGTAACTGCCGGATTAGAAAAATTCATTTCACATCCCCACACACGTGTAGCCATTTGAGCAAATCGTAAAACATCATGCCGATAGACATACTCCATCCAAGCCGGCATGATAACAGCCAAACCGGCTCCATGTGCACAATCGTATAATGCTGACAACTCATGCTCAATTCCATGACTATTCCAATCTTGTTCTCTACCGACTCCAACTATATTATTATGCGCCACCATACCAGCCCACATAATATTAGCCCTCGCATCATAATTAGTCGGGTCTGCAATAACTCTTGGTATCTCTTTAATCATAGTGAGAAGCAATGCTTCACAAAGACGGTCGGTAACTTCAACTTCTCTTGTATTGGTAAAATAACGTTCAAATATATGAGCCATAATATCCGTTGCACCACAAGCTGTTTGATAAGCCGGCAAAGTGGTTGTCAATTGAGGATTCAAAACAGAAAACTTTGGACGTAAACAATTCCCTCCTGCACCTCGTTTTAACATTCCCTCCTCTTTTGTAATAACAGAATCGCCAGAGCCTTCGCTACCAGCCGCAGCAATAGTTAAGACTGTTCCAATCGGCAATGCTTCTTTGGGAGATTTTCCCGAATAAAAATCCCAAAAATCGCCATCGTATAGAACTCCCATAGCAATAGCCTTTGCCGAATCTATAACTGAACCTCCTCCTATTGCTAAAATAAAATTGATATTTTCTTTCCTACAAATATCGATTCCTTTATAAACCAACGAATCATGTGGATTAGGTTGAACACCTCCCAACTCAACATATTCCAAGTTTTCTGCCACCAATGAGCTTTTCACTCTATCTAACAATCCTGAACGTTTAGCGGAATTGGAGCCATAATGAAGTAATACTTTTGACCCGCCATATTTGCGAACATATTTTCCACTCTCATTCTCTCTATCTCGACCAAAAACAAATTCTGTCGGACTATAAAAGTTAAAATTCTCCATACGTATAAAAATTTCGTTCTGATACAAATTTAGGGATATTTTTTTATTTGATAAACTTTCTATACTATATTTGCATAAAATATTAACAAAACAATAAAAAAATAAATTTATGGATCAATTACCGAATTGCCCGAAGTGTAACTCAGAATACACCTACAATGACGGAAGTTTACTTGTATGTCCTGAATGTGCATATGAATGGAACCCCGACGAAGAACAAGAAGAGACCAATATAGTAAAAGATGCCAACGGCAATATTTTACAAGACGGAGACACTGTAACCGTAATTAAAGACTTAAAAATCAAAGGAACTTCATTGGTTGTAAAAGTTGGAACAAAAGTAAAAAACATTCGCTTAACTGACGGAGACCATAACATCGACTGCAAAATAGATGGAATCGGAGCAATGGGTCTAAAATCTGAATTTGTAAAGAAGATTTAAAATAGACCAATAATAATTAAGTGTAACCATCCTAATTTAGATACCATTCTAGTAAAAAACGACTTGATATTGAGTATCAAGTCGTTTAATTTTTGTAGTTATATGGTAGTAGTTTAATCAGTTCATCTTCCTTTATATTTGGTCTTAACAAATCGAACGTATCTTTCAGCCAATGATACGGATTTTATCAAGACACTAGCAAAGAAACAATAAAAGTATAAAAATAGTATTGTATTCAGCTCATCTATCGTTCTATCTAAAAAAAAGAAATTAAATAAAGAAATTATACTTCAGTTTGCACGCACAAGTGTTATATTTTGGGAGCAAAGTGACAAGGATAAGTACTAAAACTATAAAATAAAAAAGGGACCATTCAAAGAATGATCCCTTAAGATGGCGGCCTCCTACTCTCCCACAATCTGCAGTACCATCGGCGCAAGCGGGCTTAACTTCTCTGTTCGGAATGGATAGAGGTGGAACCCCGCCGCCATAACCACCTG